>SUWY01000018.1 GCA_015061245.1 Bacteroidales bacterium
AAGACCGATTCGGCACTTCGAACTATTCTGCTGGATATAATTTCCACACCTGTAAGTCCGGAATTACTACCATCTGGCGAAAATGAGGAGATAGAACAACGTACTGAAGATGTAGTGGGTCCGTACGAGCTACACGATTTCTTCCTGTACCACTTCATACGCTATGGAGCAACTCCCCGAAAAATTCTATACTTGGCGACTATCGCTTTTGCTGATTCCTACGATGAATCCATCATAAAGTATTGGCTTTCCATCTTCACCCGTAGATTCTTTGCACAACAGTTCAAACGCTCATGTATGCCTGATGGTCCTAAAGTTGGCAGTGTTTCTCTTAGTCCCCGTGGTGACTGGCGAATGCCAAGTGATGCATGTAGTAAATTATGGTTAGATAAAATATAATAAAGCTACGAACATCGAATATCGGAGAAATATATGTAATTTTGCATCAAACAAATGATTTTCATATGGAGAATAATCAATTTGATGAAATAGATGAAAAAATCCTTCAAATGTTGGCGAAGGATGGCAATATTCCTTTTCAAGAAGTCGCCCGAGCCTGTGGAGTTTCCGGTACAACCATTCATACACGAGTAAAACGACTTACCGCATTAGGAGTTGTTCAAGGCTCAAAATATATCATTGATCCTGCAAAAATAGGTTATGATACCTGTGCTTATGTTGGACTTACGCTTAAAGATGATTCTCTATTTGAGAATATTATCGATGCATTAAAATCTATTCCTGAAATTGTTGAAGTTCATTGCACGAATGAAGCATATGATTTGTTTGTGAAAATTTATGCACGAAACAACGAACACTTGCTTTCATTGATTCAAACGCAGCTAAAACCTATTGGATTATCTCTGTCAAAAATTATAATTTCATTTAAGAATGTGTATAATAAACAACTGACAATACTTCCAAAATAAGAAGATATAAAATATTGATGGCGACACTCATTCAGTAACCGCAGTTCATCTAAATTCATATCGTTATATCTACTTAGTCAAATATTACGGATAATCTCACATACTGAAATAACTCTAAAAGATAGGTTTTGGTGATTTTTCTGAAATAATACCTGAAAAGTTATTAATAATAAGTTAATTTCGCAATATATATAGCGAATACGTCTAGTGGTAATATTTTATGCTGAATTTCTATCTAAAACCACAATTTGGCTAATGGGCGAGGGTAGGATTATTGAAACCATTTTGTCGAGATTTAAGTTATATAGGAGTACAGAGTAAATACTAACGAGTATGAAGAAGATAATGATTATCGATGGTGGTCCTCGAAAGAGTATGAATACAGCAATGTTGTTGCAGAGATTTGCAGAAGGGGCAGAATCTGTGGGTAGTGATGTAGAAGTTAAGACCGTGCGACTTTATGACCTCGCCTATAAAGGTTGTATGTCGTGTATGGCTTGTAAGCTTAAGGGCAAGGCATCGAACATTTGTCGTTTCAAAGATGCTCTGACTCCTGTTTTGGACGAGGTTTCACAGGCGGATGGTCTTGTGCTTGGCTCGCCCATCTATTTTGGCGAGGTGACCGGAATGATGCGTGCCTTTCTGGAGCGTTTGTCATTCCCGTGGCTCTCGTATAATGACTACAGCTTGACTGCCCCTAAGCGTATGCCCGTGGTGCTTGTTGAAACCATGAATGGTACACCGGAACGCAATAATAGCAACAGTTTCGGAACAATGGAGTGGTGCATTACATCGGCACTTGGCGAACCTCAGCGCATTGTCGGCTATAACACATGTCAGGTGGCGAAATATGAAAATTACGAGCTGGGCAGTTTTTCGGAAGAGGCCAAACACGCATGGCGCGATGCCCATTGGGAAGAGGATTTGCAAAAGGCATACGAAGCAGGCCGACAAATGGCTGAAAAATAACGAATAAGGATATATGATTAAGAGAGTATTGATTATTACTACCATACTGTTTTGTGCTATAATGTATGCTAATGCACAGACCGGAACATGGTCTGGCAAACTTGAAGTGCAGGGAACAAAATTAGCACTAATCTTCCATCTTGATGAAGATAACCCGACAATGGATTCGCCTGATCAAGGTGCTAAGGGAATTCCTGTACAGGTAGATAGAGGTGCGGGGGGGAAGATTACCATTAAAATACCATCGCTTGCGGTACTTTATGAAGGCCAATGGAGTAAGGATAAGATTGTCGGTACTTTTAATCAGATGAATATATCATTGCCTTTGACACTTACTTTGGGCGAGGATAAACCCAATCGCCCGCAGACTCCAGTTGGACCGTTTCCTTATGCTACAGAAGAGGTTGTGTTTAATAATGGGAACATTGAACTTAATGGCACTCTAACCTTGCCGGAAGGATATTCGCGAAAAACTCCAGTATTATTGATGGTAACCGGTAGCGGTCTGCAGAATCGCGATGAAGAACTTTTCGACCATAAGCCGTTTGCCGTTATTGCAGATGCCCTTGCTCGTCAGGGTATTGCAACTTTACGATATGACGATAGGGGATTTGGCGATTCTTCTGCAAAATCGCAGGAGTGGACCATCGAGGATTTTAAGTCCGATGCTTTGGCAGGTATAGATTTATTAAGATGTAGGTTTGATAATGTGGGTGTGCTGGGACATAGTGAGGGAGGAACAGTAGCAATGATGATTGCGGCCGAGAATAAGGCGGATTTTATTGTCTCTCTTGCCGGAATGGCAATCGGAGGAGCTGAAGCGTTGGTTTGGCAGAATAGGGTAGCGCTTCAAGAACTCGGATTTACAGATGATGTCATTAATTCATATTGTAAATTGATAGAAACAGCCTTTAATGTTCGTGTAAAGGGAGGCGAAATGCCGAATCCGGATGATTATGCTCTTCCGGCATCTCTGGTGCAGAATTATTGGGCTGCGGTGGCTCAAATTCAAATGCCATATATGATTCATTTCCTCTCTTTGGATATACGCCCTTTGCTTGGAAATGTGTTGTGTCCGGTGCTCGCTTTGAATGGATTGAAGGACAAACAGGTAGATTATAAAAGTAATCTGAATGCAATACGCAATGGTATCCCTTCTAATCCTAAAAACCGAATAGAAACAGTTGAAGGTGTTAATCACCTATTCCAGCATTGTAGTACAGGTGCAGTTACTGAATATCGAACAATTGAAGAGACTTTTGCCCCTGAAGTATTAGCAATGATTATTGAGTGGATACTGCTCTAGATTATCTCCCTTATCAGGTGTTTGATTGCTTCTATGGGGTGGTAGAGTAGCATTCGCGGGCCGGCCCATCGCATAACTCTTCTCATGCGCTCGCGCATATCGGGTTTGTAGCAATGAATAGGGCACTTCTTGCACGTTGGTTTATTCTCTCCGAACTTGCATTTAGTCAGGCGCTCATTGGCGTACTTCAGTAGTTCTGCACAACTAGAGCAGAACTCAATATTCTTTTCATAGCGGCGACAATATAGTCGTACCATCATACCAACCGTATTCTTCTCCTCTTCAATCCTACTCATTGTATTGTTTATTTTCTTCGTAGCAAAAATAGCGTTTTTTATTTTACCTTTGCATTGTTAAGGAGATACAAATAATAACGGATATGGGTAAAAAGGAGTATGCTCAGGCCAATAGGGATTGGTTGGTTGAAAAGGCTAAGGAAGAGGGTGTTAAGGCGCTGCCTAAAGGGATCTATTACAAGGTGATTAAGGAGGGCAATAACGATGGTAAACATCCATCTCCCCAAAGCGTTGTAACCGCCCACTATTCGGGTTGGACTATTAATGGAAAGAAATTTGATAGCAGTCGTGGTGGAGTGCCTGTTGCATTTCGACTAAACGAATTGATTGAAGGTTGGATTATTGCAATGCAACAAATGTGTGTCGGTGACAAGTGGGAGGTATATATCCCTGCTGAGCTTGGATATGGCAAATTTTCACAGCCGGGAATCCCAGGAGGTTCAACCCTGATTTTCGAAATTGAACTCTTCGGAATATATTGATAAATGAGCAGCCTCGCTTGGAATTACCAAACCGAGGCTGTTTTTCTTAGTAAACCAACTCTTTCAGAGCATCCTCGGTCAGACGATATGTTTTCCAATCGTCCAACGAAATGGCACCCATTGAGCGGTAAAAATCTATGCTTGGTTGATTCCAATTCAGGCACACCCACTCCATACGTCCGCAACCTCGCTCCAAAGCTGTTTTTGCCAAATGCAAAAATAGAGCCTTTCCGTATCCTTTGCCTCTATGCTCCGGGAAAACATACAGATCCTCCAAATAGATCCCCGCCTTTCCAACAAAGGTCGAGAAGTTATGAAAGTATAGAGCAAAACCAGCAGCCTTACCATCCTCTTCGGCAAAGACCACCTCAGCCACCTCTTTTTGAAACAGCCATTCGTGCAGCATGTTTTCGGTCGCTACAACTTCATTCTCCATCTTCTCATAACGGGCAATTCCCTTTATAAACTCCAGAATTTGAGGAACATCCTTTGGACAAGCTTTTCTAATTTCCATATTTTCTATATCTATTGGCGAGGCCTTCTGTTTTAAGCGAGGTCTCATACTATTTTCGTTTACTCCTTCTTCTTTAAAACAGAACGAGTTTGCAAAGCTACCGATATGATAATCAAAGCAATTCCTATCCAGAATGAGACTCCGATTTCGCGTAACTCTCCAAACATGATAGCAGCAATGGCAATGCTGTATAGTGGCTCTAAATTGTATGCAATGTTAACAGTAAAAGCGTTGAGTTTTTGCAGGGCAATAAGCTGGAAGAGGAATGGAATAACAGTGAATACCGAGCCCAATAACAGAATGTAGAGTAGATCCTCTCCCTGAGGAGATATAGCCTCGCCCGGATAGAGAGTTTTGTATGCAGGAATACAAAGTGTCAGAAACAGAACACCACCTATAAGTTCATAAAGAAGCATGGTGCTGCTATCCTCGTGAGTCTCTTTTGCAACATTGATATTGAGAATTGAGAATACAGAGTAGAGTGCAGCGCACAATAGTCCAAGTGCAATACCGGTTCTGAACCTTATATCGATACTGAAAATAAGCAATATGCCGGCAATGGCAATGAAACTTAGAACCACATCCTTTATTGATACTCTTTTACGATTTATCAATGGATCAAATATGCTGGTAAAGAAGCACGAAGTTGCAACGCAAGCAACGCCGATTGATACATTTGATGCTTGAATACTGGCAAAGAATGCCACCCAATGCAGGGCTAACAGAGCTCCGCAACCACAAATTTTGGCTATTGCTCTCCAACCTGTTTTGTGTAGTTTGCCCATAAAGAGCAGTACGGCAAACAGCACTATGACACTTGCTCCCATTCTGTACCATACCAATGGCAAACCACTTAGCGATATCAGTTTCCCGAATATGCCGGTCCAACCGGCCAAAAACACCGCAATATGCAGAATTATAAGTGTCGAACTCCTCTCTTTCATATTATTTTAACTCTTAACGAGCAATTGTTTTGCAAAAATAGGTATATTTGCACAAAGCTCCAATTTATACGACAATTCAAATTTAAATATGAGTACACTTTCGGAGCTACGTTATTATTTGCATCATGAATCAGGTAGTTATCAGGCGGACGAGGGTGGAGGATTTGCCCCGGTTGCAGGAGATCTTTGCTGTTGCACGTAATTTTATGAAGAGTACGGGTAATCCAAACCAGTGGTCTGAGGATTATCCGAGCAGTGAATTGTTGCTAAGTGATATTGAGAGCGGGGATAGTTATGTGGTGCAATCCATGAGTAGAGTTGTGGCAACCTTTGTTTTGCGAGGAGGCATTGATCCTACTTACAATGTCATTTATGATGGTCAATGGTTGAGCGATGTGCCGTACGCAACAATCCATCGCATTGCTTCGAATGGTGAGCTTAAGGGTGTTTTTGCAGTGGCAATGCGCTATGCACTGAAACACTACTCTTCTATTCGCATAGATACCCACCGCGACAATCGGGTCATGCAGCAGATTATAGAACGGCATGGATTTAAATATTGTGGCATTATTAATTGCTGGAACGGCGACGAACGTTTGGCATATCAATTTGTAGAATAGTGAACGAGGGCGACCAAATGGCCGCCCTCGCTTATTATTTATATCTTGTTTACTCCCACTCTGGAACCGGTTGGTTTAGAAGGTAGTGAACGAAGTGGTCATAAATTTTGTGAAGCTCGAATGGTCCACCAAGGCTGTGAGTTTTGCCAGGAAGATAGAGCTGCTCAAAATTCTTGTTAGCCTTCATCAAGGCTGCTACAACCTGAAGAGTTGATGTTGGGTCAACATTGTCGTCCAACTCACCATTAATCAACAATAGCTTACCCTTAAGAAGGTGTGCATTGTCAACGTTCGATGATGCACTATATGACTCATCCAATGGGAATCCCATCCACTGCTCATTCCACCAAATCTTATCCATACGGTTGTCGTGACATCCGCAAAGAGCAACAGCTGCCTTATAGAAGTCGTTGTGGAATAGTAGGGCAGCCATAGCATTCTGACCTCCTGCTGACCATCCGTAAATTCCAACGCGCTCAATATCCATATATGGATACTTCTCGGCTGCCGACTTCATCCATGCAATTCTGTCTGGGAAACCTGCATCTTTAAGGTTCTTCCAACATACGTCGTGGAATGCCTTAGAGCGGTCGCATGTTCCCATTCCATCGATTGATACAACAATAAATCCAAGCTCGGCAACCTTTGTGATAAGGTGGTTTGCAGGTTTGAAGTTCTTCTCAACATGGTGTCCGTGAGGACCTGCATAAATCATCTCGATTACCGGATATGACTTATTTGGATCGAAGTTTGATGGGCGATGAATATTTCCCCAAATGTCGGTTTTGCCATCACGACCTTTAGCACAGAATACCTCAGGCATGCTCCATCCCTTGGCAACCAAGTCGCTGACATCGCACTTCTCAAGCTGAGCAACAGTAGAACCATCGGCTGTACGTTTAAGTACGCTTACAGGTGGGCAATCAGGACGTGAATATACATCTACGAAATATTTGCGGTCTGCCGAGAATTTTGCACTGTGGTTACCATTCTCAGGTGTCAAATCCTCAAATCCCTTACCGTCGAAACCTATACGGCAGTAGTGAAGGTTATATGGATCCTCGCCTGCAACAAGGCCGGAAGCGGTGAAGTAGATAACTCTGTTCTCCTGATCTACGTAGTTCACGTTGCGAACAACCCACTCACCCTTTGTAATCTGCTGTTTGATTTGGCCTTTGTTGTCGTGAAGGTAGATATGACGCCATCCGTCGCGCTCAGAGATCCAAAGCATCTCAGCTCCGTCGTTAATATCTCTGCGGAAGTTGTTGTTGTAGTAGATGAATGTTTTTGTCTGCTCGTCTGCAAGGTGGGTAATTGCACCATTGTTTGCATTAACCTCGCCTACAATGTAACGCTGGTGGCCTCGCTCATTAAACTCAAATGTGAATGCACGGCTGTCAGCTCTCCATCCTGTTAAACGTAATGAGAATTGATTCTCATACAATGCAGTCTCAAGAGGAATCTGTGTGCGTGACTCAACATCGAAAAGTACAGGAACCGATGTTGGAAGTACATCGCCCGGTTTTGCATAGTCGCGCCACTGAAGGATTGGCTGCTTCTGGGTTGCAGGAGCAGACTCAATTAGAGGAATTCTGCGCTCCTCAACCTCGCTTACCTTTACAGTTGCAATTTTGCGTGAGTCCGGTGACCAGCTCAATGAGCGTTGATCATAACGCAACTTATCATTTCCATCCATTGTAAGAGCGTACTCAACTCTTGGATTTGCAGTCGATGCAATGTAAACATTGTTGTCCTTTACGTATGCCTCCCACTTTCCATCAGGTGATTTTAGTGTACCACCCGAGTTTCTGTTGAAGCGTCCCCACTGAGGGGCTCCATTTGGGGCCTCGCCCAAAAGCATATCGGCAAGTCCTGCAGGCTTTTTAGGAAGGTATTTGGCGAGGTCTCTCTTTGCAGACGCCTTATACTTCTTGCCGGTGTCGGCGTTTACAAGGTAGAAGAAGTCGCCATCTTTCTCATGGTTTTGATACCAGAAGTAGTGCGAATCTCCAAGCCAGTTCGCATTTACTGCTGCAGAGTAAACGTGATCCGAATAACTCATTACAGCATCTGCCCTAAGGTAATCTTTGTAGGTTACCTGCGCGGAAGCATTAATGCTACCAAGCGCTGTTGCCAATGTTAGTAGGCACGAGATAAACAGTGATTTGTGTTTCATGTTGTTATTTAGTTTAATAGAATACTGTTGTTACTCTGCGGGAGCCCATTTGCAACGAACCGGTGAAACAATTGCACCCTCGTCTTTAAGTTGCTTCATTGCTTTGTCAACCTCTTTACGGTCAATACCGCTTAGTTCTGCAATTTTTCCTGCATTCAAAGGCTCTCCGGCCTGTTTCATTGTAGCTAAAACTTTCTCTTTTGTCTCCATAGTATCAAATTTAAGTGTTTTACAAAGTTATATGAAATTGTTTAAAGTTTGAGATATTTGTAACATTAATTATCTTTGTCGAGTAATCACTACTAACGAGAATTAATTATTGATTATGGGCGAGGATACAAAGTTTAGAACAATGCGTCGTTTTAAGCAGCAATTAACCGAGGCGGAGTGTAAAGCAATATAATGCGGAGTTGCAGCATAATGCAGCGCGAACAGTTTTGCTCGATTTTTCAATCGAACACATGACAGGAAAACAGGTAAAAGAGAATTAATAAAGAGAGATATGAGAGTTTTATTGATAAATGGAAGCCCTCGCCAAAATGGTAATACGGCAGTTGCTTTAGCAAGAGTGGCTCAGGAACTAAGCAAAGAGGGTATAGAGAGTGAAATAGTTTGGATTGGTAATAGTCCGGTTCGCGGGTGTATTGCATGTGGTCAATGCGCTGCAAAGTCACTTCATCGTTGTATATTTGACGATGATATTTGTAATAGAATTTCAGAAAAATTCAGTGAGGTTGATGGTTTGATTATTGGTTCACCGGTTTATTATGGTCAGCCTAACGGAGCTTTACTTGCCATTTTGCAAAGAGCTTTCTATTCAAATAGTGCAAGTATTGCGGGCAAACCTGCTGCATCGATTGCTGTGTGCAGACGAGGTGGTGCTACTGCGGCATTCGAAGCAATGAATATGCCTTTTCAAATGTTGAATATGCCGATAGTAACATCGCAATATTGGAATATTGTGTATGGCCGTGAACCGGGACAGGCAGAACTTGATACCGAAGGAATGCAAACAATGAGAACTCTCGCCCGAAATATGGCTTGGTTGTTGAAATGCACCTATGGTAAGCCTGCACCGGGCCGTCCAGCCGATGAACCTTGGGAGCCAATGCACTTTATAAGATAACGGAGTTTGGCTTAATTATTCAAATTCGTTTTCATGGTCTTTGAAAAAGTCGTAGAAGATTCTTACACTCGGTAGCTCTGTCCACTTACATGTGGTGACAGGCTCCGAGTCTGTTAAAAATCTATTTTAATGGTTCAATAATGTTCCAGGCAAGGTTAAAGGTGTCGAAATATTGATACAACTCATATAGAGGTGAATTTGTTGTTTGACCGTTAACAACTGCACTCATATTTGTGTTGAAATCTTTGGCAAACTCATTCATAGATGCAAATGTTATGGCACTGCTATCTCCATTAGAAATTTCATTATGGTGCAAAACTCCATTCTTCAGGTGCAGTTTGTGCGTATCATTGCCAATTTTGATAATCCACTCCTTATCAACTCCGTCAGCTCGGAATCCATCCAAAAGAATAGAGTAGTATTCAAATGCATAGTGTGGAGTGAGATTTGTCAATGAGAAAGTTGCACGTTTGATAAATTCATCGGTTGTACCTTTGAATTGACTTTGTGATATGTGGCGTAGCTCAAAAGCTGCACTTAGGAAGATGTTTCTCCATGTGCCGGCCTCACATGCATACGCCAGTTGCTCAAAAGCGTCTGCTTGTAAATAGCGGGCCTGATCATTTTCAGGATTGTTGAATACCAAATGACGAGTCAACTCTACAGTCCAACGATAATCACCTTTGTCGAAATACTCCTTTGCCTTTTTCAACATTGCCTTCTCGCCTCCCATATCATTAACCATACGCTTTGCTACCTCTGCATCTGGATATTTAAAGTAGTTGGCAGGGTTGCCATCCCACCATCCGGCGTAACGTTGGAATACAGCCTTAACATTATGATTTAAAGTTCCGTAGTAACCGCGGTTGTAATATTCGCTTCCTAATGTCGATGGTAATTGGAATATCTCTGCAATCTCCTCCATATTCATACCCTTGTTTATTAGTCGAATAACCTGATCATTGAAGAAGTAGTACATGTCACGCTGTTTCTCCATTATTGTATGGCACTCCTGATTTCCCCATGTCGGCCAGTGGTGAACACCGATAATTGCATTTATCCGGCCATCCCAACTTTTTGCAATGTAGTCAATAGATTTGTCAATAGCCTTACCAAATGCCTTAGGGTCGCGAACCTTTGCTCCACGAGGAGTTAGCAAATTGTGCATTGTGTATGTAATATTTTCACCCGGACACATAATCTTGTAATCATTGAAGAAGATGTGAAACTCTGCAGGTGCCTCTGTATTAGGAGCATCGAGGAAAGAGATTGATAATCCGTCGATACTCATATTATACATTTTCCCCTCTTCAACTTTTATTTCGAACGAGGGCTCCACTAATGAACCGCTTGACAAACTTACATTCTTGCCTAATCCGGCACCAACACTGCCACACTCATCTACAGGAAGTGCCATTCCATACATATAGGTAGCACGACGCTCCATGCTATTGCCAAGGTAGAGGTTTTCCGAGATTGCCTCCTCGTAGAAACCATTTGGAGCAATAACCAACACCTTATCTCCATTCAACATTTTATCAGAGTAGTTGCTTTGTGTTGTACGTAGAATATTGGCTGGATCAACAACACCTTTCAGACCCATATAGTGGTCAACATGGCTATGTGAAATAATTACAGCCCGCAATTTCGCATCCGGATCAATATTCTCTTTAAATATCTCCCATCCCTTACGTGCAGCATCAACGCTATTAAGAGGGTCAATTATTATCCATCCGTTTTTACTCTTAATGATACTCATGGTTGAAATATCGTATGTACGGATCTGGTAAACAATACCATCCTTAAGATCATTGCTGCTTGCGTTGTCGGCAGGTTTTGGATATACTTGATAAAGACCGTTACAGTTATTCAACTTCTCCATTCTCCACAAGTTAGGGTGAACAGTTGCAGGTGCATCGCCATGCATGTGGTCAATATATTGATTTATGTTCCATGTAGAGATATCTGTATTTCCCAACTTTATAGGCTCTGTCAGTTCGGTTCCCTTTATGAATCCTCGATTAACATTCTCTAAATCTTGGTTCTCCTCGTTCATAGGAGAAATTGCAGGGTAGTACTCATCATTTAACTTCTTTAGCTTTCTCTCAGAAGTGAATGTGTCGTTATAGCATCCTACCAAGAATAGTGGTAGTAGAGCTAAGATGGTTACTCTGTTTTTGTATTGCATAGTCTGTTATTTTAGTTTTGAACTTTTCACAAAGTTACAGATAATTTTCCTAAATTTTATCTATCTTTGTTGAGTTATGATTAAGCAAATTACATTTTATTTAGGAGCTAAGAGGCGAGGTTGCCATTTGGTAACTCGTGAAATTATGGAGAAGTTGCCAAACCCTTTGCCGCAGACAGGGTTGCTGAATCTTTTTGTGCAACATACATCGTGCGGTTTGACAATTAATGAGAATGCCGATCCCGATGTACGTGTCGATATGGCCCAAATTTTGGATCGTTTGGTTAAGGAGAATGAGCCCTACTATTTGCATACAATGGAGGGTTCTGATGATATGCCAGCGCACGCAAAATCATCGCTCTTTGGGGTGAGTTTAACAATTCCAATTACCAATGGAAAGTTGAATCTTGGCACCTGGCAAGGAATCTATCTGGCAGAGTTTCGCGACTACGGCGGTGAGCGTCGCATTGTAGCCACTATCTACGAATAGAGAAGTTGTATAAAGGTAAAAGTTATAGAAAAGATGAATAAAATAGTTCTTTTTCTAGTAGTACTGCTTTGTACAATGGAGATTGCATGTACTGCTGTAAACGAAAATTATGATTCGTTGAAGTTTGATAGTGAGGATTATAGTATAGATACTCTTATAATGAATAATAGTGACACTATTATTTATAAGGCATATAAAAATATCTACTATGTAACTAATGTCGAGGACTCCAATTATCAGTATTTGAATATCTATGTACCAGAGAACGTCAAGCTTAGGGAATCAATTTTATTACGCACCTATGTTGGCGGATATATGGCGACTAAAGCTTATGACCCCTCTCCCAATGATGCAACGGGCAGAGCATTAAAAGAGGGATTTGTTGTCTGTATTCCCGGATCTCGCGGTTGGAACTCGGTCATTGAGAGCGATGGAAAGAAGATTTATACTGGGCGGGCTCCTGCAGGAATTCTTGACCTTAAAGCTGCGGTACGCTATTTACGCTTTAATGATATGCTTATTCCTGGTAACTCTGAAAGGATTATCACCGATGGAACAAGCGCTGGAGGTGCAATGTCAAGCCTTTTGGGTAGCAGTGGGAATTCACCTATATTTAAGTCATTTCTAAAAGAGATGGGCGCTGCAGATGTCTCTGATGGTGTCTTTGCCTCAATATGTTATTGTCCAATTGTTGATTTAGAGCATTCCGATATCTCATATGAGTGGCTTTATAGTGTTACTAATAAAACCGTTAGGGGATTGAATAAAGATCAGCTAAAGGTGTCAAATGAGTTGGCTGCAATGTTTGGAGATTATTTGAATAGTTTGAACCTTGTTGCTCCATGGGGAGAGAAATTGAACAGTAGAAACTACTATGAGTACCTCAAAGGGTATATAATTGAATCAGCCAATAGAGCAATGAGACAGGGTGTAGAGTTGCCTGCGGATATAGGTTTGCTTGTTGGAAACGGTAAGGTGCTCGATGTGGATATGGGTAAATATCTTAGCTATGTTGCTAAAAGCAGGCCTTTAAAAACTCCTCCGGCCTTCGATGCTATAGGGGTAGTTGATGGAAATCGCCCTACTCCCGAGAATCTGCTTTTTGGAGATGCTTCAGGCAGTTTCGTTAATTTTACTGAGTATGCTTCAATGAAGAGAGGTAATGACCTTAGTAGTGATATACAAGCAAAGGTGGCCATGATGAATCCAATGTTTCATCTGCTCTTCCCTGCTGATAGAGCAAGTCATTGGTATATTCGCCACGGTTCACGTGATAGAGATACCGGTTTTTCTGTCCCTATCAATTTAGCTACAAAATTGTCTAATGTAGGGTGCAGTGTAAATTTTAGCCTTGCATGGAATCGTGGTCATGAAGGAGACTATGATTTAGATGACCTTTTTGCCTGGATAGCAAACTTACCATAATTAGTTATCCAAGGTGACTTTCTCGAATTTGTAGCCAAGGCGTTTTAACTCCATTGCTGCACCGATGCGGAACATCACTTTGCAGGCGCGGGCAATAATATGGAACATAACGGAAGTTTGTCCCTCAATCTGTTCGTGGCGAATCATGCTGATTGCGCATTGTGCGCACCTGCGTAACATATCTTCGATGGCAGTTGCCTGAGGTGATTCCAACTCAATGTTCAATAGGTTTTTAATGATATGCTCGTCCATATCATCGAAACCTCGCTCACCATAATAGGATTTATATTCAACCTCTTTAAAGGCATCCCAATCGGCATCCCACCCATGTGCAATAGCCATTCCCAGATAACCTGCCCACGCTATAGCAACTGTAGGGTATTGGTTGATTTGCAGAACGGCATCGGCCATATACTCCGGGGCTAGCTCTCGCCACTTTTCATCAATGTCGTCGGTAGCAAGCAGTGTTCCGCTCAACATATTGTATGATGTACATAACTTGAGCATCTCTTGCTCCAATTTACTCTCAAATATATCTAAATATTCACTGTTCATTCTGTAATTCTTATTGATGCTGTTATATGACAAAATTATAAATTTTATTGGAACACTTTAGGTTTTATTTTATAATTTAGCAGAATAATAGTTAATCCAACGAGAGTATGGGAAAGAGAGTTTTGATTCTGTCAGGTTCTCCACGAAAGGGTGGTAATTCTGATACATTGTGCGATGAGTTTATGCGTGGTGCCATTGAGGCTGGTCACGAAGTAGAGAAGATTTGGGTGCAGGGTAGGAAGGTGGCTCCATGTATGGCATGCTATTATTGTACAGATCATTCCGGAGAGTGTGCCATTAAAGATGATATGACATCTATTTTGCAGAAGATGCTTGATGCCGATGTATTGGTTCTCTCTTCGCCAGTATATTTCTACTCGATTTGTGCTCAGTTAAAAGCTGTTATTGATAGAACAGTTGCCCGTTGGTTAGAGATAAAGAATAAAGAGTTCTACTATATTATTACTGCTGCAGCGCCAACGGATCAGGCTAAAGAGTGTACTTTGGAGTGTATGCGAGGATTGGCTGTGTGTTTGGAAGGCTCGGTAGAGAGGGGCGTAATATGGGGTAACGGAGTTTACGGCAAGGGTGAGATAGCAGGACACCAAGCCTTGACTCAAGCCTACGAAATGGGTAAGTCTGTCTAATTAGGTTGCTGTATCGCACTAGAGTGATTTTATATTTTAAAAGTTAATAAAATATATTACTTTTGCGAAAATTTCTTAAAAATGAAAGTACTAAAAGAGAGAATATTAAAAGATGGTAAATGTTTTCCTGGAGGAATCTTAAAAGTGGATAACTTTATCAATCACCAGATGGATCCTATTTTGATGAAGTCTATGGCTGTAGAGTTCGTGCGTCGTTTTGCAGGTACTAAAATAAATAAGATTTTAACAGTCGAGGCTAGTGGAATTGCTCCTGCCATTATGGTTGGTTATTTATTGGAATTACCTGTAGTTTTTGCTAAGAAGCGTCAACCCAGTACAATGGAAAATATGCTTGTGACTGAGGTGTTCTCTTTCACCAAGAATACAACCTATACCGTTTGTGTTAGTAAAGATTATCTTTTGCCTGGAGATAAAGTATTGTTTATTGATGATTTCTTAGCAAATGGTAATGCAGGATTAGGTATGATAGATTTGGTTAATCAAGCCGGAGCAGAAATGGTTGGAATGGGATTTTTGATTGAGAAGGCATTCCAATCTGGAGGAAATAAGTTACGCCAACTGGGTGTTCATGTTGAATCTTTAGCTATTATTGAAAGTTTGGATGATTGCCAAATTAAACTGAGATAAGAATAAGTATTGTATGAATCAAAGTAATGTAACATCATCCAAACCTAAAGGAATTATTTATGGTTTAGAGGAGCGTCCCTCTTTTCGCGAAACTTTTTTTGCTGCATTGCAACACTTGTTGGCTGTATTTGTGGCTATTATAACTCCTCCATTAATTATATCCGGAGCTTTGAATTTAGATTTAGAGACAACCGGATATTTGGTTTCAATGTCACTTTTCGTATCGGGATTGGCTACATTTGTGCAGTGTCGTAAAGTTGGCCCTTTTGGATGTGGGTTACTATGTGTGCAAGGTACAAGCTTTTCATTTATAGGTCCAATAATTTCTGCCGGTCTGACAGGCGGTTTGCCGGTTATTTTTGGAGCCACAATAGCTGCTTCCGGAGTAGAGATGTTGGTAAGTAGAGTTTTGAAATATACTCGACGTGTTATAACTCCTTTGGTTTCCGGAATAGTGGTTACATTGATTGGTTTGAGTTTGATAAAAGTTGCGGTTACGGCATGCGGAGGTGGTGAGGTTGCCAAGGAAACTGGTACATTTGGAGCATTTGAACACATTGGACTATCTGCTCTTGTTTTATTTTCAATAATATTTTTTAATCGTAGTTCTAATCAATACCTTAGGATGAGCTCTATTGTGATAGGCTTGTTAATAGGTTATATTGCGGCATGGTTGATGGGTGACATTGATTTTTCTGGACTTAATAACTATGGCTCATTTAATGTTCCTATCCCTTTTCGTTATGGTATCTCTTTTGATCTGTCAGCTATTATATCATTAGGGTTGGTGTATTTGATTACTGCTATTGAAGCTTATGGTGATATCACAGCAAATTCTATGATATCCGGACAAGAAGTAGAGGGTGATAAGTTTATGAAGAGGGCATCAGGTGGAATCCTTGCAGATGGTTTTAATTCTGCCATTGCCGGAGTTTTTAACTCATTCCCTAACTCTATCTTTGCCCAAAATAATGGTATGATTCAATTAACAGGAGTTGCAAGTAGGTATGTTGGTTACTTTATTGCAATTATGCTTGTATTGTTAGGTTTGTTCCCTATGGTAGGTTTGGTATTTTCTTTAATGCCTGAGCCTGTATTAGGAGGTGCAACTCTCTTAATGTTTGGAACCGTAGCAGCTTCCGGAATCCGTATAATAGCATCGCAAAGCATAGACAGAAAAGCAACGCTTGTAATGGCAATCAGCTTTAGTTTAGGTCTCAGTGTGGAGTTAGTGCCCGAGATATTGTCTCAATTGCCTGAAACATTGCGAAATGTATTTTCTTCCGGAATTACTACTGGAGGAGTTACGGCAATATTAAGCAATGCTTTAATACGAATTAAAGATGCTTAGTTGCGTTACTATGTCGCACTTTAAAAGTTCGCCATTGGGGGCATATCCCAATGGTTGTGCGCATACGCTTCGGCTATAACTTGTTCCCTCGGGCAGAGCTCCATTGTGTGTAAAGAACCAATCTTTACCCTTGAATGTTACAACTGCCGGGTGGGTAGTGTTACAGTTTCCTGCCATCTCAGAAAGAATACCTTTGTATTCGTATGGACCGTCAATATTCTTGCTCATAGCATAGCCAATCTTCTCCGGCCACCCCTCAGCAAATGTTAGGTAGTACCAATCGCCATGTTTGTGCACCCATGGAGCTTCGGTAAATGTGGTTCCTGCAATAGGAATTTCACGCACCTCACCATCAATCTCAACCATATTCTCTTTCAACTTTGTAATAAAGCACTTTCCATTTCCCCACAGAATCCACGCCTGTCCATCTTGGTCAATAGTAACGAATGGGTCGATACATGCCCATGAGTGTGTGGTGCCGGGGCAGTCTTGAGTGGTTAAAAGTTGTTTGCCAATTGCATCCTTAAATGGTCCGTATGGCGAATCGGCAACAGCTACTCCAATTCCGCACCAGTTTGTACTTACATAGAAGTACCATTTACCATTGCGCTCAATTACATGACCTGCGTATGCTGCGTGTGAGTTTTGCCACTTGAACTCATCAACATGAAGCGGGGTGGCGTGCTCGGTCCAATTTACCATATCCGTTGTAGAGTAGAGGTTCCACTCATACATACGGTAGTTGCTTTGATTTCCCTGATAGTCGCATCCTGTATATAACCACAATGTGTCGCCCTTTACGTATGGGGCAGGGTCGGCACTATGTTTATGGGTAATGATTGGGTTTCCTGTTGCCCTCCATGAGTACAATTCATGGCGTCCCTTATCAATTGGGAATTGAATTTTATATGGATATGGAAAGTGCATTCCATACATAGTCAACCCCTCTTTTGTTGCCATATCTATTGCCATCTTACGCGCCTTGATAGCCTTTGCTTTATCCATATCGTAGTTTGCACACACCTCCGGATCTGTAAGCTGTAACAGAACTCCGTGCATAATATCGCCCGCAATCAGATTCTTGCCAATCTTGTACATGGTGTGTCCTGGAGTGTGACCGTATGCCTCAATAGCCTCAATTTTACATGGTAACTCATCGCTACTCTCAAATAGAATCATTTTGTCGCCATAGAGTTTTGCAATCTCTTGAAGTTTTGAAGCAGTTCCACCTTCTGCGTTGCTCCAGTAATCATATTCGCTTTTTGGAATGTAGAGTTTGGCGTTGGCAAATGTGGCCTCGCCCTTAATAACTAAACCTCCAATGTGGTCGCCATGTAAGTGGGTTAATATTACATAGTTAATGTTGTATGGCTCAACTCCTGCACTCTTGATTCCCGGTAGTAACTGAGAGTTAGGGGCTCCCAATCCTGCATCAAAGAGGGTAATCTTACCATTGCTCTTTAGTAAAAAGGCGCTTACGGACGAGGGTACACCCTTCTCCAATTCCAGGTAGTCAACCAAGCTGTCATTTGCCTCTGGAAAGAGTGAAAGAGGCATTAAACGAGGTTCCAAATTGTCCTGAATAGGGATGATTTCAACACTATTGTTCTTTGTTGAGGTACAAGCTACTACAGTTAATAGTGTTACTATTGCTGTAAGGGCGATTCTCTGTATCTTCATATTTGTATCTTTATTCTTCTATGCAAAGTTAGAAACTTTCCACAAATTCCTATAATTTTGCATATATGAAGAGTAGTATAAAGATATATGTGTTGGTGGATAACTCTCCGGCTAATGATGAGGAGTTGCTTTGCGAGCATGGATTGTCGCTCTATATTAAGAGTTGCCATGCAGCCATACTATGCGATATGGGAGCTTCAGGGGCTTTTGTCAAGAATGCGAAGCTTCTAAATGTAGAGTTGGAAAGTATAGATTTTGCTTTTATCTCTCATGGACACTCAGATCATATTGGAGGGTTAAAAGATTTTTTTGAAAGCTATCCACAAAAACAGGTATATCTTTCGGATCATATTGCTAATAATTGTTACTCATCGGCAAGACGAGGATTTAAGCGTGATATAAGTCCGGATCATAAAGTAATGGAGATCCATGGTGATAACATTATTCCTTTGTCTCAAAGCCGCTGGATAACACCGCAAGTGGCTATTGTGCATGCGAATAGTACTACTTTTTCAACACCAAAAGGTAATGCTTTTCTCTATTGTAAAGAGCGAACCTCAACAACCGATGTGCTTGATGATTTTTCACACGAGTATGCTTTGGCAATCAAAGTGGATAAAGGATTGGTAATAGTATCACCCTGTTCGCATTTGGGGGCTGCAAATGTAATTCGCTCATGTCGTGAATTCACTAAGGTAGATAGGGTTGTTGCATTTGTAGGAGGCTTGCACTTGGTTGATAGTGAAATTGTTAATGATGAGGTTTCTCTGTGTGTAAAAGAGATTCAGAGTGTAGCTCCAAAGATAACCCTCTATACAGGACACTGTACAGGCGATATGGCTAAACAGGCACTTTTAGAGGAGTTATCTGATGTAAAATTCTTCAAAACAGGTGATATAATAACAATATGAAACTCTATATCAAAAGATTTTCTGAACTTACAACCGATGAGTTGTATGCGTTGCTTCAGGTAAGAAGCGAGGTTTTCGTTGTTGAGCAGAATTGTGTATATCAGGATCTGGACTATCATGATCAGGTCTCAATTCACTTGTGGCTTGCAGACTCCGATGGTAAAATTCTTTCAATGGCCCGTGTCTGTCCTGCCGGCGTACACATGGAGCAAATCTCCATAGGTAGAGTAATTACCACAGTGCGTGGCAAAGGTTATGGCCTTCGTATTATGCGCGAGGCAATAGGAGTGGCAAAACGCTACTTTGAAGCAGAAACAATTGATATCGAGGCACAAGAGTATGCAAAACCATTTTACGAAATGGTAGGCTTTGAACAATCTTCCCAGCCCTTTATCCTTGATGGCATTCCACATATTAAAATGAGTTATAATTTTACTCAAGGAGTACATGTTCGAAAGGCCGATTTGGGCGATGTTACTCTTATTGCCGATGTGGTTTGTGCTGCACTTGGTGAGGAACTTGCAGAGAAACTACGTGGAGGTATGGGAATGTCGCTTATGGAGAAGGTGGTGGCTCAACCCGATACGGTTTACAGCTATAAAAACACTCTGGTTGCAGAGATAAATGGAGTATCGGTTGGAGCTATAATCGGATATGACGGTGCGAAGATGTGGGAACTGCGTAAACCTACATTCGCTCTTATAGAAAAAGTTACCGGAACCGCACCTCAACTTGAAGAGGAGACAGGTCCCGGTGAATTCTATTTAGACTCATTGGCAGTATTACCTGAATATCAGGGGCAGGGTATTGGTGCTACCTTAATAAGCGAGGCCTCAAAACAGGCCTTTGCCAAAGGTTTCAAGCGTGTCGCCCTTTTGGTCGATTTGGCTAATCCTAATGCAGAGCGTTTATATGCACGTCTTGGTTTCCATCGGGATAAGCCAGTAACCCTGTTAGGGCATGAGATGTATCACATGGTGTTAGAAGGTCCACTTTGCACATCGCTGATAGAGACCATGTTTTACTGAAATCTTTTGAGTGTCCCGAATAGGTAAGACCACCAAAAATTGCATTTGTTAAAGAATATTAAATATTGCAACTTGAATTATTTTGATTTACCAATATAACCCTTATTATATAATAGAAATGTTATATTTGCAATTTTAATAATGATATGACTATGATGATACGTTTAGGTCGTTTTATCTATACTTTTATTATGTTGTGTGGGGTTTTTGCGACTTCATTAATCTCTTCCTGTCAAGACAATTTCAAATTTCAATCCCAGAATAGTAAAGCCAATGAGATACACTTTTCTGCAGAGAGTGTTGCTATGAACGAGTCTCGTTCTCAGAAATGTGATTTTTTGGGAATGTTGGGTAGTGATTCATTGTTTATTACAGTTAAAGAGGAACTTAACGATAATTCATTTACCTCTATTCAAGATAATTATAGCAGAGGAACATACGGAAATAATGATTTCACTAAGTTTAATATAACCGCTTATACTGATGATGGTCAACTATATATTGATGACCAGACATTAGAGAGGGTTAGTGATGATTGGGATTACAGTCCAAAATTGTATTGGTTAAAGAATAACTCACTACACTTCTTCTCTTATGCATGGAGTGTAGGTGAAAAACCCATAGAACCTCTCTTTTCAATAGCAAATGGGGTGTATAGAGCATCATTCAATTACACTTTACCTACTCCTACTTCTGAGAAAAATGATGCGGAAAAGCAACCGGATATAATTGTTGCTGTTATGCCGGAGAAGTCTAAGAGCGATGGCGAAGTACAGTTGCAATTCTATCATGCTTTGTCTGCTATCCAGTTCAAATTGGGAGAAATGTCGGAAGATTTTGAAGTATCAAAGGCTATAGTCTCATTGGTAGATGTATGTTCTGAAGGAAGTTGTTCATTACAACATCCAATCTCTAATAATAGAGTATGTGCGTGGGATTATCCAACAACAACCCCTGTTGCTACATATACCGAAACAATATTTGAGAGTAATGATAATGTCGTTGCCGGTGATAGTGAGAATTTCATGATGATACCACAGAGTTTGGAGGGTAGTACAGCATCATTAAAGATTTCACTACTTGTTGGAGAAAAATTATATGAATATGAAAAACCATTGAAAGATTTAAACGAACAATGGAGACCAAACTATAGGTATATCTACACCTTCTCGGTAACCAAAGAGTCGGTAGAGGTAAGTGTCGATGATAATTATACAGTTGATGTAAAAGATAATGTAAAGATTCAGAATGTCGGTTATTCTTTATCATACATAAGAGCGGCAATTATTGGATATTGGTCTGTAATAAATAGTGATGGAGTTGAGGAGATTGTAGCTTCTTGGGATATTGATGATGCAACAACAGGTACGTTAGTTAAACCTGCAGATTGGGATTTGTATTGGGAGGAGAAGAATGGAATCTATTACCACCTGACTCCGATTACTCCCGGTAATTATACCGATGTGCCGTTATTTACCACATACACATTGACAAAGACAACCGGTCCTGTAAATGGATCGAAGTTAAACATTCATATAGTGACTCAGGCAATAGATGCAGATGGTAATATTGCAAAAACAAATTGGCCTGATGCACCGATGTGGGAGTAGTTGATTATGAAGAGTTATACAAAGTATCTTATAATAGTTTTGGCATTATTGTTTTGTGATACATTAAATGCACAATTGCCAACTCAGGGTAAGTGGGGAACATATAAAGGAGTTGTTGATGCTCCTTCCGGTGAGACAGTTATTGAGCTTACCGGAGATGTAGAGATGCACGGCGTTATTCGTATTTTGGCTGGTTCAACGCTAAAGATTGTCAGTAAGAAGGATGTTACCATAAAGAATGTTAATGTTATGAATCCTTCTGAAAACTACAATAATCCGGGGCGTTCCAGATTCTTTACAAATCGTGGAGTGTTAATTATAGAGGGACAGGATGGTGCTACCATAACTCTTGATGGAGGAGCGGCTTATTCATGGAGTGATTATACTTTAACACCTGGTGCCAATTCTCGAAAACTTTCAGAGATGATAGCCAATGAGGGAACTCTTAGGTTTAAAAATGTTACTATTCAGGATGTAAATACCGATGATCCCGAGATTTCGGATAATGGCGGTGCGTTTTTGATATCCAATGCAGCTACATTAGGAACTACTGTGTTGGAGAATTGTACAATTCAACGCTGTTACGCCCCATTGGGAAGTGCCATAATGATAGGAGCACAAACCAACTCGGTTAGCTATACCCCGGAAGATCACAAGGTAGAATTAATAAATTCATTAATCCAACATTGTGTTTCAGGCAGATCTACTGGAAGTAATTCGGGAGGAACGATTAGAACATATGGTAATACAGTATCTAATCTATATCTAACCAATACAACCTTTAGTGAGAATTACGCAATGAGAAATACCAAAATTACTAATACACTTACCGATGATGGTAACGGAGGTGCTCTGTTTTGGAATGCTCATGGAAGTGATTTTTATGAATCAATCTGTTATATTGATGGGTGTAAATTCTTAAATAATAAATCAGATGATCGTGGAGGTGCAATAAAATCGCAAGGTTCTTTAAAGTTTGTAAATAATAAAACACTTCTTAAGGGGAATATGGCCCCTTACGGAGGAGGATTGTATATCGAGGGCTATCATGGTGGTGCAAATCAGGTGGAAGGCGCAAGTAATATTCAAGTAGATCTAAATGAGTTTCTTGAGTTACAAGATAATATCTCAATGCCGGCCTCTGCTACAGATATTGGTAATGGAGGTGGAATTGAGTTCTATTTCAGTAATGCAATGGATTTGAACAAAGGGTCAAAGATTACAATCAATCTTGATGGCGCAATTATCAACGGTAATGTTGCTACTGGCAATGGAGGTGGTATCCATATTGAGAATGCTACCGACCCACTAATGGAGTATGAAATTCTCATCAATCTGAACTACGGAGAGTTGACAAATAATTCTGCTGCCAATGGAGGTGGTGTATATATATCGAAGGGCGATGTTACTTCGAACAACATTGGTGGTAAAGTTCTGTTGGTTGATAATAATGTTGTGACCGATAATGGTGCGGGCATTTGTATTATTGATGGTGGAATGTATATGGCCAATGGAACCATTTCCAATAACAAAATAACCGAAGATGGTAATGGAGCCGGAATATACGTCCTTCATGGTGATTTCACTATGGAAGATGGTGCTATAAGCTATAATACTACAAGTAAAAACGGTGGTGGTGTATATGTTGACGGTGGAAACTTTACCATGAATGATGGTACAATTAGTCAGAATAGCATAACACTTGATGGCGGTGGAGCCTATGTTGTTGGAGGTGGTAGTTTTGAGATGAATGGAGGATCCATTATGTCAAATACCACTAATGGCGGAAATGGTGGTGGAGTGTACCTTTCCGGAGGTGATTTTATTATAAATTCAGGTGCAGTTTCAGATAATGAAGCGTATAAGAATGGTGGCGCATTATATATAGTTGGTGGAGGTAGCTTGACAATGGCAAGTGGCACTATTTCTCAAAATAGTACATCAACCGGAGATGGTGGAGGAATATATATCAATGGTGGTAATATTACCGTTACCGATGGATCTTTAATAGAGAATGTTTCCGGGGCAAATGGAGGAGGTGTATGTTTGTTGGATGGAACAGTAGAGATGGGAAATGGCCGTATAGCCAATAATAAATCAAGTGTATATGGCGGAGGAGTGTACGTATATAATTCTGTGATAGACTCTCCGCAGACAGTTAATTTCAGTGGTGGTTCTTTGGTCGGAAATAGCTCTAAATATGGCGGAGGAGTGTGTGTTAACGGAAATATCTCTCTTATTATCGGTAATGTTGAGATTGCGGAGAATGTGGCAGAGAATGGAGGTGGTGCAACACTTCTAAATGGAGCATCGGTATTGTTCGGAAAGGGAGAGATTAAGAATAATCGCGCTTTAAAGAGTGGTAGTGCAGTGCTCACTTCTGCTTATCAAAAAGAGATTAATGAAGTGACAGGAATTGGTGGAGGAATATATTTAAGTGGTAATACAACTCTTACCTTTACAGAGATTGAGAGCATAGGACTATTTGGAAATTTTGCTGATAATGGGGCAGATGAAATATTTGCCAATGGTAAAAATACTAGTGTTGATCTTCCTAATGTAAATCATATGGCTTTGACAGGTTATCCCGGTGCCAGTAATTTGAAATGGATGGAGGATTATATCACTAATGATATTAATTACGATAAAGGAACCAAAATTAAAGGTGATATTTGGGATTACGATAAGACAAACAAACGATACAGAGATGCAGAAGCTCCCTTTGAGGTTATAGCATCTACCATTGATGACTCTCATATCTATACAAATTATCTCTGTTTGGCAATTGGTTACGAGATTCTATACATTACAATTATTAAGAAGGGTTTGGCTAAGGGTGAGAGCGCTATATTTAACCTTAAGCGAGGAGAGCAGAACAATTTTAATATAATAATGACAGGAGATGGCTCTGCTAGTGTTAAAAAGATGGTTGCTGTAACTGTTGGTGATTGGACTGTGTCTGAGATTGGTTGGAGTTGGACATATACTGCTGATAAAACATCAATAACTAAAAATATTGCTTCAGAGGCTAATAGAGTGTTTGAGTTTACAAATGTCAAAAAAGACCATACTACACTCCCAATGAACGATGAGGCTATTAAGATAAATGTAATGGGAGGAATAATATAAAAAATGATGGCGACCATCACGGGTCGCCATCATTGCTGTTTACCAACCTAAATCTTTCATGGTTCTTGGTTCAGGAGTTTTTGGAAGAGGTTTACGCTCTTTTAGTTGCTCCATGATTACCTCGATAGCTTTGTTAAGTTGCTCATCAATGCCATTCTGAAGTTTGATTGGGTCATTGTCAATAAGAATGTCCGGATCTACACCGTGATTCTCAACAATCCACTCGCCTGTCTTGGCATCGTAGTTGGTGAAGAATGGAACGCGAATATCACTTCCGTCAATGTAGGGCAGTGAACCGCTGATACCAACAATACCTCCCCATGTTCTGGTTCCGACAACAGTTCCAATATTATTTGCCTTGTAACTCCATGGGAACAAATCTCCATCAGAGCATGAGTACTTATCAATCAACAATACCTTTGGACCATAGTGAGTTGCATCGGGAATTGTTCCGTTACGCTCCTGACCGCGCCACATTGTCATTCTGTATGGTTTACGAAGAAGACGCTCAATAATCATTGGTGATACATTACCACCTCCATTTGAACGGTCATCAATAATCAATGCCTCTTTGTCAAGTTGTGGATAGAAGTAACGAGCAAACTCATTCAATCCCTCTGCACTCATATCAGGGATGTAGATATATCCAACCTTACCGTTTGTAGCCTCTTCAACCTTCTTAATGTTATTCTGTACCCAATTGTAGTGATATAATGGCTCCTCGTCTGCAATAGGGCTGATAATAACTTTACGTGCACCCTTATCGCTAGCTGTTGAGTTGATTGTTAGCTCGGTCAAAACGTTGGCTTTGCCAATCAATAGCTCATATACATTTTGAACGCTCTTTGTTGAGATTCCGTCAATTGCAATAATATATTCGCCCTCGTTTACATTAATTCCAGGCTCGCTTAGCGGTGAACGTAGTGCCTGCGAATAGATAGCTCCGGGAATAATCTTCTCAATTCGGTAGTAACCGCTCTTGTCCTTGCTCAACTCAGCTCCCAAAAGACCCATCTGGATACGTTTTGCCTTTGGCAGCTCTCCCGGATTTACGTATGCGTGGCCACAACCAACCTCGCCTATCATCTCTCCAATTACATAGTTCAAATCCAAACGTGTCTGTGCGTGAGCAACAAGTGGCTCATATTTCTTCTTGATAGCCTTCCAATCCAAGCCATGCATATTCTCAAGGTAGAAACCGTCGCGAAATGCACGCCACACCTCATCGTAGATTTGTGCCCACTCCTCTTTGTAGTTGACAAATGCAACCATATCCGAGGTATTTACAGGATTGCTCATATTTGCCTTTCCGGTAGGGAAGTCGCATACATATAGTTGTCTTCCTTTCGAGAATAGTGCCTTTTTGCTGCCCGGGGTTAAGGTGAACGATGCTCCCTCTGCAACGCTCTCCTCCTTTTGGGTTGCAAGGTTGAATGCCTTAACTCCTCCATTGCCTGAGTACCAAACTTTTTTGCCATCGCAGTAGAAGTTTCTGTAGCTTCCTGCAGGTAGTGGAAGTTTAATGATACGCCCCGGTATTCCCTCGGTATCAATCTTCATTTCGGGCGAGGTCTCCTCTTTAACTCTTTCAGGAGTTCCGTCGGTTGGAAGTAGTGGTGATGGAGTATCGGCTGAAAGTAGTGCCATATACAAACCATTCATACGGTTGTATGTGTGGTTCCACTCCAACTGTCCGTATGTCGGGGTGAAATCGCGTGCAGAGGTGAAGATAAGGTACTTACCATCGGTACTGAATGTTGGCGATGATGAACTGTACCACTTCTCTGTAACCGGATACTCTTTGTTTGTCTCAAGGTTACGAATGTAGATAACGCTCATTCCATTAGATGCACTTCGGGTAAAGGTTAGCCATTTGCTGTCGGGAGAGTAGTTTACTCCATAGAACTCTCCATTAGGCTCGGTGGTAATAACTTTCTTACTCTTTGAGTCAACTGTAACCTCGACAATCCTGTTCTTTCTGTCGGTGTATAGAACCTTCTTGCTGTCCGGGCTCCACATCAATTGGCGAATATAGGTGTCATTTCCTTTGGTGAGTTGGATGGGATCTCCACTCTCGCCTTGTAGCCAAATCTCGGTCTCGCCTGTTCGGTCGCTGATGTAGGCAATGTATTTACCATCAGGACTCCACTTTGCTCCACGCTCGTGTGCGCCCGATGTACGTGTAATGTTACGTGTAACACCCTCGGTTGCAGGAACATTAAATACCTCTCCGCGTGCAGTGATAGCCAAGCGCTTTCCGTCGGGAGATAGGCTTGTTGCGGTAATGTTACCGGCAACATTTTTCATCTCTGTGCGTGCGTATGGATTCTCACCGTTCAATGTGATATTGATTTTAGTGCTGTTGCGAGTGGTAGGATCAAATTTGTATAGGTAGCCTCCCTTTTCAAAAACGATAATCTTTCCATCGGTACTTGGGAATTTAATATCGTAGTCGGAGAAGTTTGTAACTTTCTCAATCTGCTTTGTTTGAGTGTTATATACAAATAGATTCATCACCATATCGCGGTCGCTGATGAAGAAAATCTCATTGCCAATCCACATTGGGATAATATCTTGCGATACGTTATTTGTGATGTTCTCAACCTTTTGGGCTTCTGGGTTGTATATCCAGATATCATCGGCCATACCTCCTTTGTAGTACTTCCATGTACGGAATTCACGCATTACCTTATTATATGCAAGCAACTTTCCGTCGGGAGAGTAGCTGCAAAAACCTCCCTCAGGAAGAGGAATTTGTTGTGGCATGCCACCATCTTTGGATACACTCCATAGTTTTCCAATAAAACTGCCACCGGTACGGTTGCGGTAAATAATACCCTGACCGTCATTAGTCCATGTCAGTACCATATTGTTTGGTCCCATACGGTCGCCAATATCATCGCGACTATTTGTCGATGTATAGGTCATACGCTTTGGTTCACCTCCCTTACTTGGAATGGTGTATACCTCCGTGTTACCATCGTATTGTGCGGTAAATGCGATTGATGCACCATCGGGTGAGAAACGTGGAAACATCTCATAGCCAATGTGCGAGGTTAATCGAGTGGCCTCGCCTCCGCTTAATGGAGCCTTATAAAGATCGCCTCCGTAACTAAATACCACCTCCTGACCGTTGGTCGAGGGGAAACGTAGTAATCTTGCCTCCTGTGCAGTTACTGTAACTGCCGCACCTGCAAGTAGCAGGGATAGTAGTAGGTTCTTCTTCATTTTGCATAAATTTGTTGTTTGATGCAAATATAGTTATATTTCGTTTAATTTGAATATAGTGTTGCCTATATCTGATTATTTCTTTTTTGGTAAATATTAGAGCCTATTTTTTTTGAGAGTAGTGATATTTGATTACTTTTGTAATTAAATTGGGGCAGAAGTTTTATGCTTGGGCAGGACAACATATTAGATTTTCATATTGATAAACTCTATCGCAACTACTTTAAGTTGTTGGTAGAGTATGCTTTCTCGTATGTCCATAAACGTGATGTTGCCGAGGATATTGCACAAGAGGCCTTTCTCTCTTTAAATAATCATAGTTTGAATTTCTCCACAGAACGAGCATTGCGCTCATATCTGTTTACATCTGCCCGAAATCTTTCCCTAGATATTATTAAACACCAAAAGGTAGAGCAGCGGTATAGTGAGCACTATACCGTAGAAAACTGTGTTGATATCCCTTATTGGGAGAATCAAATGGATCACGACATTATGGAAATGCTCTTTACTGCCATTGATAAACTTCCAAAGCGTTGCAGAGAGATTTTTCTACTGCACATGGATGGTCATACAAATGAGCAGATAGCATTACAGTTTGATATATCGGTTGAAACTGTAAAGACGCAAAAGAAGAGGGCCATGAAATTTTTGCGTGATAAGTTCTCGGATACCGATAATTTGAAACTCTACATGTTTCTTACAATACTGGCTACCGGTATATAGTTTAAGGTATAATTCAAAATTTTAATTTTTTTTAATCTTTTCGTACCCCTTTTCAGGGGTATAGTCGTTTTATTCTTAGTTAAAGCGAAAATCTATGGATATAAAACGACTTTTACTTAAGCACATGACCGACACAATTACTCCCGAGGAGTATTTGATGTTGATGAAATGGGTTGATGAATCTCCTGAGCATCAGGCCTACTTTGATAAAATTTCGAATCGTTCAAACTATTCGGAGTTATACGTAGCATATAAGAAGCGAGGACATAGTGAAAGACAATCTCGCTTCTTGTCTGTCTGGAGAAATAGTTGGGCAAGAGCAGCAGTTATAACTATTCCGATACTTATTGCATCGGCAGTAATTTCATTTTATATGACTAAGCAACAACCTGTTGCTGATGTGATAATTCCCGGTACCTCACGTGCTGTATTAAGTTTAAGCAATGGTAATACCTATGAGTTAGGAGACTCTCCTGAATTAGGGTGGCTTCGTATTGATGAGGATCTGATGATTACTGAAGAGAATGGTGTTATTGCTTACGACTATAAGAGTGAAACCTCGCCCGAGTTATCAGAATATTCAAATACAATAAAGACTCCTCGTGGAGGAGAGTTCCGAGTTGTCCTTCCCGATGGTACAAAGGTCCATTTGAATGCTTTGTCTGAGTTAACATATCCACTGGCTTTTGGTAATGATAATAGGGTTGTTAAGTTATCGGGCGAGGCCTATTTTGAGGTGGCGCACGATTCTAAGCGTCCGTTTTTGGTTGAAACTAATGGAATAACAATTAAACAGTTTGGTACACGCTTTAATGTCAATAGTTACTCTATGCAGAATACCATTGTTACTCTGGAGCAGGGAAGTATAGGTGTAAGTACCGGAGGTGTTGAATTTGCAATGGTAAAACCCGGAGAGTGTGCCGTATGGAATAAAGGAGCTAATAGTGTTGCAATAAATAAGGTAGATGATCCGTTAGAGGTGTGTGGATGGCACTATAACCGTTTTGTCTTTAATGAGGCTTCCTTAGGTGAGATGATGGAGACTCTCTCTTTATGGTATGACATGGAGGTACGCTTCCAGCAGAGTGATTTGGCGAATTTGCAATTTACGGGAAATTTAAGTCGTTACGAAGATATCAACACAATCTTTAAGGCGGTAGAAAAGGTGGCAAAGGTAAGAATCAAGGTGGAGGGAAGGAGAGTGATGATTTCATTCCGAAACTAAATATTAGTATTAATCTAAAACATAAACAATGATGAAAAGACCTAGACTGTTATGTATGGCTATGGTTGTATGTATGTTTTTGGTACATACGGTCAGTAGCTATGCAGCAGAGGAACTTCCTCTGCAAGTGAGATCTGAATTGGGCATGCAAGATGGCTCAAAAAAGGTTAGTTTAGCTTTGACGAATGCTTCTGTTAAGATGTTTTTTGATCAGATTCATGCACAGACAGGCATGGATTTTATCTATGACAGCAATCTTTTGAAGGATTTCAAGGTTACAATTTCTGCAGACAATGAGACTCTTCAGAGTGTGTTGGCTCGTGTTTTTGGTGATGCGGGTTATACATATCAGATTGAGGGTAATATTGTTACAATTCAAAAAAGAGCAGAACAAAAGGCAAAACCTCAATTGCTTACGGGTTTTGTTCGGGATTCAGAGGGTGAGCCTCTTATAGGCGCTACCGTTATGATTAAAGGAACAACCATGGGAGCAATTGCCGATGTTAACGGTGCGTATGGAATTGAGGTGTCTGAGGGCCAGACTTTGGTTTTCAGCTCAATGGGAATGGAGCAGAAAGAGTTTGCTTACAACGGAGCTCAGATTATAGACGTAGTTCTTAATGATGATCCAAATAGAATTTTGGATGAGGTTGTGATAACAGGTATCTTCAATAAAGCAAAAGAGAGTTATACCGGCTCGGTTTCAACTGTATCAAAGGAGAAGATCGAGATGTATCGTGGACAGAATATTTTGCAGACCTTGAAGAATATTGATGCCAGTATCAATTTTGCAATTGATAATATTAATGGTAGTAACCCAAATACTCTTCCAAACATCAATATCCGTGGAAATTCATCACTTCCAATGAGTGTTGAGGAGTATAACGAGGCTAATAGAAACAATCCTAATGCACCTTTGATTATTTTGGATGGATTTGAAATCTCTTTGGAGAAGTTGATGGACTACAATGACGATGAGATTGAGAATATCAATATTTTGAAAGATGCAAGTGCTACTGCAATCTATGGTTCTCGTGGAGCTAACGGAGTTATTGTTGTATCTACAAAGAGACCTGTTGCTGGACGTTTGAGAGTAAATGCAGAGGCTGGTATCACTCTTGAAGTACCTGATTTGACATCGTATGATATGCTCGATGCTGCTGAGAAACTTCAAGTAGAGAAGGCTGCAGGTCTTTATGATGCGCCATATTCAACCAGCAGCGCACAAGAGTTGCTTTATAAGCAGGCTTATAATGAGCGATTGAAAGATGTTCAGTCCGGAGTTAACACAGATTGGTTGGCAATTCCATTGCAGACAGGAGTAGGTTCTCGCTACAATATTCGTTTAGAGGGTGGTAGCAATGAGTTCCGTTGGGCAACATCGTTGCAGTATAAATATACCGATGGAGCAATGAAGGGTAGTAGCCGTAGAACATTCAATGGTTCTATCACTTTGATGTATGAGTATAAAAACTTATTGTTCAGAAACTATACATCAATAGGTAATACACATGCTCATGAAAGCAAGTATGGAACATTCAGTGATTATGTTTCTCAACAACCATATAATGCTCCGTACGATGCTGATGGAAATCTGATTCGTTATTTCGATCCATTCTATGCATGGGCTGCAAAACCTCAAAATCCTCTTTATGATGCTACATTGAACTCTTTTGATAAGAGTGGTAGCAATGATATTACAAATAACTTCTCTATTGATTGGAAAATTTTACCGGAGTTGACACTTCGCGGACAGTTGGGAATTTCAAAGAGTACATCAACTTCTGATCACTTCTTACCTGCCGAGCACTCATACTTTACTGTTGATAATGTCGATGAGTACTCTACTGATGAGGGATTCATGAGAAGAGGTTTGTATCGTTATTCAAATGGTAAGAGCAATAGTGTAAATGCTAATGTAACTTTGGCGTATAGCAAGGTGTTTAATGATGTGCACTCGTTGTATGTCGGAGCAGATTGGAGCATGATGCAGAGCAAGTACGACGGATTCAATGCTGCTTTCGAGGGATTCTCAAACGATGCTATCGTTAATATTGCAAATGCACGTCAATATGCAGAGAATGAATTACCTTCAGGTAGCAATTCAAAATCACGCCAGTTTGGTGTAACTGCCAACTTGAACTATATCTACTCTAACCGTTACTATGTAGATTTATCTTACCGTATTGATGGTAGTTCTGCCTATGGAAGTGATAAGAAGTATGCTCCATTCTGGAGTGCCGGAATAGGTTGGAACCTACATCAGGAGAAGTGGTTGAACAATAGTGCAGTGGTTAGTAATTTACGTTTGAAAGCTTCATATGGAGAGACCGGTGCTGCTTCAGGAGCCGGAATGACTGATGCCTATACATACTATACAACCATCACCAACAATAAGTATATGAATTGGATGGGTTCTCAACTTTCTGGTTGGGGTAATCCTGATTTGTCATGGCAGAAGACCGATGAGTTCAATGCAGGAGTTGAGTTTGCCTTTATTGATAACCGTATTCGCGGATCATTTGAGTACTACACTAAGAATACAAGTAATTTGTTGAGTAGTATGGATCTTCCATTGGATATGGGATTCCCATCATACAATGCAAATATCGGAGAGGTTAAGAATTATGGATTCGAGGCTGCTTTGAGCGCATATTTGATTCGTAATCGTGAGCGCGACTTCAGTTGGATGGTAAGCGGTCAGTTGGTATATAACAAGAACGAGATTACAAAACTTTCTGATGCTATTAAGGCACAGAATGCTGCTTATCTAGCACAAGATGAGGATGCAGATGGAAACTCAGTAGATATCCAGAATCTATTCTATGAGGGAGATCCTCAAAACGCTATCTATGCTGTAAAATCTTTGGGTATTGACCCAAGTACCGGTAAAGAGATTTTCTTGGATGCAGAGGGAAATATTACAAGTGAGTGGAAGGCAAGTAATAAGGTCTTTATGGGATCTGCCGAGCCTTTGTATCGTGGTAATGCCAGCACAATGTTCCAATGGAAAGGTTTGACACTTAATGTTGCATTCTCATACTATTGGGGTGGAAAGACCTATAACTCAACACTTCGTGATCGTGTAGAGGTGACTGCAAACTCTTTGATGAACTCAAATGCTGATAAGCGTGTATTGAGCAGCCGTTGGTATAAGGCGGGCGATGTTACATTCTTTAAAGCTCTTAGCAATACTGAGACACGTGCAACATCAAGATATGTCATGGATAATGCTGTATTCCAAATCTCATCAGTAAACTTGCAGTACAAGTGGAATAGTGAGTGGTTGAAGAAGAATGCACGCTTGAACTCTGTAATATTCAGTGTCAATATGAGTGATTTGTTCCACTTCTCTACAATAAAGATGGAGCGTGGATTGAGCTATCCATTTGCACGTAATATCCAGGGAAGCATTAAGTTGTTGTTCTAATTAATTGCGATTTAGATTATGAAAAAGATAATATTACCTATATTACTTATGGCGTCGGTCAGCCTTACAGCATGTAATGACTGGTTGGATGTCAAGGGTCAGAACTCAAAGAAGGAGGAGCAGCAATTTAGCGAATTTTCCGGATTTAAGAGTGCATTGACCGGAGCTTATATGTCAATGGCCGAGACCTCGCTCTATGGTGAAAATTTGACAATCAGTACCATAGAGATGTTGGCTAATACATGGACTTTCACCGATGATGAGTCAATTGCACCATTGAAATATCAGTTGGCACACCACCAATATGAGGGTGATTATGCATTGAGTACAATGCAAGGTATTTATGCAAATCTTTTTAATACAATTGCTCAGGCAAATGTGATTATCAAGAATGCAGAAAACTATTCAGGAACAGATATTAATCTTCAGTTGCTAGATGTTGTCCGCGGAGAGGCATATGCTATTCGTGCATTCTGTCAATTTGATGTTTTGCGTCTATTTGGTGAGGTTCCCGGTGGTTCTAAGAAGGTCGAACTTCCATACTCATTTACTACAGGAATTGATGAGATGCCGGATTACTATGGATGGAGTGATTATATCAAACTTTTGAAGGCTGATTTGCATAAGGCAGATTCATTGTTGAAAGAGAATGATCCTATTATGGATTTCACATTCTCTCAGTTGAACCAGCCAAATGGAATGTACCTCGATGATGATTACTTCTACTATCGTCAATCTCGATTTAACTACTGGGCTGTTCAAGCATTGCAGGCTCGTTTCCATTTGTATATTGGCGAGACAACAAAGGCATATCAATATGCAATGGCTGTTATCAATGCAACCGATATTAACGGAGCTCCGGTGAAGGTGTTGAGTGGTTTGTCTGATTTGGCTTCAGGTTATAATGCTCTTCCTAATGAGTGTCTCTTCTATTTGAGCAAGTATGATATCAATACAACTGCGAATGCTGTGTTGATTGGAGGAAGACAAAATGTTCAATCAAGAGAGACAAACTATGTTCTTACAGCGCAAAGACTTGTTGATATGTATGCCTCTATAGCTCCATATACAGGAGGTCATAACCGTTATAACAATTTGTGGAACAGAACAGTAATTGATCCCTATGCAGCTAGTACACCTGCATTGAAAAAGTATTGGCGTTCTGACGATGTTGCTGCATTGATGTTGAATCACAATATTATACCAATGTTGCGAATGAGTGAGATGTATTTGATTGCAATGGAGACAACTACCGATTTGGCCCAAGCTAACGAACTCTATACAACCTATATGAACTCGTGTGCTTGTACTGTCCTTCCTGAGAGTGCATATACAACACTCGAGGATGTCAAGGCAGAGGTAATCAATGAGTATCGCCGAGAGTTTGTTGCAGAGGGACAGATGTTCTATCTATATAAGCGAATGAATGCAACCTCAATGTTGTGGAGCGATGATGTTTTGACCGAGGAGTCATACATTATACCACTTCCACGTACTGAGTATAATCCGGAACACTTAAATCAGTAAGCAATGAGAAGAGTTATAAATACAATGATTTTAGGCGGAGTGTTGTTAGCAGCAACCGCTTGTGAAAAAGACTTGGAATTATATGATATCGAGGATTGTTGGTTGAATTTCTCGTATTCTGAAAATTCTGGTTCGTTAGTTCCATCAGAGAGCAGTTATTCGTTTGTCTATGCCGGTTCTGATGTAACTGCAGATACTATATGGGTAGAGGTAACTACAATGGGATTTGTTTACGATACCCCAAGAACAATTAGCGTTGAGCAGGTTCAAGTTGATATAGTGAAACCTGAAATGCCTGAAATTCCGCAGGATTCAACAGGAGCTCCGGTAGAGGAGATTGTTGTGGTTGATACAATCAATGCAGTTCCCGGTAAACACTATGTGCCATTTAATGATAAGTCATTGGAATCATATTACCAGATTCCTGCAGGTGCTGTGAGTCAAAAGATTCCTGTGGTGCTGAAGCGTGATGCCTCTCTCGATACCTGTGTTGCACTATTGAAATTCCGGATTAAGGAGAATGAGTTCTTTAAGGTTGGTTATGAGGATTATAGCACACGTCAGATAACCTTCACAGATATGTTGGCTAAACCATCACAGTGGGAGTATGGTTATATGATATACTACTATGGAGAGTATGGACCTGTAAAGCATCAATTCTTGATTGATCAAACAGGAGAACCATGGGATGATGAGTATATTGTTGCCCTTCATGATGGCGACTCTGCATATCTTGAGTATTTGATGGTCAAAATGCAGAATCAATTGGATGCATTGAATGCAGAGCGTGTAGCTCAAGGTTTAGATGTCTTGAAAGAGGCAGATGGAACCGAGGTTTACATTGGAATGGTTTATTAATTTACGTTTAATGTAAAAATTAAAAGAGATGAATATAAAGAGAAGTTTAGCTCTTTCTGTTATGGTTGTTGCCGGTTTGTCAATGACAGCTTGTTTCAGCGATGATTCAACATTGGGCGTTGATAAGATAGGAACAATAGAGGTTGTAACAGGAATGGAGGATACTAGTTATATCGCAACAGCCTTTATTGGGGAGGTTCTTGAGATTAAGCCCGAGGTTACAACAACTTTGGATGAGAGTGAGCTGTCATACGAGTGGACATTGTTAAGCGACAAGACTGGTTCTATTGATGCCAATGGTGATACCATTCAACCACAAGTTATTGGCAATAGTAAGTATCTTGCCTATACTGTTGATGCTCCTGCCGGTCAGTATCAGATTCGTTATGCAATAACAGTTAATGATGGTGGTTATACTTTGATTACCGCAACCGATTTGAGCGTGGTTACCGAGTTCTCACAAGGATTCTATATTCTTAAGGAGAGTGCTGATGGTAATACCGATATGGATATGTATTCTGCCGGTGGAAACTTATCGCAGAATATTATTTCTAATACAACAGGTGCTGCATTGAGTGGTAAGCCATACTCAATTACTCCGAATTATGGTCAGTTCTATATCAATCCTGATAATGATCAGATGGAAGCAACAAATACTATGGTTGTTATTACCGAGGATAAGCAGATGGGAGTATATCGTACAACCGATATGTTGCAGATTTTTGATCAAAATTCAATTCTGTTTGATGGTGCTGCCGAAGGTGAACAACCATATCTGTTAAACCGTTCTGGATGGTACTCTCAATACTTTACAAGCGAGGGTATGCGCTACGGAATGACTGCATCGATGGGAAGCCCTACAAGTGGAAAATATGGATTTGTGTCAGATCAGGTTCATGGAAGTAAGTTCTTTATATGTGACTATATGAACTCAATGGGTGGCTTCTTTGTTTGGGATGAGGTAAACAAGGATATATTATGGGCTAACTATAATATGTATTTTGAGCCTATAATTAACATGGAGTATGGAGAAGAGTACTCTAAAGGTTTGACCGATTGGGAGTGTCTAAGCATAGGATATAGTGCTATGGATTATGTAGCAAACTTTATCTTGAATAATACTAAAACCGGAGCTCGTAGATTATACCTTGCAAGTGGAGGAATGATGGCAAGTTCATTGAACGCTCTTGTTGAGTTGGATCCGGCTTCACACATGGCTAAAGCAACTGCCTATAGTACGAATGTAAATCAAGCAAAATATATCTACTGTGTGGATGGTGGTAAGTTATATGCTTGTAATTTAAATTCTGATACATATGCGGAGATTGATGTGAACTTAGCTGGAATAGGTTCAGGAGAGGAGATTACATACGTATCTAACCAATTCTTCCAGCCTACCTGGGATTATACAGATGATAGCTTCGACTATCTTGTAGTGGGTACTCAGAAGGGTAATGAGTATCATATTTACATGTACAATATGGTTGGAGGTATGCCAAGTGGAGATCCTGTGATATCTTTTGGCGGTGATGGTAAGGTTGCCGGAGTGAGATACATTAATCAGGGTTATTCAGAGAATGATCTTGGTATGATGGCTTTCAGCTTGATGTACACAATTGTTGACTAAAATAATGATAGGTCAAATGAAAAAACTGTTTTTAACTCTCATTGGGATGATTATTTTCATCCCAATGTTTGCCCAAACCAACTTTCGTGATATAACATACGAAGATGGTTTGAAAGTGGCTAAAACCGAGAATAAGTTGGTTTTCATCGATTTTTACACCACGTGGTGTGGTCCATGTAAAATGATGATGAAGAGTGTCTTTCCAACTAAAGAGGTAGGAGATTACTTTAACACAAACTTTGTATGTTTGAAACTTGATGCAGAGGCAGAGGGTAAGGATTTGGCAAAAAAATTGGGTGTTAATGCCTATCCTACATTCTTTGTTCTTGATGCAACCGGAAATGTTGTTTTTAAAAAGGTTGGAGGTGATGCCGATGCGTTGAGTTTTATTGCTGCAATCAAGCAGGGAGTAAATGCAGAGTTGAGTCCTGAGCGTATGGCTGAGCGTTATGCTTCAGGTGAGCGTAGTGCAGAGCTTATAGAGACATATGCTAATAGTTTGTATAAGGCTTCTCGAGAGGGAAGAACAATTGATAACTCTAAGATTGAACAAGCTCAAAAAATTGTTGATGACTATTTTAATAGCTTGACAATAGAACAAAAGTTAGCCAAAGAGAATCTCTTTATCTATGGTATGAATTATACATCATCTGTGACCGATCCCAAGGCAATCTTTATGTTTGAAAACAAGGATAAGTTCGTCCTTGAATCACAAGAGGTTATTGTCAAGAATATTAAGAGTTTGCTTGATTCTGAGTTGCGTGACTATTTCTGTGGAGATAAGGAGTATAACCAGACAGGGTTTAATGCTCTTAAAGCATTGATAGCAAAGCAAGGTATGGCTGATTCCCAAGGATATAAGGCAATGTATAATATCATTGAAGAAACTGCCACAGGTAATAATGCCAATTTCTTTAAGGTAGCAGATAAAGAGTTTGAGAATTTGACAGCGGCACAGAAAGAGTGGCTTTTAATGTCATTTGAAAATAGATTTAGTGAAGCCGGTACAGAAGATATTAAAGTTGCTTGTCAATTTATGCGTGATCATTTCCGTACTCTTGAGGCAAGTTCAATCTACTTTACTGCTGTGACTTTAATGCAATTGGAAAAATTATTAGAGGCTCAATAGGCACATTTTTGTTTTCATAACTCATTTTTAGCAACGTTGAGTGCTCCGAAGAGTTTATCTCTGTGGAGCACTCTATTTTTATGATTTATAGGAACTTTTTAACTATGTCTTTCGTTTCTAATATCATATCTTTGTGGCGTAAATAGTTAATTTATGAAGCATATAACAGTAGCAGTAGATTCATTTAAGGGTTCGCTAACCTCGTTCCAGGTAGCGTGCGCAGTAGAGAAGGGGTTTAAAAAGGTATTCCCCGATTGTGTTGTAAATAAGGTAAGTATTGCCGATGGAGGCGAGGGTACAGTGGATGCCCTCGTTCAGACCTTGGCAGGCGAATATGTCGATGTAATGGTTGCAGATCCGTTAATGCGACCAATTCAGGCCAGATATGGAGTGATTGAAAATGGCAAGACCGCCGTTATGGAGATGTCGGCAGCGAGTGGATTGCCTCTGCTTTTAGAGAGCGAGCGTAATCCTTTGAAGACAACTACATACGGAACAGGCGAGATGATTGCTCATGCACTAAAGCATGGCTGTCGCGATTTTTTGATTGGTATTGGAGGCAGTGCAACCAATGACGCCGGAGTTGGAATGTTAAGGGCATTGGGGTATAAGTTCTTTGATCGTGATGGTAAGTTGTTGCATGGAGGAGGCGAGATTCTGGAGCATATAGCGGTAATAGATTCCGATAATGTAATGCCGGAACTGAAAGAGGCTAAATTTACCGTAGCTTGCGATGTTACCAATCCTCTTTACGGTCCTAATGGTGCAGCGTATATCTTTGCTCCTCAGAAGGGTGCAACTCCTAAAATGGTAGAGCAGTTGGATTTGGGACTTAAGAATTTTGCACAGGTAGTACAACGTCACTTAGGGGTTGATATTTCGGAGTTACCGGGAGCAGGAGCTGCCGGGGGGCTTGGAGGTGCATTAAAAGCGTTCTTGGGAGCCACTCTTGAGCGAGGCATTGAGATGGTATTGAATGCCATGAATTTCAGACAGATAATATCAGATAGCGAATTGGTTATTACGGGCGAGGGCAGACTTGATAAACAGACCGTAATGGGTAAGGCTCCGAGTGGGGTAATGCAGGTGGCCTCGTCCATAGGAATACCAACAATTGCAATCGGAGGTGCGATTAAAGATTGTCCTGAGTTACGTGAGAGTGGTTTTGCTGCAATGTTTCCCATTGTTGCTATGCCCACATCGCTTGAAAGTGCAATGGAGTATAGTGTTGCAATGGATAATGTGGAGCGTACTACCGAACAGATTGCTAAATTGATAAAATTGGGTAAAAAGTTAGCTGTATGATAAGTACAATAGGAGCTCTTGTAGGATTGGCGTTGGCCATTGTCTTGATTCTTAAAAAGGTATCGCCTGTCTATAGCTTGTTGCTTGGCGCTGTGGTAGGTGGATTGGCAGGAGGAATGGGGCTTGAGTCAACGGTAACAAATATGATTTCGGGGGTGAAGGATATTACCCCTGCTATTATCAGAATTATTGCGGCAGGAGTTTTGTCGGGAGTTTTGATTAAGACTGGAGCGGCAGCCTCGATAGCCAAAAATATTGTAGAGAAACTTGGAAACCGACACATCTTTCTGGCTTTGGCTCTATCGACCATGTTGCTGACTGCTGTTGGAGTTTTTGTCGATGTTGCAGTTATTACTGTGGCACCAATTGCAATTCTTATTGCCGAGCGCCAGGGAGTCTCAAAGTTTAAAATGTTGTTGGCTTTGGTAGGTGGCGGTAAGTGTGGAAACATAATCTCGCCCAATCCAAATACAATTATTGCTGCCGAGAATTTCAGTGCCCCGTTATCATCGGTTATGGCTGTAAATATTATTGCAGCTGTGGTAGGGTTGTTGATTACGGTCTATTTGATTATTCCATTTATGCCTAACGGAAATGGTGGAAAGGTTAGTGTTGCTGCCTCTTCAATTGGTGGTAAGGAGAAATTACCATCTTTTGCTGCAAGTGTTGCCGGCCCTTTGGTTGTGATAATTATGCTTGCACTGCGTCCGATAGCAGGAGTTACAATTGATCCATTAATTGCTTTGCCTGTAGGTGGTATTATCGGAATAATTGCAACACGTCAGTGGAACAGAGCTTCCGAGAGCCTTGCTTTTGGTTTGGAGAAGATGTCGGTTGTTGCTGTGTTGTTAGTCAGTACAGGTGCTATTGCAGGAATTATTAAGGCCTCTTCGCTTACAAATATGCTTATCTCTTTAATGGGAAGCGGAGAGTCGGCAGGTCTTCTAATGGCTCCATTGTCGGGAGCGTTAATGTCTGCGGCAACTGCATCGACAACTGCTGGAGCAACTATAGCCTCTGCTTCTTTCTCCTCAACAATCTTGGCTGCAGGGGTGCCTGCAATATGGGGTGCTGCATTGGTTAATGTAGGTGCAACCGTTCTTGATCATCTGCCTCATGGCTCATTCTTTCATGCCACCGGAGGTTCTGTTGAGATGAGTATCAAGGAGCGTTTACGCCTAATTCCATACGAGTCGCTCGTTGGCTTGGCCTTGACAGGATTGTCGCTTCTGTCCTACAGCTTTATGAGTTAGGAGTTAATTAGGAAAAATCGTGCAAGGTGAGTGCAATGCCAAATTTATTTGAGCATTGCCGAACCGCAGCCGATTTTGCGGCATTGCGAAGCAATGGCGAACAAAAATAGTAAAAGTATAGTTGAGGGTATTGGGTGAGATTTCAGTTTGAGACCTCGCCCGAATTTTTGTTCATATTTGTGTTCATCTTTTCAAGGGCTCTTAGAACGCTGTCAGGTTTCTCCACAATTTTCAATGCCTTGGTTGCATCGTAACCCATGTATTCAAGATATGTACAGATTAATTTGTATATTTTCCATGCATATGTTGAGTTGATATTTTTCTCTTTATCAAAACAGATTGGTTCATGGTGTGCAACACGATTTCTAAACTCTCTTATAGAATTCAATTCGTTATAAATTTCAATCGCTTTAACTCCTTTTTTTCTATATGGAAATATTTGTAGTAATGTTTTACCTCCAAGTCTATAATTTCTACGAGAAAATAGATATGTCCAAAATCCGAAACTGAATGTAGCAACCATTTTATCAGCGCTATATGTGCCAAGACGAATGAACTTTGTTTTAGTCTTGTTAATTGAGTTTGCCTCATGTTCAAGTAGCTTACCATATCTTGCTTCGGTAATTATCCATTCTGAGTTGTTATATTGTTTCGTGTAATGTCGATATATTGCGTTCCTAAGTATTATCTCAAACATACCAATCACACCAAACATTCGCTGACTAAGTTTAATATTATGATGGTAAAGTTGAATTAGTTGTTTCTTCTTACCTTTAGTAGCGTATTTGTATTTACTTAATCTTGCTTCCGATACCGCTGATATGAAGTTTTTATATTTCATGATATGTTTTAATTTTGTTGTTTCTATATTTATTTATACCTTTGCAGTGTTAGACCCTGTTGTCCCTGCATAATGCATACTTCAGGGTTATTGTTTTATATATCTAATCCTGTATAATTTTCTTATCTTTAGTAGTTTAAATGTCAACTTGAGCTTCAGTATTTCTATTTGTTGTGCAAAAAACAAAAATATTAAAAAGAAATAAGAATACAAAGATAGTAAAATTATGATAAATCAAAAAAATAAATAAATCTATAAAATTTCTATTTCAGCGCTACAATTTCAAGATAATTGCTCTTGTTTGATGAGGGATATAAGCTTTTTAGTGAGGAGTGAGCAGTTATGAGTTAGGAGTTAACGAGCGAATCGAGTAAAGCCCCCTTATTAGCGAAAGCAAGCGTTAGCGCGCTGAGCGAAGGGGGTTTGGGGGTTGGTAAACACCAAATTAAAGCAAATCCACGAGTTGAATTCAAGGCTTTATATTGCTTTGCAGATAAGG
>SUWY01000019.1 GCA_015061245.1 Bacteroidales bacterium
ATGGTAAAAATATGTACGAGGATTACGTAACAATCACCGAAGCCGACTCAATTCGTGGACGCGGAAACTCAACATGGAATTGGTACGACAAAAAACCATATAGAATCAAATTGGACAAAAAGGGCTCTTTGTTAGGGCTAAATAGAGGAAAGAGTTTTGTGTTGTTGGCTAACTATCGTGATCCAAGTAACATGATGAATGCTGTTGCATTTGATATGGCTCGTTACATGGAGATGCCATACACTAACAACTACCGCTTTGTTGAAGTGTACCTTAACGACGAGTATATTGGTCTATACCTGTTGACCGAACAGATACAACAAGGAGGTGAACGAGTTGATGTTGAAAAGCAAGGTGGATTACTCTTAAATATAGATTGTAGTGATGGACCTGTATGGAATCCGGAGGGTACCGATAACTTTTATTCAGAGCTCTTTTTTTCTAATTATTCAAATACAAATCTTCCGGTGGGTATCAAGCATCCGGAGAATCCTACGCAGTCTCAAATAGCGGATATTCGCTCACAATTTGGAGAATTGGAGCGTACAATTTATGATCTTGATTATGATAGGTTTAAAGAGATTATGGATGTTGAGTCGTATATGGGATTCTTTATCATACAAGAGATGACACGTAATGTTGAGTTGTATGGCCCTCATAGTATGTATATACACCGTTATGCAGATGGGGTATGGGCAATGGGTCCTGTTTGGGATTTTGATGGAGGTTTCGCTTATGATTGGGGTGAAAAACATGGCTATTTTGGTGATCAGAGTTGGTTGTGTGGAGAAAAACCGGGTCAAGCAATTGATGGTGGTACAGATTTCTTTGACAGAATGTTTGCAAATGAGGAGTATAAGGCAGATTTTAAAAAGTATTGGAAAAAAGTATCTCCGGGGATGTATCAATATGCTATGCAGCGAATGTATGATAATTTAATGCACGCAGAAAAGGCAATGGAGAGAGATGCCAAACGGTGGCCTATCATAAAATCTTTTAAAACTTCAATAGCTCAATTGAGGGTTTGGTTAAGCCATAGAGTAAATTCATACGAGGTGGTAGTTAATAACATGTAAGGTACGAACCTATTTTAAAAATTTTCGTATCTGTTAAAAACTAACTACTAATTGTATGGGACTATTTTCAGGTAAGACTCCGAATGTAAAGACGGAGTGTAGTTTAAAGCGTTTTGATTTAAAGCGTTACATGGGGCATTGGTACGAGATTGCCCGTTTTGATAATTGGTTTGAACGAGGCCTCGCCCAAACAACAGCAACCTATACTATTCAACCCGATGGCAAAATTAAGGTAGTGAATACCGGTCGCACAGAGGGAGGTAAGTGGAAACATAGTACAGGCAAGGCTCGCTTTGTTGATCCTATGGGGTGTCCGGGCGAGTTGGAGGTAAGTTTCTTCGGACCGTTCTACTCTACCTATAATGTAATTGATTTGGGAAAGGAGTATGAGTATGCGGTGGTTGCAGGCAAGAACAAAAAGTATTTGTGGATTCTGAGCCGCGATGCAAAGATGTCGCGTGAAAAATTAACCCCCATCCTGCATAAATTGCGAGAGTGGGGGTATGACTTGACCAAATTGAAATTTGTAGATCAAGGTTAATCTACTTGGCATTGGCTCTGCGTGCCATTTGGCGAATGTAGTTGGCTGCGTAGATACAGGCAGGAGGCCACACAGTGTCGTGGTTGAAACCCTGTAACTCAAATAGCTTTACTCCTTTGTTGCCAACATTGCGTAGAACCGACTCCAATAGAACATTCTCTTCCCAGCGATTTGCCAACTCGGTGTTTCTGTCTCCAGTGAAAAGGATGATAGGTGGAGTGTCAGGGCGTACGTGATATAATGCGGCATATTCGTCAATGATTGGAATAGTTGTACTTAACCCTTTTTCACGGCGAATGGTGTTATGGGTAACGCCTTGTCCGCTGATAGGGAAGTAGGCTGCAACGCTGTCAGAGTCAATGCCATGCTTTGCCAAATATCTCTTATCAAGAGCAACCATTAGCGAGAGATATGCACCGGCAGAGTGCCCAACCACATAGATTTGCTTGTCGCTACCTCCATATTTGCCAATGGTTTTGAATACCCATGCAATTGCCTCGGCTGCATCCTCAATGTATGCCGGATGTGTTGCCTTGGGACTTAAACGGTAATTTACCGCTGCAATGGCAATACCTTTGTTTTTAAACTCGTTCAAAAGAGCCTTGCTTCCTGCAGTCAAACCTCCTCCGTGGAACCATACAACTGTAGGGAAATTCTCCACATTCTCGGGATAGTAAAGATCCAATTTACAACGTTCGTTCTTGTAACTGTCATTGCTCTTTTCAAGCAGATACGAAACGTTCTCGATGGTTTTGTAGGTTGTCTGTGCATAAACCCCTGCACAAATCAACAGCGCCGTAGCAATTAAGAGTAGTTTTTTCATAGTTGTGTGTTTGTTTCTGCAAATATGGTATTTAAATTCCACATTGCCAAACAATTCACTTATGAATATTAAACCATATAAATGTTCATTTTTAATACGGATAAGTGAAATTGCAGGAGATAAAGATTAGGCATTTAGTAACTAAGAGTGAGATGTATCGTAGGTATATACAACATAAATAGTTGTATGTTAAACAAATTTGTTTAACTTTGTGATGAAAATAGTTTGCTGTATGAAACTGATAGAGAATAATATCCAAAAGATTATTGCTTTGTGTCAGAGACATAAGGTAAATAAGTTGTTTGTCTTCGGCTCGATATTGACAAACAGGTTTAATGATCAGAGTGACGTTGACCTTGTTGTCGATTTTGATAATGTCGATTTAGAGGATTATGCAGATAACTATTTCGACTTAAAAGCAGGGTTAGAGGAACTATTAAATCGTAGTGTTGATTTGTTAGAGAACAAAGCAATCCGTAATCCCATATTGCGTAAGAATATTGACAATTCAAAACAGCTGATATATGGATGAATATATTGAGAAACATTTAGTTGATATATTGAGCGCTACTCTTGAGGTTGAAAGTTTCTTTGTTGGTTCTCCAAAACGGTTTCAAGATTTTCAGCATGATATGCTTAGACAAAGGGCTGTAGAGCGTAATGTTGAGATAATGGGCGAGGCCATAAATAGAATCCTTAAAGTAAACCCTGACTTTCAGTTGCCTAATGCGAAAGCTATAATTAATACCAGAAATAGGGTGATACACGGATATGATAGTGTTACTACCGAATTTCTATGGAGTCTTATAATCAAGCATATCCCGGCATTAAAGTGCGATGTAGAAAAAATTCTAAAGCAAGGTAAATAAGAAACTATTCCATAAATATATAATTTCAATGCTCAGCTCCTGCAATTTGGATTCTGCGATGTAATAGCGATGATATATATCATGTTCTTTATTTAGCCAACTAACTATCTTGCTAGTTATCTCTTCGTTGTAATTACTTTCTTTTGCAATTCTTGTATCATATTTGCGAGTTAATAATGATTCTAGATATAAACAATAAGAAACGCCTATAACAATACTCAATATAAAACCTAGAATTACAAGATCCCACCGTATACCCATTATTATCATCACTACCGGTATTACCATTGTTACTAGTATGCGTGAGATCCTTTTATGCCAGTCAAATAAATAATCTCTGTAATTTAAGTAATAATTTGCTCTCTCAACAAAAGAATATATCGATTTGTATTCTTCAGTTTTCATAATCTTCTCTATTTGCTCATGTTCTTTTCTTTTTATCTCATTTTCTAATTATTGCCTTTGCTGTTTATAGTATGCTTTTCTATTTGTACCACACAGGCTGCAAGCAGGATATTGTGAAGAATATTCTACTCCGCATTGTGGACATTTAACATATAGTGCTATGCTGCAATAAGGACAAAATATGGAATATGCGGGGATTGATTCTCTGCATTTATAACAAACCATCATTCGACGTTGTGTCGTCGTAGGTGTAATATCATTGTCTGGAGTTACAGAGTTTTCCCATACCGCCTGCTCTGAAACTTTATCGTTAATATTTTGGGGCATATATACTAATTATTTTTGTTAATAGGTAACTCGTTATATATTCGTTCTTTTAAAAATATCAGAGTATTGTAATTACCTTTATTCTGATTTACTAGTTGAGATAATTCATTTGCCCTTTCTTTATCTCTCTCATCTTTAAATCTATCAGGATGACAAATCGTTTTTAATTCATCATATAAACGTTTAGCTAATAAAGAACTTGACACTACATTGCTAAAATCAATATCTTCATTTAAAATGCTATCTCTTATTTTGTCTCTTTTAGATTTTCCAAATAGGATATTAAAGAATCTTTTCATTTTGTAGTTTAATTTGAGATCATTAATCAATCTATCCCTAGCAGATAAATCTCTAAACCAATTAATTATCCGATTCCAGAATGCCATGGATGCATAAATCTTTCAAGAGAGCCCAACCAATTCCCGGAGGTAGGCGGTTTTAAATAAGAAAGGCGTGGGAACTTTAACTTATTATCTCATTGAGGCTCTGGACTGCCAAACCGTAAATAATAAGCAAAGCCCACGCCTAATGATATAATATACCCATTGGGAAGTATATACCAAAGACGTGAGCGTCTATTGCCAATTATCCTTACGGTTAGAATTGTCCAGATTCCAATGAGGGATAATATTGCTAAACGCCCTTTAATCAATATGTGATGTTCTTATGAACAATGCAAATGTAATTATATTATTTGAGATTAGCAATTTTAAAATTTTCATTTTGGTTTATGTTGTATGGAATGGAGTAATTTATAATATGATTTATTCAAAAAACTAGCGTAAGGCGATTAGTATTCAAGGAAAATTTGCCGTAACAAAATTGCTGTTTGAGCTGCGAAGCAGCGAGTTCTATTTTGTAGGCAAATTGACGTAGATATACTTGAGCCGTGAGCGTCATTTTAGAATAAATCATATTATAAATTATCTATCAAGGAGTGATAAAAAACAAAGAGAGCCTCCCAATCAAGGAAAGCTCTCTTCAAGTTATTTGAAATCAGTAAATTACTTATTCAAAGCTGTAGCAACGTCAACAGCACAAGCTACTGTACATCCTACCATTGGGTTGTTACCGATACCCAAGAATCCCATCATCTCTACGTGAGCAGGAACTGATGAAGATCCGGCGAACTGAGCATCACTGTGCATACGACCCATTGTATCGGTCATACCGTAAGAAGCTGGTCCTGCAGCCATGTTATCCGGGTGCAATGTACGACCTGTACCACCACCTGAAGCTACAGAGAAGTATGGCTGACCTGCCAATACACGCTCCTTCTTATATGTTCCTGCAACTGGGTGCTGGAAACGAGTTGGGTTGGTTGAGTTACCTGTGATAGATACATCAACACCCTCGTGCCACATGATAGCAACACCCTCGCGAACATCGTTAGCTCCGTAACATTTAACCTTTGCACGAGGTCCGTTTGAATATGGCTTCTCGTTAACAACTTTCAACTCACCTGTGAAGTAGTCAAACTCGGTCTGAACGTATGTAAATCCGTTGATACGTGAAATAATCTGAGCTGCATCCTTACCCAATCCGTTCAAGATAACGCGCAATGGCTCCTGACGAACCTTGTCAGCCTTAGCTGCAATCTTAATAGCTCCCTCAGCAGCAGCGAATGACTCGTGTCCTGCCAAGAATGCGAAACACTTTGTCTCCTCGCGAAGCAACATAGCTGCCAAGTTTCCGTGTCCAATACCTACCTTACGATCATCAGCAACAGAACCTGGAATACAGAATGCCTGCAAACCAATTCCGATAGCCTCAGCAGCGTCAGCAGCTACTTTACAGCCTTTCTTAATAGCAATTGCACAACCTACAACGTAAGCCCACTTTGCGTTCTCGAAGCAAATTGGCTGAGTCTCCTCACATGCCTTGTAAGGATCCAATCCGTACTCCTCGCAAATAGCGTTTGCCTCTTCAATATCTTTAATACCGTTCTCGTTCAATGCAGCAAGAATCTGCTTAATACGACGGTCCTGACTCTCAAATTTTACCTCTCTAATCATGATCTTTAGATTTAGTCGTTACGTGGATCAATATATTTAGCAGCATCTGCAAATCTTCCGTAAGAACCCTTAGCACCCTCAAGAGCAGCCTCTGGAGTTGCACCCTTCTTAAGTGCATCAGTGAACTTACCAAGGTTCAAGAACTCATATCCGATAACCTCGTTCTCCTCGTCCAATGCCATACGAGTTACATAACCCTCAGCCATCTCCAAGTAACGAGTTCCTTTAGCCTTTGTTCCGTACATTGTACCAACCTGGCTACGAAGACCCTTACCCAAGTCCTCCAAACCTGCACCGATTACCAATCCGCCCTCAGAGAAAGCACTCTGTGTACGTCCGTAAACAATCTGCAAGAACAACTCACGCATAGCTGTGTTGATAGCGTCGCATACCAAGTCTGTGTTCAAAGCCTCAAGGATTGTCTTTCCAGGAAGAATCTCCGATGCCATAGCAGCAGAGTGAGTCATACCTGAACATCCGATAGTCTCAACCAAAGCCTCCTCGATAACTCCCTCTTTTACGTTAAGAGTAAGTTTACAAGCACCCTGCTGTGGTGCACACCATCCAATACCGTGAGTCAATCCAGAGATATCTTTAATCTCTTGTGCTTTTACCCACTTTCCCTCCTCAGGAATTGGAGCTGGACCGTGGTTAGCTCCCTTCTTTACAACACACATGTGTTGAACTTCATGTGAATAAACCATATTCTTTTTCGCTTTTAGTGAATTAATAATATCCTAAAATTGTAGATTAACAGAGTTAATCACGCAAAGATAACTATTTTCATTAATTTTGTGCACCGAAAAAATGAAAATTTGTAGTTATGCGAAATATATTTTTTAAAATTTTACTTGTGAGCCTCTTTATCGGGGGCATTGTAACTGCCAATGGTCAAAATTCTCCAAAGCATGAATTCCGTGGAGCATGGATTCAAACAATGTTTCAAGGCGACTACATGAATCTGAGTGTTGAGGAGTTGAAGACAGATTTGATAAAGAAACTTGATGATTTGAAGTCAATGGGAATCAATGCATTGGTCTTTCAGGTGCGCCCGGAGTCCGATGCTTGGTATAACTCTCCATACGAACCGTGGAGTCGCTTCTTGAGTGGCAAGCAGGGTAAGGCTCCGGCAGATAATTTCGATCCCATGTCATTTTTGATTGCGGAGTGCCATAAGCGTTGCATGGAGTTTCACGCGTGGCTGAATCCATACCGTGCAGCTTCGGGCGGAGGGGTTCATCTTGCGCCCTCGCACATATATCATAAACATCCCGAATGGTTCTTCAAGTTTAACAACTACATATACTTTAATCCGGGTGTAGATGAGTCTATTAATTTTATCTGTACGGTTGTTAAGGATATTGTTACCCGTTACGATGTTGACGCAATTCACATGGATGATTACTTCTATCCATATCCATCGCCGGGTTTGCAGATTCCCGATCAGGAGACATTTAAAAATAATGGGCGAGGTTTCACGGATATAGAGGATTGGCGTAGGGATAATGTTAATCGCCTTATTCAAGCATTAAGCGCTACTATCAAAGAGAGTAAGCCATGGGTGCGTTTCGGTATCAGCCCGTTCGGAATTTACAGGAATAACACTTCGCATCCCGATGGAAGTGCAACAAATGGAACCGAGAATTACGATGACCTCTATGCAGATATTATGCTGTGGGTAAACAATGGTTGGGTTGATTACAATATTCCTCAAATCTATTGGGAGATGGGACATGCTCAGGCTGATTATGTAACTCTTGCCAAGTGGTGGGCTGCTCATAAGGGCAAGGCTGAGTTGTATTATGGTCAAGATGTTGCCCGTACAATGAAGGTTGATCAATTGACGGCAAAGATGCGTTCCGTTCGCGAATTGAAGGGTGTTGGAGGTTATTGTTTCTGGCCGGCAAATGAGTTGTTCTGGAACAATAAAGGAGTTGCCGATTCATTAAAAACAAGCTACTTTAAATACCCGGCATTAATTCCGCCATATACCAGGTTGTCAACCCACAAGCCTCATCAGGTTTCCGAGATTACAATGTCGCCTGGTAATAATGGAAAATTGAGTCTTACATGGGGAGCTGTGGTGGAAGATAATGTTTCTGAGGGGGCACACTACTTTGTGGTCTATGCATTCCCTCATAAGAGTAAGATAAATTTGTCAAATAGTAAGAATATTATTGCGATTACGCCATATACTTTTGCTGAAATTGACCTTCCTGCAAAAAAAATGACCTATGTGGTAACAGCGGTAAATCGCTATCACATAGAGTCTAAGGGTAGAGTGTTGAAGGTCGATAAGAAAAATTTAAAACGATTGCGTTGATAAATAGAAATATTGTTTATAACTTTGCCCATGTCATAACCAGAGATCGTTTTTCATAAGTTTGTATGATTTAGGTTAGTAGTTAGTAAATGTGCGAGGGCTCGGGGACGAGCCCTCAAAGTTTTGAATGAGTTTTTATGGATGCAATAATAAATTTGGAGAATCTGGAGTTTCATGCCTATCACGGATGTTATGAAGTTGAACATGTGGTGGGTAATGATTTTCGAGTAGATGTTGAGTTGCGTTACTGTGCCGATAAGGCAATTGAGTCGGATAATGTTGCAAATGCACTAAATTACCAATTGGCATATCAAGTGGTTGCAAAGGTAATGATGCGCGATGTAGCATTGCTTGAAAAAGTTTGTGCCTCAATGATTGATGAGCTCTACTCCAATTTTCCTGAGTTGAAGTATGCAAAGGTAAAAATTGCCAAGTTAAACCCTCCTCTTGGGGGTAAAATAGGTGCAACTGCAGTTACAATGGAAAAATAATTGCAGAATTGTTTGGATGTAAACTATTTTGTTGTAACTTTGCACCCGCAAACCATAAGATGGTCGGTTAGCCAAGCGGTTAGGCACCGGTCTGCAAAACCGTCTAGAGCGGTTCGACTCCGCTACCGACCTCAGAACGCATCGGATTTTCCGGTGCGTTTTTTTTGTTTTTTAACTCTCTTATTCCCTTACTTTTTTGTATCTTTGTCCTATATGAGAGAGATAACAATCTATACTGACGGAGCGGCAAGCGGTAACCCCGGACCAGGGGGGTACGGGGTTGTGCTTATGAGTGGCCCGCACAGGAAGGAACTCTCTGGTGCATATAGACTTACAACCAATAATAGGATGGAGCTGTTGGCTGTGATTATGGGCCTTGAGGCGTTGAAACATGATGGTAATAAAGTAACAATTTACTCTGACTCCAAGTATGTTGTTGATGCCGTACAAAAAGGTTGGTTGGCTTCGTGGGTAAAGATTGGCTTTAAAAACAAGAAAAATCCCGATTTGTGGCGACGTTATATAGCTGTCAGTTCAAAACACCATGTAAGTTTTGTATGGGTAAAGGGGCATGCAAGTGTTCCCGAGAATGAGCGTTGCGATCAATTGGCGGTTACTGCATACAAGAGTGGTGTATTTGATATTGATTCCGGTTATGAAGAGTTAGAGAAGAGGATAGGGCAAGAGGGAGCGCTTTTTGAGTAGTTTGCGAACTTAATTGAGATAAGATTAAATATATAGTTATGGCAGAGTTTGTAAAGAGAAAAATTGCTTTGGTGGCACACGATGCTATGAAGAAGCAGCTTACTGAGTGGGCATTGTTTAATGCTGATAAACTTATGGGTCATAAATTTTATGCGACCGGAACAACCGGAACAATCATAAAGAGAGCTCTTGAGCAGCAGCATCCCGATGTAGAGTGGGATTTCACTATTTTGAATTCCGGTCCTCTTGGCGGTGATCAGCAGATTGGTTCTCGTATGGTTGATGGCGAGATTGATTATCTCTTTTTCTTTACCGATCCAATGTCTATGCAGCCCCATGATACAGATATCAAGGCTTTAACTCGTTTGGCAAGCGTGCAGAATATAATTTTCTGTTGTAATAGAGCTACTGCAGATCATATTATCTCAAGTCCTCTATTCCAAGATAATTCATATAAGCATAAGCCTCTCGATTTTACAGCTTATTCTAAGCGTTTTGAGGGACGCGATATTGCGGCAGAGGCTGTTAATGAGGAGAAGAGTGTAAGGTGAAACCTCGCCCAAAATAACAGGTTGTCAAATTTAATTAAACAGAGCCATGGGAAAGAGAGCTAAAAAACAACAGAATAATGTCCCTATAGGGAAGAAGGAGTTGAAACGAGCTATCAGTTCGGTTATCAAGGCAACTCCGGGAATTAGCTTTAACTATAAAGAGATGGCTAATGTGTTGGGATTACCCGGCATTGAGAATCATAAAGCTGTCTTTAAAACTCTTGAGGAGATGCATTCCGATGGGGATTTGGAGATGGTTTCAATGGGGCGTTTCCGTTCGCCAAATAGGGGCCGATATATAACCGGCACAGTAGATTTGACTGCCAAAGGTTCTGCATATATTATCAGCGATGATATTGAGAAGGATGTCTATGTCTCGTTTGCCAACTTGAAACATGCTCTACAGGGTGATGTGGTGAAGGTTATGGTTTATGCGCATAGGAATGCAGACAGACCTGAGGGTGAAGTGGTTGAGATAATAGAGCGTAAGCGTGCAACAATGGTGGGTGTTATTGATATTTCAGGCAATTATGCCTTTTTGGAGCCCACAGGCAAGCAGTTGCCATACGATATTTTTGTTCCGATAGAGGAGCTGAACGGAGCCAAAGATGGCGATAAGGTGGTTGTTGAGATAACCTCATGGCCTGAGCGCCATAAGAATCCTATCGGTAAGGTTATTACGGTTTTGGGTAAGCCAGGAGATAACGATACCGAAATGCACGCCATTATGGCTGAGTTTGAGTTGCCGATAGAGTTTCCCGAGAGTGTCTTAAAGGCTGCCGAGAAGATTCCGTTTGAGATTCCTGCATCCGAGATTGCAAAACGCAGAGATATGCGCAAGGTGTTGACCTTTACCATTGACCCTGCCGATGCCAAAGATTTCGACGATGCTCTATCATTTAGATATTTGGATAACGGAACATACGAGGTGGGAGTTCATATTGCCGACGTAAGCCACTATGTTCAGCCCAATACTGTAATCGATAAGGAGGCATACGCGCGTGCAACCTCTGTCTATCTGGTTGACAGAACCATCCCAATGTTGCCTGAGAAACTTTGTAATGGAGTTTGCTCATTGCGTCCGAATGAGGAGAAACTGACCTTCTCGGCGATATTTGTTATGGATAAGGAGGCGAATATCCTTGATAGCTGGTATGGAAGAGCGGTAATCAATTCCGATTATAGATTTGCATACGAAGAGGCGCAAGCGATAATCGAGGGCGCAGAGCATGAAATCAAGAGTGAGATATTGATATTGAATGACCTCGCTCAAAAGATGCGTGCTGCAAGATTTCAAAGCGGAGCATTGGATTTTGATCGAGAAGAGGTTAAATTCAATTTGGATGAGCAGGGTAAGCCTATAGGTGTATTCTTTAAGCGTTCGAAAGAGGCTAATAAACTTATCGAGGAGTTCATGTTGCTTGCAAACCGCAGTGTAGCTGCCTTTGTTGGTAATAAGCCTAAGGCAAAGACATTTGTCTATCGTGTGCACGAGAAACCGCTTGATGATAAGTTGCGAGAGTTGAACGATTTTATTGCCAAGTTTGGTTACGAGATTAAGATGGGTAATCCAAGAGCAATGACAACATCGTTCAATTCGCTGATGCAGAGCATTAAGGATAAGCCGGAGGAGAATCTTATAGAGACTCTTGCCGTGCGTTCAATGGCAAAGGCTATCTATACAACCGAGAATATTGGTCACTTCGGATTGGCTTTTGATTTCTATACCCACTTTACATCGCCAATACGAAGGTATCCCGATGTAATGGTACATAGATTGTTGGATAGATATTTGGAAAATGGCCGTTCTGCTTCAAAAGAGAAGTACGAGGAGTATTGTAAACACTCTTCCGATATGGAGCAGTTGGCTGCAAATGCCGAGCGTGCTTCAATCAAGTATAAGCAAGTTGAGTATATGTCCGATAAAATTGGCCAGAGTTTTGCCGGCACAATATCGGGAGTTACCCAGTGGGGTTTCTTTGTTGAGTTGAATGATAGCAAATGTGAGGGTTTGGTATCGATAGCGGGACTTGACGATGATTACTACGAGTTTGACGAACCTAACTATAGAATTGTGGGACGTCATCATCATAAAACATATCAACTTGGCGATGTTGTGACTGTTAGAGTTGCAAAGGCAAATCTCTTCTCTCGACAGCTTGATTTTGAGTTGGCGGGCGATGGTAATACCTTTACAGGTCAGGCAAAAGAGGAGACACGAGTAGCAATTATTGGAGGTCGTTCTACAAGAATTACCGGCAAAAAGGAGAAGACAAAGAAAGGTTCTTCAAAGAAGAGTTCTTCAAAAAAGATCTCGTCTAAAAAGAGCAAAAAAGGGAAGCGTAAATAGAAAAAAGAATCTTAAATAATAGTTGACAAATTATGTGGTCGTTTATTGGTGCGATAGTGCTTTTAATTGTGGGATATTTGGTTTACGGAAAATTTATGGAGAGATTTTTCGGAGCAGATCCCAAGAGAAAAACTCCTGTGCAGGAGTTGGCCGATGGAGTAGATTATATTGAGTTGCCTCCATGGAAGATATATGTAATTCAGTTCCTGAATATTGCAGGATTGGGCCCTATATTCGGCGCAATTCTTGGTGCGGCATACGGAATGATGGCGTATGTATGGATTGTTTTGGGGTGTATCTTTATGGGTGCAGTTCACGACTATATGTCAGGAATGTTGTCTATGCGTTTGAAAGGAATGGGTCTTCCCGATATAGTAGGAAAGTATTTGGGCGTTCCTTTCCGTAGATTCTTGGTCTTCTTTACTGCAATTCTTTTGATTGCGGTGGGAGTATCGTTTGTTAGCGGACCGGCAACACTAATGGCCAACTTGACAAAATGGAATGTAAATGTATGGTTGTATATTATATTTGTTTACTATATTTTGGCAACAATGCTTCCAATAGATAAAATTATTGGAAAAGTCTATCCAATTCTTGGAGCTGCATTGATTTTTATGGCTCTTGCTGTGGGCGGTTCTTTGTTGGTTCAGGGCTTCTCCGGTGAATTGACTTTGACTGAGTTGTCATGGGAGACAATCAAAAACGGTCACGCAAATCCGGAGTCGAATATATTGTTCCCAATGCTCTTTGTGGTTATTTCATGCGGAGCAATTTCCGGTTTCCATGCAACTCAAAGCCCGTTGATGGCACGTTGCTTGTCAAATGAGAAGTATGGTCGTCCAATTTTTTACGGAGCTATGATTACCGAGGGTATAATTGCTATCATTTGGGCAACAGCAGCTATTGCATATTGTGGAGGAATTGAGGAGTTGAATAGTTGCGGTAAAACACCTGCTGTATTGGTAAATGAGATATGTAACTCTTGGTTGGGTAAGGCCGGTGCTGCTATTGCCATTATAGGTGTTGTTGCGTGTCCGATTACATCGGGCGATACTGCTTTCCGCTCTTTGCGTTTGATTATTGCCGATGCGTTAAAAATGAAGCAGATATCTATTAAGAGCCGTTTGATGATATCTATTCCAATCTTCATATTGGCATATATTATGACTCAAATCGAATTTTCGGTTTTGTGGAATTATGTAGGTATCTCTAACCAGATGTTGGCTTGTATAACACTATGGACCTGCTCAATGTTCCTTGCTACCGAGAAGAAGAGCTATTGGTTTACTGCTATCCCTGCAACATTCTTGACATGCGTATGTATAAGTTACTTCCTTGTGGCTCCGCATGCAAGTGGAGGTTTGGCTCTTGATTCTTCGTGGGGTAATATTATGGGAATGATTGGAGCCGCAGTTGCTTTGATTGCGTTTATGATTTACAAAAACTCAATATCTGTGGTTCATAAGCGAGGTAAGATTGTTGCAGCTATGATTTTGGGATGCGTAATTATCGGTTACTTGTTATATCCAAAGGGCGAGGCCTCAGAGGGTGGAGCTCCTATCGAGGAGATGGTGCTTACGGGCGAGGATTCGACTGCAACAGCACAAATGACCTACAAATATGGTATTCCAATTGATGACTACGATATTGTATATGGAACAGTAGAGCGTAACCAGACTCTCTCGACAATTCTTACCCATCATGGCTTGACAAATAATCAGGTCAATAAGGTGGTACAGGCAGCTAAAGGGGTTTTTAATGTACGTTCAATGCGAATAGGACAGGCATATGCCTGTCTTCGTTGTGTAGATACTACCCTTATTGAAACTAAAATGGAGTATTTTGTATACGAAGATAATGATGAGGGATATGTGATTTTTGATCTTCGCAACGATACGGCCTATAGTGCAACTCGAGGCTACTATCCTGTTGAATGGCATACCAATATGGTGGCAGGCAGAGTGGAGAGTTCGTTGTGGAATGCAATGAAACGAACCGGTGCTGATCCTCAATTGGCTGTTGATATGGCACAGATTTTCGGTTGGAGTATAGATTTCTTTGGCCTACAAAAGGATGATGAGTTTAGAGTTGTGTATGATCAGAAATATGTTGAGGGAGATCCACTAAACTCATTCTCTATACGTGCGGCTCGCTTTACAAGTAATGGAAAGACAGTTAATGCAATTCCATTTATGCAAGATGGCGAGATTCTCTATTTTGATGAGACAGGTAATAGTTTGGAGGGTGCTTTTTTGAAAGCTCCATTGGACTACTATAGAATTACATCACGATTTACCAACAGCCGTTTTCATCCGGTATTGAAGCGTTATCGAGCACATCATGGTGTTGATTATGCTGCACCTACAGGAACTCCTGTATATGCAATTGGAAGTGGTAAGGTTATAGAGAAGGGTTATCAAAAGAATGGAGGCGGTAACTATGTAAAGATTCGTCACAATAGTACCTATACTACAGTCTATATGCACTTGTCTAAGTTTGCATCAGGCCTTCATGTAGGCCAGCAGGTTGCTCAGAAAGAGGTGATTGGTTATGTCGGTTCAACAGGATTGTCTACAGGACCTCACTTGGATTTCCGTGTATATGAGAATGGTAAACCTATAAATCCTTTAACAATCAAGTCTCAGCCAAAGGCTCCTGTTAAACCTGAGTTCAGAGCCGATTTCGACGTTTTGCGCGATTCTGTTATGCGAATTCTTGATAATTTGGTTCCTGCCGGAGAGGAGGGAAACAATTCTCAAGCCGAGTTGGTACAACAGCCACAGGTGGTTAGAGAGACCGGAGTTGTTTAATGGCGATTTATTCTAAGTTTTTCATAGCGTATGAACTTGAAATTCAATATTCAATATAAAACCCAATGGGGTCAGAGTGTGGTTTTGTGTGTGGGGGGCAAGAGTTTTCCCATGAACTATACCATAGGCGATGTGTGGAGTTGTCAACCGGAGGGGATAGAGTTGAAGAGTGGCGATAATTATCACTACCAAATAGAGGAGGATGGAAAGGTTGTTCGTGTAGAGTGGCAGGAGCATAAACTTATCTTAAGTTATGAAACTAAGCCCTCGCTTGTAGTTATAAATGACCGTTGGTTGGATGCTCCTGTAGATTTGCCCTTCTATTCATCGCTCTTTACAAAAGCGGTTTTTCGCAGAGAAGTTGGAGAGAATTACAGTATTGCTGCTGATGCTAATACGCTTTTTGTGGTAGATTTTCCGCAAATAGAGCCGGACAAGGTTTTGGCCATTGCAGGTAGTGGAAATATTTTGGGCTCTTGGGACAAGATAATTCCTATGCGTGACAAAAATTTTCCACAGTGGCAGTTGGAGCTGATGGTTAATACCCCTTTCGAGTTTAAATTCCTTATAGCCGATAAGGAGAGCTTGACGCCTTTGGTGTGGGAGGATGGTGAGAATCGTATCTTCTATCCAATGGTTGGTCGTGGCGAGGCTGCTGTTGAAAACTCAATGGTTCCAAGAATTACACCGTTAAGGTGGCAGGGAGCAGGAACTGCAATCCCCGTATTCTCGTTGCGTAGTAGTGAGGATTTTGGTATTGGCGAGTTCAATGATTTGAAGCTGATGGCTGATTGGGCTGCAGCTACAGGTCAATCAATAATCCAGATTCTTCCGATAAATGATACAACCATGTCGCATACATGGATGGATTCGTACCCTTATAATGCAAATTCTACCTTTGCCTTGCACCCGCAATATATAAATCTTCAGTTAGCGGGAGTAGAGGTTGATGAGGAGTTTGTGAAGTTGCGTAATGAGCTTAACTCTTTGCCTCAAATTGATTATGTAAGGGTTAATAACGAGAAGGTTCGTCTGTTGCGTGGAGCATTTGATAAGAGTTATCTATCTTTAACAAAGCGCAAAGATTATAAAGAGTTTGTTTCAAAGAATAGTGAGTGGCTTTTGCCTTATGCAACCTTCTGCTTCTTGCGCGATAAATATGGAACATCAGAGTTTGCCAAGTGGGGTGAATATGCGGAGTACTCGCCTGTTAAGATGCAAAAACTTTATGCAACAAATAAGAGGGATATAGATTTTCACATATTTATACAATATCATCTGCATATACAACTATCGCATGTAGTTGAGTATGCACATAGACAGGGTGTTGTATTGAAGGGTGATTTGCCAATTGGAATTAGCAGAACAAGTGTTGATGCGTGGGTGAATCCTGATTTGTTTAATATGGATTGCCAGGCAGGAGCTCCCCCCGATGCTTTTTCGGAATATGGTCAGAATTGGGGCTTCCCAACCTACAATTGGGAGCGAATGGCACAGGATAATTTTGCATGGTGGCGTGCCCGTTTTGCAAAGATGGCGGAGTATTTCGATGCATTCCGTATAGATCATATTCTTGGTTTCTTCCGAATCTGGGAGATACCTACTACAGCGGTTCGTGGCTTGTTGGGCTATTTCAATCCTGCAATGCCGTATTCTACCGAGGAGTTGGCTAAGCTAGGCTTTGATATGAGAAGTGGTTACTATTCAACTCCATATTGTGCTGATTGGGCTATTAATGAGCGTTTTGGAGATATGGCAGATCATGTCAGAGCTCTGTATATGAAAAATGGCTCTTTGGCTCCGGAATTCTCTACTCAGCGTGATATTATGGCAGGAGTAAAATTGTATCGCGAGGATTCAGAGGAGTTTATCTCATCGCTTATAGATTTGACGGAAGATCTTCTCTTTATTGAGGACCCACGCAAGAAGGGCTACTATCATCCAAGAATTTCACCATTTAAAACGTACTCGTATAAGGCGCTCTCGCCTGAATTGAGAAGAGCATTTGATAAACTTCATGAGGAGTTCTTCTACCACAGACACAATGATTTTTGGCGTGATTCTGCAATGATGAAGCTTCCGACTCTTCTTAAATCTACAGAGATGTTGGCATGTGGCGAGGATTTGGGAATGATTCCTGCCAGTGTCCCTTCTGTTATGGCCGATTTAAGAATCTTGTCATTAGAGATTCAACGTATGCCCAAGGGTATGGGCGAGGAGTTTGCGAAGCCGGCAAAATATCCATATTTGTCGGTATGTACTACATCGACCCACGATATGAATCCTATCAGAGCCTGGTGGGAGGAGGATGCGCAGTTGACTCAAAGGTATTATAACAATGTGTTAAAGCTTGAAGGTGATGCACCAAAGAGTTGTACTCCGGAGATAGCTAAGCGCATATTGTTGCAGCATGTGGCCTCGCCCGCTATATTTGCTATTCTGCCTCTGCAGGATTGGTTGGCAATGGATGGCAATTTAAGAGCTGAGAATCCACATAGTGAGAGAATAAATGTTCCTGCAATTGCCCGTTATTATTGGCGATACAGGATGCATATAACTCTGGAGCAGCTTTTATGTGAAGATAAATTCAACAATGAGTTGCGAGAAATGTTAAAGTGATAATGATAAATCAAAGATATGATGGAAAATAGTACAGAGATACAAAATTCCTTACACCCCGATTGGAGTTATAATTCGGTGGTGTATGAGATGAATATTCGCCAATACACTCCTGAAGGAACATTAAAGGCGGCAATGAAGCATCTGCCTCGATTAAAGGAGTTGGGGATAGATATTCTTTGGCTTATGCCTATATATCCAATTGGGGTAAAGGGTCGTAAAGGTACATACGGCTCTTACTATGCCATTCAGGACTATTGTGCAGTGAATCCTGAGTTTGGAACAATGAAAGACTTCGAGAAGTTCCTTGAAAAGGCGCATAAATTGGGATTCAAACTAATTCTTGATTGGGTTGCTAACCACACCTCGCCCGATGCACGTTGGATAACCGAGAGTCCTGCTGATTGGTACCATAGAGATGCAAACGGAGAGCCTGAGATTCGTTTTGATTGGACCGACATTGCTGCCTTGAACTATGAGAATAAAGAGATGTGGCAGGCAATGGATTCCGCAATGCGTTTCTGGCTGGAGAAGGGTATAGATGGATTCCGTTGCGATATGGCTTGCCTTGTACCAATGGAGTTTTGGCGTGCAACAATTCCGGGATTGCGTCGTGATTATCCAGGAATCTATATGCTTGCCGAGGGTGAAACACCGGAACTTCACTACGATGCTTTTGATGCTTCATACCGTTGGGATACTTTCCACCTAATGGACGATTTGGCTCAATACAAGAAGGGAATGCACGACTTGATAGGTCATCTGAACTATACTCAGAATGAATATCCTGCTCACGCTTTCAGATTGATGTTTACCTCGAACCATGACGAGAACTCATGGCAGGGTACAGAGTTTGAGCGTATGGGCGAGGCTGCAAGAGCAATGGCAGTATTGACTTTCACCCTTCCAAACGGACAACCTCTAATCTATACCGGTCAGGAGATGGGATTGAATAAACGTTTCCAGTTCTTTGAGAAGGATCCGGTTGAGAAGTGGGAGGAGAATGATTTTACCGATTTCTATAAATACCTGATCAAGGTACGTCACTCAAATCCGGCTTTGGCTGCAGGAGAGAAGGGAGGACGTTTTGAGATTCTAAATACCGAGAATAATACTTTGATGTTTGCCAGAACATTGCCCGATAATCGGGTAATTGTGAAGGTACAGATGTGTTATCCTTGGGCTTGGGAGATAAAGAAGGAGTACTAAAAAGAATAGGGGCTATATCATTTGATACAGCCCCTTAAATTTTCAGTTTGGTTCGTTTAAAGAACGCTCTCAATCTTAGCGATAAGTGCGCTCTTTTGAACAGCTCCAACTTGCTTGTCAACTACGTTTCCGTCCTTGAAGAACAAGATAGTTGGGATGTTACGGATTCCGTACTTCATTGCGATTGCCTGACAGTTGTCAACGTCAACTTTTGCAACAACCAATTTGTCTGCGTACTCAGTAGAGATCTCCTCAACGATAGGAAGCATCATCTTACATGGTCCACACCACTCAGCCCAAAAATCAACCAATGCAGGTTTACCAGCATTAAGTACCAACTCCTCAAAATTTGTGTCATTAACAGCTATTGCCATAATTCTATCTTTTTAAATTTAACTTTTTCCTCTCTATTGGGAGCGTAAAGATACAACTTTTTTTGATTACAATAGTCATTATGCCCTTTTTTTAGTTCTATTTGTCTATTCGTACCGTGAACATATTGTATTCATTGGCAAAATCGAATAGAGCTTTTGACTTTGTTATCATACATTTTCTTGAAAACAGTTGGACAATGTTGCCTTGATCGTCATAAATATTGACTTTCAAAGGCAGATATTCCAATGCAGACTCATCGGGTTCCTCCTGTTTTTCGTTACTAAAAGTTTCTGTGTTCTCAACAGTATTATCTTTAATTACTCTCTTATATAACTCAGAAATCAACTCTTTTGTTACCTCTTCAGCGTTAATTTGTATGGTAATAGATTTTAATTTTCCTTGTCCTAACTCCTCTAAGGCGCCAATGTTTTTGATTCTGAACTCGATTGGATTCTTTTCATTGCCCCATTTGTGTTCAAATACTCCTTGGACAAATATTGCGGCCTCTTCTGCAATGTAGTTGCGGAAAGCTGTATAATCCTTGCCGAAGAGCGGGAATTCTGCCGATGTTACATAGTCGGTAAGGGTAATAATTGCAAAATCTTTACCATTCTTGGTTTTGCCCTCACGCATAGCGGTGATTATACCTCCAAAGCAGACCTCCTTATTCTTAAGCTCGTTCATATCGCCATTTGCCATAAGTTCAAGACCCTCGCACATAAGCATCTCAATATGGTAAATATTTAGAGGATGCGAGGTTAGGAATTGACCGATTAGCTCCTTCTCTTTACTTGCCTGTTGATACTCTTTCCAGTGTTCGCAGTCGGGAATCTCCGGTTTAACAATGGCAATGTCGTTCATGTCGGCAAACAGAGAGACCTGAATTTTGTTGGTATCTATTTGGTAACTTTGGCCATACGCACAAAGAGCGTCCAGAACGGTGTTCCCCTTTCTGGTTGGACCAAAGAATTGAGCTCGGTGGTAGCCAAAACTATCAAAGCAGCCTGCAGCAATCATATTCTCGATAGCTTTTCTATTGACTGTGTGGCTGTCTACACGCTCGAAGAAATCGTACACATCTTTGAATGGACCTCCCTTCTCTCGTTCTGCAATAATGCTGTCTCCTGCTGCCTCACCTACACCTTTAATGCCTGAAAGTCCAAAACGAATCTCGCCCTTTGAGTTTACGGTAAAGTCATTGTATGACTCATTGACGTCGGGAGACATTACTTTGATTCTCATGCGCTTGCACTCGTCCATAAAGGCAATTAACTTATCGGGTTTATCTTTGTTGTTCGATAAGTTGGCTGCCATGAATTCTGCAGGGTAGTGGGTTTTAAGGTAACCAGTCTGATATGCAATGTAGGCGTAGCAGACTGAGTGAGATTTATTGAAGGCATACTTCGCAAAAGCCTCCCAGTCTCCCCATATCTTATTTACCATATCCTCTACGGTGCGATTGCGTAACTTACAGCCATCAACAAATTCCGGATTATCTTTACAACCTTGCATGAACACCTCTTTAAGCTCATCCATCAGCTTGATAATCTTTTTACCCATAGCCTTACGCAGGGTATCTGATTGTCCGCGAGTAAAGTTTCCGAGCAGTCGGGATTGGAGCATAACCTGCTCCTGATATACGGTTACTCCATAGGTGTCTTTCAGGTATTTCTCCATCATAGGATGTTCATATTCAATGGGTTCTTTGCCCAATTTACGGTTGATAAATTGGGGAATATAATCCATTGGACCCGGACGATATAATGCGTTCATGGCAACAAGGTCTTCGAAACGGCTAGGTTTTAAGGCTCTTAGGTGCTTTTTCATTCCCGGTGACTCGAACTGAAACAGTCCGGTTGTCTCGCCTCGTGAGAAGAGTGCCATGGTTTCCGGGTCATTTAGAGGAATCTCATCCTCGTGTACGGTAATGCCCTTGGAGATTTTGATGTTCTTTAGGCAGGTTTTGATAATGGTCAGGGTGCTAAGTCCCAGGAAGTCCATTTTAATCAGGCCGATAGGCTCAACAAAGTGGCCATCATATTGAGTGGTCATAAGACTCTCGCCCTCGGTGGGAATGACCGGAATATGGTCGGTTAGTGGATCGCGGCTGATAATAATACCGCAGGCATGGATTCCCGGTTGGCGAATTGAGCCTTCAAGTCGCTCTGCCATATCCAAGGTCTTTCTGATTAGAGGATTATCAGACTCCCTCTCTTTTGCTAAATCAGGATTCTCTTCGTATGCCTTTTTCAAAGTTATCTTTGGGGTGTCGGGAACCATCTTGGCAAGTCTGTTTGACTCTGCAATCTCAAGTTTTAACACTCGGGCACAATCCTTAATTGCCATTTTGGCTGCCATACTTCCAAAGGTAACAATATGGCATACCTTGTCTTGACCGTACTTCTCTGTTACCCACTCCAACACCTTTTGGCGACCTTCATCATCGAAATCCACGTCAATATCGGGCAATGAGATACGGTCTGGATTTAGAAATCGCTCAAAAAGCAGATCGTATTTGATTGGGTCGATGTTTGTGATTCCCAAACAATATGCTACTGCGCTACCGGCAGCGGAACCTCGCCCGGGACCAACAATAACGCCCATTGAGCGTGCTGCTGCAATGAAATCTTGTACAATCAGGAAGTAGCCAGGGAATCCCATTGTCTTCATGATGTGTAACTCAAAGACAATTCGCTCCAGAATATCCTCGGGAATGGGGTCGCCATATCTCTTTTTGGCTCCTTTCATTGCCAGGTTGGCAAGATAGTCTGCTTCAAGTTTTATTCGATATAGTTTATTGTAGCCTCCAAGCTTCTTGATCTTCTTTTCGGCATCCTCCTGGCTCATTACCACATTGCCCTTCTCGTCCCGGGTAAACTCATTGAACAGCTCCTCTTCGGTTATTCTTTTCCTATACTCCTCCTCGGTACCAAACTCCTCTGGGATGGGGAATACAGGCATAATAGGATCAGAGTCAAGGATATAATCCTCTATTTTGTTTACAATCTCTTCTGTATTTGATATGGCTTCGGGAATATCAGTAAAGAGCGCCTCCATCTCTTCGGTGGTTTTAAACCACTCGTGACGGGTATATCGCATACGATTGGGATCGTCGTAATCCTTTTTGGTGCTGATACACAACAGCAAATCGTGTGCGTCGGCATCGTCGGAGTTAAGGAAGTGGACATCGTTTGTGGCAACCACTTTAATGCCTAACTCTTTTGCAATCTTCAATTTCTCTTTGATACACTTCTCTTGAACATCATATACCTCTGCACGGCTTTTGGGGTCAACAGCCGGATGACGCTGAAGTTCTAGATAGTAGTCCTCGCCAAAAACCCTTTTGTACCAACGAGCACACTCGCGAGCTCCCTCAAGGTTGTCTGCTGCAATCTTTTTATCAATCTCTCCTCCAAGACATGCTGAGATAATTATTAACCCCTCATGATATTGTTCAAGTAACTCCTTATCAATACGTGGGCGGTAGTAAAATCCTTCAACGGCGGCAGCAGATGTCAATTTTGTAAGGTTTTTATAGCCTGTAATGTTTTTGGCCAAAATAACCAGGTGCTCTCCTGAACGGTCAATAACTTCGCTTTTATCAAAGCGAGTACGGCGAGCAACGTAGGCCTCGCTGCCGATAATACCCTTGAACTTCTGCTTCTTGCACTCGTCGTAAAAAGCTTTGACACCAAACATATTGCCGTGGTCGGTAATGGCAACAGCAGGCATACCGTCACTGATAGCCTTGGCTATCATATCCTTAATACGTGTTGCTCCATCAAGAATGGAGTATTGAGTGTGAACGTGAAGATGGGTAAAACTCATATATTATCTCTCTTTAGTAATGTACTCTTCAATTATTTTGGGAAAGAACTTGTATTCAAGTTCATGTACTTTGGCTGCAATATCTTCGGCGCTATCATTGCTATCTATCTGGCATTTAGCTTGAAATAGCATATCTCCCTTGTCATATTGCTCATCGACAATATGTATTGTTATGCCTGTTTCGGGCTCATTAGCCTCTTTTACTGCTTTATGAACATTCATTCCATACATTCCTTTGCCACTGTACTTAGGCAGAAGGGCTGGATGGATATTTATAATCTTTCCCTTGAATTGCTTGACAATCTCTTTGGGGATAAGTAGAAGAAATCCTGCCAAAATAATGTAGTCGATATTCATATCTACCAACCACTTGAGCACTTTATTCGGATTATTGAGCTCCTCTTTAGTGAATATATGGCAGTTAATACCCAGTTGTTTTACCTTATTAATAACACCGGCACTACTGGAATTAGAAAAAACAGCTCCGATTCTTATAATATCGGAGTTGTTGAAAAATTTTATTATATTTTCGGCATTTGTGCCTGTGCCTGAGGCAAATATGGCTATGTTTGTCATTATAATATCCTTCTTGGTTCCTGTTCGACAAAGGTAGGTAAACTTAGATTTATACCAAAAAGTTTTCGCGTAAAAAAAAAATATCTTAAATTTGCGCGACGAATTGCGCATTTATGTGTGCAATTGTGAAATAAAACAGATTGTTTAATTTAAATTTTAAAGCTATGGCTGACATTACAAGTAGAGTAAAAGCAATTATTGTTGATAAGTTGGGTGTTGATGAGGCAGAGTTGACTCCAGAGGCTACATTCACAAACGATTTGGGTGCAGATTCTTTGGACACTGTTGAGTTGATTATGGAGCTTGAGAAGGAGTTCGATATCACAATTCCAGACGATCAGGCAGAGAAGATTGCAACTGTAGGAGATGCAATTGCATACGTAGAGGAGCACGCAAAGTAAATATTTGATACTATGGAGTTGAAGCGAGTAGTTATTACTGGTTTAGGAACAATCAACCCACTTGGTCACAATGTGGCTGAGACATGGGAGAATATGTTGAACGGTGTCAGTGGTGCCGGTCCTATCACTCGTTTTGATGCATCGAATTTCAAGACACAATTCGCTTGTGAGGTTAAAGATTACAATCCAGTTAATTTCTTCGACCGCAAGGAGGTTCGTAAAATGGACCTTTATACTCAATTTGGTATAATTGCAGCTCGTGAGGCTATTCAGGATAGTGGTATCGATTTGGAAAATGCCAACAAAAAGAGAATTGGTGTTATTTGGGGAGCAGGAATTGGAGGTTTGCAAACATTCTTTGAAGAGAGCTATAACTTTGCTATGGGCAAGGATATGCCACGTTTCAATCCTTTCTTTATTCCTAAGATGATTGCCAATATTGCCGGTGGTATGATTGCTATCGAGTATGGTTTCAAGGGCCCTAACTACACAACTGTGTCTGCATGTGCCTCTTCTGCTCATGCGTTGGTTGATGCATTGAATTTGCTTCGTTTAGGCAAAGCTGATGTAATTGTATGTGGAGGTTCTGAGGCTGCTGTTTCTGTCCCTGGAGTTGGCGGTTTTAACGCATTGCATGCATTGTCAACTCGCAATGATGATCCTAAAACAGCTTCACGTCCATTTGATGCAGATCGTGACGGATTCGTAATCGGAGAGGGTGGCGCTTGTCTTATCCTTGAGGAGTATGAACACGCCGTAAAACGTGGTGCTAAGATATATGCAGAGTTGGCAGGAGGAGCTGCTAATTGCGACGCATACCACATGACTGCTCCAGATCCAGAGGGAAATGGTGCGTGTGATGTAATGCTTGAGGCAATGGCAGATGCCGGTATCGCTGCAGAGCAACTTGATTATATCAACGTTCACGGAACTTCAACCGGATTGGGAGATATTGCAGAGCCTACAGCTATTATGAAGGCTTTTGGAGAGCAGGCTTACAAAGTTAATATCAGTTCAACTAAGTCAATGACAGGTCACCTTCTTGGTGCAGCAGGAGCTATTGAGGCTATTGCATGTGTTATGGCTGTTAAAAATGATATTGTTCCTCCAACAATTAACTTCCACAATTTGGCACCTGAGTTAGATCCAAAGTTGAATTTCACATTCAATGAGCCACAAAAGCGTACAGTAAATGTAGCTATGAGTAACACATTTGGATTCGGAGGTCATAACGGTTGTATCGTTATTAAGAAGGCTTAATTACTGAAATAAATATCAGTGATTGCTAGGATAGTACAATCCATAAAGCTGTTGTTTCGTAGAAATGAGAAGCTTTATGGATTGTCTTTTTCACAGTTGGGCTTTGTTCCCGGTAATAGAAATCTATATCGGTTGGCCCTTCTGCATAAATCTGCATCGCAGGTTGCTAAGGATGGACGAGTTTTAAATTACGAGAGATTGGAATTTCTTGGTGATGCTGTGCTTGGTGCGATAGTTGCAGAGTTGCTCTACAAGTTCTTTCCGGATAAGGATGAGGGTTTTTTAACTCAAGTACGTTCGAGAATGGTGAGTAGGGAGTCGTTGAATAGTCTTGCAATTAAAATTGGATTGGATAAGGGTGTTGTTGCCCATTCGGATATATCAAAGAACAAACATGTTTATGGTGATGTATTTGAGGCCTTTATGGGAGCAATGTTTATTGATCAGGGATTTTCGACCACGAAACGTTTTATAGAGAAATTTATATTTCCGAATTATTATGATATAAAGAGTTTGGTGGCTGTTGATACCAACTATAAAAGCAGACTTATAGAGTGGAGTCAGAAGAATAAGATTGACTTGAGAATGGAGACTGTGAACTCTTCATCCAGGCGTGGTACATTTTGTTGTACTGTTATTGTTGAGAATGTGCCACGAATGAAAGGATTTGGTGGATCTAAGAAGGAGGCAGAGAAAGATGCTGCATGTAAATTAATGCGAGAATTGGATCCCGGACTTACTGCTTAAGGTAAAATATAACAAGAATTTTAAGGCAAAATCTTTTAAATCTATGGTGGGTTTGAAAAGGTTTTGCTTTTCTTTTTGTGGTTTAGTGACTGATTGTCAATGGGTTAAAAGTTTGATGGGGGGGGGTAGTTGAACCAAAATGAACTGCAATGTTTGCATTAATGATTATGCATTATAGCTAATAATTATTAATTTTAGACCATTCAAACTGACTACTATGAAACAGAGACGATTTACAGAAGTTGATCTTTTATTAAAGAAGGTAAAAGAGAAATTTAAGGAGGGCGCATATACTACTAACGATTATAAAATGTTGTCTGATGCGATATCTGAGTGTGGTGCAGGATATCTTTCAACATCAACATTAAAGAGATTATTTGGTTATGTTAATGATATGCACAGACCTACGGTTACGACTCTTGATATAATCTCTAGATATCTTGGTTATAAATGTTATGAAGATTTTTATACAGAGATGTTGGATTCGTGTACATTATCTTCATCATTCTTAGCAGATAATCAAATATGGGCAAATAATTTAAGTTTAGGAGATGTGATAGAGTTGGGATGGGCTCCAAATCGTTATCTTCAGTTGAAATATAATGGTGACTCTTTCTTTCAAGTGGTTGAATCTCAGAATTCAAAGTTATTGGTAGGAGACTCTTTCAAGGTTGCTATTTTCATGCTTAATGAGCCACTATATATTCCTATGGTTTATAGGGATAGTCAAGAGGTCGGTCCATACATTGCAGGAGTAAAAGGTGGTTTGGTAACTTTGAATAAGTGTGTTGCGGAGTAGTATGGAGAAGCAGGAGATAGATTCTGGTTTTTTGGTGGATATTGCATCTCATAAGCATCTCTTCTCGGAGATGCAGCCTCTATATGTCTCTAAAAGCGGAATATCTCTCTGTTATAAAGCTAAACGTGATGGTAAATGGTTTGTGCTAAAGGCACTAAAACCTAATGTGGCGGATTCTCCAATGGTTAAAACCATGTGGGATAAAGAGTTCGATTATTCATACAATTGTGACCATCCAAATATTGCCAGAACGTACGGACGTGAGAATGTTGATGGCCTAGGCGAGTGTATTGTTCAAGAGTACATAGATGGTCTGACCCTTAAGGAGTTTATCTCAGCAAGATACATTACTACAATAAGGGCAGAGAGAATAGTAAAAGAGTTGTGTTCTGCGTTGGGCTATATCCATTGTAAGCAGATAGTTCATCGAGATCTTCGGCCCGAGAATATAATGATTACTAATAATGGTAATCATGTCAAGTTGATTGATTTCGGATTTGCGGATAGTAATGATTCTGCAGTAATAAAGGCTCCGGCAGGAACGCCTAAGTACGTTTCGCCAGAAGTAATGGCAGGTAAAGTTCCCGACGGCCGTTCTGATATTTATGCGGTTGGAGTTTTAATAAATGATATGTTCAATGGACATCCTAAGGGGGTATTTAAAAAGATTGCCAAGCGATGTCTTATGGAGGAGCGTTCAGAACGTTATCAGTATACAGATGAAATTGTCAGAGATTTGGTTACTACAATATCGTACAAGAGATATATAGCAATTCCTCTCTTTTTTATTGCTATAGGAGTCTCTTTGGTATTTCTTTTCTCTAAAAAAGAGATAGTAGACACACCTGTTCTGAGAAATGATACAATAGTAAATGAGCAACAGAAAATAGACCAACTTACAGAAGATAAAGGTATAATAGTTGCGGAAACCTCTGTAAAAGAGTTGCCAAAAGTTGAAACATCTAAGGTTCAAACTAAGGGGGTGATAGAGTTATCATACGGAAAATACGAGGGTGAAATTTATGATGGCAAACCTCACGGTAGTGGTTCGTTGGTTTATAATAAGCCTCATTTGATAAATTCTAACGATAGTAAGTTGCGATATTCGGAAAAAGGAGATATCTTTATAGGCAAATTTCATGCCGGTGTACCAGAGTATGGTAAGCTTTATAATTCATCAAGAGAATTGAAGGCAACCATGAACTTTGGTAGAGCAAAATGATACTCAATATGAATATAAAAAGATTGATAAAGAGCGTTGTCTTTTCGCTCTTATTGTTAGTTATTTTTCCTACTCTGACAAAAGGACAATATGTTACTGATGTCATTATTACAGGTGCCTATGATTTTGACTTCGGGACAAAAATATCTGCTAATCTTGGCGACCTATGTACGGAATTCAATTCGGCTCAATATGAGAATAGAATGTTGGATTTCAGTGATATAGCTATTACAGAGCAGGCAAAGGAGTATTTAGGGGATTTGTGGGGAAATTGTCATTTTAGAGTCAATGAGACCGAGATAATTCAGCCGCTACTCAGGACTGATTCATATTGGCAGGTAAGAAATATCCCAATTGTTATGTGTCCTTATGAAGAGGCCAAATATGATGATGAACTGTATCAAGAGTTAGTAATTAATATGTCGCCACAAGGCGATATTGTTGATATTCATTTTGCAATTTCATCACATCTCTATTCAAAGGTAATTAAAAGTAATCAAGAGGAGACTGATTTGAATAGACGATTACAGATTGTCGATTTTGTTGAAAGATTTCGTACAGCATACAATAAGAAGGATATTAAATTTATTAGCGATGTCTTTAGTGATGATGCCCTTATTATTGTTGGTCGTGAGATTAAAAGAGTTGCTGCGGATAATAATAGTTTAAATCTTAATACTCCTCGTTTTGAACAGGTTGTGAAGACTAAAAGCGAGTATATAAAGAGTTTATCACGCGTCTTTGCAACAAATAGAACAGTCAAGGTTGATTTCAGCGATATTAAGATAGTTAAGCATCCTGAGAAGACAAATTATTATGGAGTAACACTAAAACAAGGATGGAGTGCAGATAGGTATGGGGATATGGGATATGTCTTTCTTCTTGTAGATTTCCGAAATCAGGCAGAACCTATTATTCATGTCAGAACATGGCAACCTGAAAAATACAAAAACGGTGAGCTATTAAGTAGTGTGGATATCTTTTCAATAAGCGATTTTGAATGCGACTAAAACTAGCCATATTGTCAATTTTAACTATTCTCTTCGTGTATAACTCATTTGCTCAGGAGAGAAAGATTGTTATTGATGTGGTTGATTCATATACGGAGGTTCGTGAGCGTATACGTGAAATAAAACTTTCAAACGACTACTATTATTATGATGCTGTTGGCACAGATTTAAAGAGTACAGAACTCGATGCAATGCAATTGCTCGCTGTCTATGTTATGCAACAACAGAATATTGATATTCAGAATGTCGATTCATTGTTAAAACATGATGCAACTACTCACTACTATGTAAAATCTGATAGATACTATGTATGTGCATATATAAAGAAATCTTCATTTAACAGTAGTGCTGAGCTTGTGGCTGAGTCCTCGCCTGAGACAAAAATACAAATGACTCTTGTTGACTCTTTGGTTGCATGCAATAACTTCATGGAATTAGGCACAGAGTTGCAAAAACTGCATAAGCAGAATAGGGTAATGTATGGTAGTATGGATAAAATAATTGATATTAATCCATGCTATATACTTATATTTAACCCGAGTAGGGAGGTTGTAGCTTTTCTTGCACCCGGTGGCACAAAGAGATTGAACCTTAAGAGTGGCAATGATGTAATGTTGGATGATTATTCTGATGATTTTGTAAAGATATGGCTGATAATATATTGAAAAAGGGATTGTTAAAGTTGATTCTTATTGTAGCTTTATTCCCAATATTTAGTTCAGAGGCACAAAAACATTTGGTGATTAAGCCTGTTTCCGAGGTTTTCTCGTTTGTTCCTGAAGAGAATATGGCATCGGTAATTATATTATCGCCAATTAAAGATTTAAATATCTCATCAACCTTGGGTGAACGGTGTAGTGTGGAGATAAATAGTGATAGTCTCTATCTCTATCGTTTTATGTTTGATATTAGCGAGGAAGCTAAGCGAGTTATTTCAATATCGGCTCCCGGTTACGTAAAAGAGTATATTCGTTTAATGTTGCATTCGAAGCAGAAACTTCTTTTTACTGCCTTTCCTCCAGAGGGAGATGACAGATACTCAATCTATAAGATGGTAGGATACTCATTTTCAGGCTATGCCCCATTTGGTCTGATGGTTGCTTATGGTAAAAGATTTGGAGGTTTCTTGCGTTTCAATTCCAGTTTTCGTGGTAAGCGAGGTTTCGATATTGAAAACTATCGAACAGATGGTCCTCTATACAATCCTGCTGGAGCCAATAAACTCTATAATATTCGAACCTCAATAACTGCAGGAGCGCAAATTGCAATTATTCCACCACTATTCTTTCAAGTAGGTGTTGGTTATGGTGAGTATGCGAATCAATGGAAAAAGAGCAAAGACTATTTCTATAGTGACTCCTATAATGGATTTCAACTTGATTTTGGCGCATTGTATAATTTCAAGAATTACTATTTGAATGGAGGAGTTATTGTTATGACTGCTTCTAAGGTTATTGTCGATTTTCATGTTGGTATTGGATATGTGTTTAAGTAATTAGAGATGCGGAACATTGGATACATATGTATATCATCAGATAAAGCCGGTAATGTTAGTCATGACTATTTTAAGGTTGATGTGACTTTGGGGCAAGATGGATGTATAGAAAAGATAGTTATCCCATTAGATGAGATGCCTGATATTGCAGAAATGGAGAAAGATGTGCCAATATCGGCCTCATGCTCAATTTGTTATATCAATAGTCGTACAGAATTGCTCGCGGATCTATCTTTATATATACTTATAAATTAAAGGAGTTAGATATGAATAGGATTTGTTATATATTGATTTTAGGCGCTCTCTTTTGGAGTTGCTCGTATAACGGCTTTGAGGCTGAGAATTGGGATGGTGGAGTTAATGAATTGTATGTCGAGTTATCGAAGAGTTCAATAACATTACCCTCTTACCGTGCTCATCAAGATACGGTTATGATTAGAAGTAATGGAGAGCGATACGATATTGCTTTTAATGATTCATTGAGAGATTGGATATCTTATACTATTGTTGATTCTCTGATTATATTTACCATAGAGGAGAATCCTAATAGAGAAATCCGTGAGGCCTCGCTTACTGTAAATAGTTATTTCAATAATGAAATGAGGGGAGTGAATCTCTCAATAGTTCAACCGGCATATTACTATTATTTGATTTTGTCAGACGAGAATATAATAGCCGATTATATGCAGTTTACGGATACGATTGTAATTGAGTCAAATGTTGAAAGGGCTGAGTATAAGTTGCTTGCTTCGAATTCGTGGTTTGTGGTAAATAAGTGTACAACAGATACATTGATATATTCTTGTATACAGAATAAGGGGCTCGATGCAAGAGTTACCCAGCTTGTGATATCGGGATATGTAGATGGAATAGTACATGTCAGTACGGTGCTAAATGTGACTCAACTAAGTGAGGATTGGAGTGGAAGATTGGAATTGGATAATAAATTTTTAACCTTCTCTCCCAACTCAGAGGAGAAGACTGTAAGAGTTATGTGTGGCGGAGATTGGTATTATGAACTTGAAGAGGGAATAGATTGGTGTTCTGTTCGACAAAGTGGAAATGTTTTATACGTGACAGTTGATAGGAATATTGACGAGGATAGAATTGCTAAGCTATATGTTCGCTATGGAGATATAGTTCGGGAACTTTTGATATGTCAAGATAAGCCGATTGTTGAGTTTAAAGGGGGAGTGGATGTTGATGCTCGGGGTGGAGAGATAGATGTTGAGATTGGTGCCAATGTGATGTGGAGTGCAAAGAGTGGTGCTAATTGGGTCTCTGTAAAGGATAGTGATAACTATAGCAGGGATAGCCTTTTGCAGTTATCAATAATGCCAAATGTTTCTACGTTGAGTAGAAGTGCGCAACTACAAATCTTTTTTGCAGATGATGTTAGAAATATGACAATAGTGCAAGCGGGAGCTCCTGTGGATTATACGATCTTGGACTTGGTTAATAGTAGCGTTTCATTTGATTCTCAACTTACAAAGGAGGTAATAGAGAGTTGTGAGAGTTTAAAAGTGGTTGGGGAGTTGAGTTATGAGGAGTTTGACGTTATTGCTAAGATGCCCAATCTACGGAGTTTGGATCTTTCTGAGGTTACTAACTCAGAGTTGTTTCCATCTTTTTCGAACAATAAAACATTGGAAACTATAGTTTTGCCCAATAGTTTAAAGCGAATACCTGATGAATTTCTAATGAATAGTGAGGTTGATTTCTGTTATATCCCCGAGGGAGTTGAAGAGATTGGAGTTAATGCATTTGCGCGAACCGGAGATGTGGCTCTTGCTCATAGTGTTGACAGGAAAATATCGATTCCCTCGTCTATAAAAAAGATATGTAAAAGAGCATTCTATGGGAATAATATAGAGTTTTTTGGAGGTTTAAATGATGGTGTTGAGGTAATTGATTCTGAAGCCTTTTATAACTCCACTTTTGTCTCTCCGTTAAGAATCCCCTCTACTCTTACAAAGTTAGGCGATAATGTCTTTGGCGGTAGTACAGAAAAAAGGATAACTAACCTATTCCCGGAAAATTGTGTAATAGCTCCCTCTGCTTTTTCGGGTGTAAATGTCGAGGGGACAGTGCATATCTATAATTCGAATTTGATAACACGATTAGAACAATTAAATGTTGAAGGCGATATATTTCTACAAGTAAGCAATGATATTAATTTGTCTTCAGTTACTTTTAAAAATCTCTACTCAACAACCTATGATCCTGATGAGATAGTTCTCTTTGCCGATGCAATAGAAGCCTGCATTCCGGTGGGATGTACAGACATTTACGAAAAGATAAACGGGTGGGATAGGTTGCAACTACATGAAGTTTGGTATAGTTCAATTCATTCATTGGGCTTAAATAACACAGCGGCAGTGCTTCAAATTGATCCTACAGGAAGTATGAGGCGTTTCCCTATTGTTGTTTTGGAGGGCGATAATGTTAATATAGATGCGATTACGTTTCAAGTTGTTGATTATGTTGCAAGAGATAGTTCAGTAAATTGGGTTGATTGTCGCATTGTCAACGGTGAACTGTTGGTTGATGTCGGGCCTTTGAATAGGGGGCATAGAGATGCGTTGATTTTAGCTGATGGAATGTCTGAAATCAGGGTGATGCAGTTCGCAGATGAAGCCATTTACTTACATGGGGTATGGCCGGCTGTATTTGATGGTACAGTGTTATATTGGGATCAAGTGTTGGTGTTAAGTGATTCCGATGTGAAGTTGGTAGAGGGTATTCTAGGAATTGATAATATAAATGATGCTCATGTTGAGCGACTGGTAAACGGATCTCCATATCGAGATATGTATGGTAATACGATGGCCTATGAGAGTATATTTATGAACAAGGATAAATATACTGAGAGTTGGTCAGAGATGGTTTCCCAAGTGCGCTGTCTTGATTCTGAAAAAAAAACTTTCATAATCAACCATCGCCCTGATAGGAGTGTAGGTGATTACATTAAAGCGGAGTTTAGATATCAAAATCCTGAGAATGGTAAATATGTAAATATTGTTATCTTTGTAGAGCGAATATAGCGATTTGTATGAAAAGTTTTTTACTGTTAGTAATTGTGCTCTTGGTATTTAGTTGTACAGGAGAGGAGTTCTCGCCGGATAAGTGGACCGGAGGTGATAATGAGTTAATTGTAGAGTTGTCTGAAAGCACAATCTCTTTACGAGATTATAAAACATGTGTGGATACTATTTTTATTTCGACAAATGGTACTGATTGGGATTTTCAAGTGGACTCTTCTGCTACTTGGTGTCGATGTGCAAAGATAGATTCAATGTTATTGTTTTTCATTGATGAAAACACAATGAATATGCCTCGTATGGCTAGAATATTGGTGACGGGATATTATAATCATGTTACATGTGAAGAGGTGCTATCTGTGGTTCAGCCGGCAGCACATTTTTCAAATTCCGGAGATATTGCTGTTGAGCCATTTATGACATTTGAATATCGTAAGGAGTGGGATAACTATATGGAGCCGATAAATTGGAGTTTTACGGATGAAGTATGTACCAAGATATTGTCAGAGTTGGGGCTTAATGGGGTAATGAATAATAACTTTGCAGACTTGGTAAATCGTAAGATATTAATAATAAAGGGATTTAATGTCAATGGTACATATACTAGTAATCTGTTGTATGATGGAACATCTGTTAATGGTTATTGGTTTAGAGAGAATGGAATAGTGGCCAATTATGGTGATGCACATATGTGTTGTGAATTTAGAACTGACGATCTTGGTAATGTCATGTATGACAAAGGTTCAATATACCTTCATCCCTCAAACATTAAAAATCAAGATGCTCAATACTGTTCGTACTATATCTTTTCATGTGGGGATAAACAGGTGGTACTCAAATGGGTGCTTAATGTTGAGGCATATAATGATCTTCGGATTGTAAAACAATTAAATCTCCAACATGATGTGTATGCAAATCCCTATGATACCAATCCCTCTGAACCTTATAACTACAAATTTCAAACATTGCAGGATAGTATTCAGGAGATAGAGGAATTAATAGGTGGAGAGATTAATACTGTTCAGGTATACCGTACTGGAAATCCTGAGTTGCCAATTGACAATCCTTTACATTATGCAGGATACATTGATTATTCTAAGCTCTCTTTACAATTTGGAGATGAGGGATTAATAGATGCACCAGAATCATATTGCACAATTCTTTTAAAGGATAATGGAACTCTCCATGTATCTTTACGCTCAGTGACAGATTATTTGTACGGACTTCAATATCCTGAACGTATAATTAGTAAATGGAAGCTAGGTAGTAAATTGACAGGAAGGGCGGTAGAGGTTATTGTAGATTTATCTATATCGCTTCAGAGATCAAGTGATAAACAATACTTTTTATCTTTTTCAATACCTTCTCGCAAGGCTGTTGATTATGAAGTGTATGATGATAATCTTTATGATGAATTCTTCAAGGAGCTCGATGCTGTGATGATGGAGATAAGCGAGGAGTATGGAGCTCCAATCGACGTTATATACATGAATAAGTATGATGATCAACTAGGGCGTTATCTTTTATATGATGGCTATGGTAAAGATTATTGGTTTGGTGAGAATGGTATGGCTGCATGGGGTACAGAAGAGTGTCTGTTTCATTTAAACCCTATGAAACGCACGGCATTTAAACACCATTTAGATTCATATCCGAAAACTGCAAGGTGTGTTATGAATATTTTAAATAAAAGAACGTGGGAGTCTACAGATATCAATATCGTTGTGAATATTGAGTAATATTTATTATTAACCATGAGATTTTGGATAAATATATTTTCTCTTCTTTTGCTATGGAGTTGCTCGTATAATGGTTTCAATGCTGATGAGAGGGGTAATGAAAATAGTCTGTTTTGTATAGAGTTTGATGATAGTGGTGTGGTTAAAGATGCATATTCTCGTTCAAGAATATATTCAATTGAGACATTTCCGCTGCAGGCAAATGGTGTGTTCCGTTTTATAAATTTAAAGAGAAATTTGGTATCGGATGTTTATGTGACTGTAAATATATATAACAACGAGCAGCTTTAGGGGCTGCTCGTTGCGTATTTGCTGTTTTATAGGCTCTTTGGAGCATACATTGAATTCCACCATGTTGGATCGTCCTTCAAGAATCTTGCAAACCATGCGTAGATGGTGTTCTGCCAACGGATGCGCTTGTTGTAATCAAGAATGTGGTGGTCCTGATCCTTTACAAGTACCATTGCAGTCTCTTTGCCTAAACGTTTCAATGCGATGTACATTTGAATACTCTCGCCTACAGGGACATTTACATCCGAATCACCATGTAAAAACAAGATAGGAGTGTTGATCTTGTCGGCATTAAATAGCGGACTACGCTCAACATATAGCTCTTTGTTGCTCCATGGGTAGCTGTTGGCCATTGAAACCTCGCTATATGAGTAACCCCAGTAGCCCTCGCCCCAATAACTTGTATGGTCGCTGATTCCAGCGTGTGAAATGGCTGTTGCGAAAATGTCGCTCTTTACCTGTAGGTATTGGCTCATAAAGCCTCCATACGATGCTCCGATACATCCAATCTTGTCTCGGTTAACGAATTGGTGCTCGTCAGCAAATTTGGTTGTTCCCTCAATGATGTCCTGAGCAACTCCCTCGCCGGCAGTGTTTACGTGGCGAGCCGAGAACTCTTGACCAAATCCTGTGGCACCACTCGGGTTAACAACATATACAATGTAACCTTGAGCTGCGTATGCGTGGTGAGGGTAACGGCTCTCGAAGTTACAACTTGTAGGGCTGCATCCTCCGTAGTAGTTAACAATCATTGGGTACTTTTTATTTGCATCGAAGTGAGGTGGCAAGTAGTAACGGCCATAGATAGTATCTCCTTGGCGGTTTACGAAGTTCCATGGAATGCACTGGCCCAACTCAATATCTTTTAGTGTCTCTGCACTTAAATCCTCGACTAATGTGTAGTTCATCTTCTTGGTGTTCAAGGTGTATAGGCGATCAGAGTTTGATGAACCTTGACCATAGAAAGCCATCATTGGTGCGGTACGTGCCATTGAGAAGCTCATTGCAAGCTCTTCTGGGATGTTCAAGTTTTGTATTTTACCGCTTTCAGGGTTAAGACGGAATAGAGAAACTTTGTCTTTATCCTCGGCTGCAAAGTAGATTTGGTTGTCGTATGGGTTCCATGTGTGAGCCTGTATACATGGGTTAAAATCTTTAGTGATAGGAGTTACCTGTTTTGTTGCAATGTCCATAATATAAAGCTCGCGCTCAGAAAGGCTTGGGGTTTGTCCCTCTTTTACCTTCTTTGCAATGCCGTTCAATGCTTCGGGTGAGCCGCTAAAAAGAACCTTTGTTCCGCATGGCGAGAAAACTCCGCCATTGATAAATTGATCCTGATTTATAAGAGTGTCGCACTTGCGTGTCTGTAGATCAAGGATATATACGGTGCTATTTGTGCTAGGGCGCTGAGTTACATCGTGTCTACCTGTGCTTACCAACAAGTAGCGAGAGTCTGCAGAGATGTCCATTGCTCTTGTGTTGTGGTGACCGAATGTAAGCTGTTGCATCATGCCGCTCTTTAGGTCATAAATGGCAATGTTGCTTCTGTTTCTCCAGCCTGGAGCTCTGTCGGCAGGGTGAATAACCTCGTAAATATCTTCACGCTCACGTGGGCCTTGTTGATTAATAGAGTAAACAAAGAACTGCTCGTTAGGAGCAATGCGGAATGAACCACGTGGAACATTTGTTGCAAAAATCTCCTCCTCAAGAGTCTCGGGATTTACAACAATCAATTCACTGCCATTTGCACCTTCGCGGTTATAGTAGTATTTATTTGAGCGAGGCATCCAGCTTGCACGTCCTGCCAAATGGGTAACTGTCTCGCCTGTAGCAGTGTTGATGATTTTTGATTGTGAGCTGCTTTGTCCGCCTGCACGGTTAATACTATATGAAACAATCATATATTTGCCATTGGGCGATAGAGCAGAACCTGCCATACGCTTGTTGTGAAGTACATCGTTTATGGTGTATAAACGCTTTCCGTCCTCGCGAACAATGAATGCTCCATCTTTTGGAGATTCCAAGCTTATTGATATTGGAGAGTTGGCCTCGCCCTTGGTCATATACTTGATTACAATCTCATGGGTTGCTGGCTCTAAAGTCAATTCACCTCCACGTTGCATTTTGCCATTAACGAACATTCTGTGTCCTTTTATGCCGTTAATGTTTATGCGAACTTTAGCATACTCGTTGTTCTCGATGGTGAAGCCAATCAAGTGGATAGCATACTCCGCGTTACATGCTGGGATAGAGTTTATGGCTTGTAGCTCTGCTCCATCAAGGTTTGTTAATGCTAATTCGGAATTCATGAAACTCTCTTCGCTGAATGGTCGTGAGTTTACGTCAACTTCATCAACCATGATGGGCTTCTGAATAGTGAACGGACCGGCATAGCGAACTCTGTTCACATCAATCTTCTCTGCGTATGTGGTGAATGCCATGCAGAGAGTTGCAATTAATAGTAATGTTTTGTTTTTCATATTGCGTGGTGTTATAAAAATGGGACTGACTTGAGGTCAGCCCCATGTTATTGTTACAATATTGAGCTGTTATTTCAATTCTGAAACAACCTTTTTGATTCTTGACATTGCCTCAATGAGTTTTTCGTCGCTTGTTGCATACGAGAATCTCAAACACTCCGGAGACATAAATGCGCTTCCTGCAACTGTTGCAACCAATCCCTTCTCAAGAATCAACATTGCCAAGTCATCTGAGTTGTTGATAACTTTATCCTCATATTTTTTGCCGAATAATGCGCTAACATCGGGGAACATATAGAATGCTCCTTGAGGCTCGTTTACTTTGAATCCGGGAATCTCCTTAGCAAGTTGAATTACCAAATTCTTTCTGCGCTCGAACGCTTTGCGCATCTCCTCAATACAATCTTGTGGACCATTATATGCAGCCTCGGCAGCTTTCTGGGCAATAGACGAAGCGTTTGATGAGTATTGTCCCTGAAGTTTGTTACAAGCCTTGGCAATCCAAAGAGGAGCAGCAATATATCCAATACGCCATCCAGTCATAGCGTATGCCTTTGATACTCCGTTGATAATAACTACTCTGTCGCGAACATTCTCGAACTGAGCAATGCTCTCGTGTTTGCCAATGTAGTTGATGTGCTCGTAAATCTCGTCAGCAATGATAATGATGTTTGGATACTTTGCCAATACATCGGCCAATCCCTTCAGCTCCTCTTTGCTGTATACGCTTCCTGTTGGGTTTGATGGAGAGCAAAGAATAATAGCACGTGTCTTAGGGGTAATAGCTGCCTCTAACTGCTCGGGGGTAATCTTGAAATCTTGCTCGATTCCTGCGTTTACACATACATTTACACCCTCGGCCAATTTAACCATCTCAATGTAGCTAACCCATGCCGGAGTCGGAATGATAACCTCGTCGCCCGGATTGATAATACACAAAATGGTATTACATACAGATTGTTTTGCTCCGTTAGAGACGATAATCTGCTCTGGTTTGTACTCTAATCCATTCTCGCGTAAAAGTTTAGCGCATATTGCTTGTCTTAATGACATATATCCCGGAACCGGGGTATAGAATGAGAAGTTATCATCGATAGCCTTTTTAGCAGCCTCTTTAATGTGATCTGGTGTGTAGAAGTCAGGTTCGCCAACACTTAGGTTGATTACGTCCAATCCTTGAGCCTTAAGCTCATTACTCTTTTGCGACATTGCAAGGGTTGCCGATGGTGACAAACTTGCAATTCTTGCAGAAACTTGCTCCATATATTAATGTCTGTTTAAATGGTTTGTATGGTAGGGCAAAAGTACAAAAAAGAATCGTACCTTTGCAAATAAAATAGAAGAGAGTAGTGAATATATTTGCATCGCTTAAAGAGAGAAATTTTCGCCTATACTTTATAGGTATGAGCATATCGCTTAATGGCACGTGGATTCAGAATGTTGCCCTTGGGTGGATGGTCTACTCTTTGACGGGCTCATTGGTGGTGCTATCGGCCTCGACTTTTATGGCTCAAATCCCTAACTTCTTTGTAACTCCTTTTGCATCAATCCTTATTGATCGCTTTAATAGAAAGAAATTGCTTCTTATAACTCAAAGTATAGCAGCCTTTCAAGCCATTATGTTGGCAGTATTGGCATTAACTCACACAATTCAAATCTGGCACATATTGTTGTTGAGTTTGTGTTTGGGGCTTGCGAACAGTCTTGATATACCGACACGCCAAGCCTTCTATCCTTCACTTGTTCCGAAAGAGAAACTCGGTAACGCAATCGCGCTGAATTCAACAGTGATTAATGCAGCCAAATTGTTCGGTCCTGCAATAGGTGGGGTTGTTGTTAAATTTTTTGGCGAGGGCATCTGCTTTTTGGTAAATGGTTTAAGTTTTGCAGGAGTGATAATCCCACTTCTAATGATGCGCAATGTTCCAAATCCAATTCCCAAGGTAAAAAAGAGCAGTGTGGTAGTCGATTTAAAGGAGGGATTCAGGTATGTCATTTCAAACAGACCGATTCGTAATTTGCTTCTATTGCTCTCATGCACAAGTTTGTTTGGTTTGCCTTTGATGACCTATATTCCAGCCTTTGTCAAAGATATATTACATGGCGATAGTATGATGCAGAGTCTCTTATATGGAGGTGTTGGCGCAGGAGCTGTGGTGGCTTCGATTGTACTGGCGGTCCGCAAAACTCCGCTTGGCCTAGGGCACTTTGCTGCAATGTCTGGCTTGGCGTTAGGTGCTGCATTGGTAGTTTTAAGTCGTGTGGCATCGCCCATAATATCAGCAATTTTGTGTATGCCCATAGGATTTGGAGTTATTGCCAATGTTGCTGCCATAAATACAGTAATTCAGCATCTCTCGTCTGAAGATAAGCGAGGTCGCGTGATGGGCTATTTGTCAATGGCATTTAATGGATTGGCTCCGATTAGTGGTCTGATGCTCAGTGGATTGAGGGAGTATATCGGTTTGCAGGGAATCTTGGCGCTATGTGGTTCCGGAGTGGTAGTTGGGGGAGTATGGTTCTTGACCCGATGCAAAAAAATGATGAAGTTGGCAAGTGATACCTATATTAATAAGGGAATCCTCGCCCCTAATAAAGATGGGCAAAATGTCAGATTTTAGAAACTAATTTTGTAGTGTGATACATTTTTTCTACTTTTGCACTTTGAAAATTAAAAAGATAAGATAGAATGGCAACAACAACCGCTGATTTTAAGAATGGCTTGTGTATTGTGTTCAAGGATGATTTGTACACAATTACATGGTTCCAGCACGTAAAGCCAGGTAAAGGACCTGCTTTCGTAAAGACAAAATTGAGAAATGTTAAAACCGGTCGTACCGTAGAGAATACATTTACTGCAGGAGTAAAGATCGAGACTGCACGTATCGAGCGTCGTCCATACCAGTTCCTATATAAGGAGGGTAATGACTATGTATTGATGCACACCGAGACTTTCGAGCAGTTGAATATTGCTGAGGAGTTGATCAATGCACCTCAGTTCTTGAAAGAGGGTGACGCTGTAGAGATGGTAGTTCATGCAGACACAGAGACTCCATTGTACGTTGAGCTTATGCCTACAGTAATTCTTGAGGTTACATATACTGAGCCAGGAATCAAGGGTGATACAGCATCGTCAACAGCTTTGAAGCCTGCAGAGGTTGAGACCGGAGCAAGAGTAATGGTTCCTTTGTTTGTTAACACCGGTGAGAAGATTAAGATCAACACCGAGGAGGGAACTTATATGGAGCGTGTAAGATAATCTTAATTGCTATATTAATAAGGTGGGGTGTTCCAAACGGAGCGCCCCATTTTTTGTTTAGTTAGGAGTGAGCAGTTAGGAGTTAGGAGTTGGTTATACTTTATATATAACTCCTCACTGTTCACTCCTAACTGGTCACTAAAAAAAACGTTTGCGTTGAATTTTTGGCACTTTTTTTGTGCTATGTATTGCGGTTGTGAAAAAAGGGCGTACCTTTG
>SUWY01000043.1 GCA_015061245.1 Bacteroidales bacterium
AAATTCTACAAAACCTCAAGGCGATAGAATATCTGAAACTGCATATAGCCGCTCCATATCGAAACAAAAAAGTTAAAAAGTGTTTTATGAGAATAGGAAATAATGCAAATAGACCAACAGGTTTAGTTTGTTCCATTGGCTATATACCCAAAGCGGACTAAACTTATTTGTGCATCGACAGCATAAAATATGCTGGCGAAAAAAGAAATCATTGCAACTTCTCTTTTCGGCAGCGGTAAGATGAAATCGTTGGAACGCAGGAACGATGATTTTATCGGCAGGTATCCCAATGGCATCTTCAGATATACACGTTTCCGGATTGTCTGCCAATTCAGACTTACGCACCAGACGACGAGTATTCATATCCATGATAAGCCAAGAAGTTGTGGCCGACACAAGAAGTTTATTGTCTTCATCCGTCAAGAGAAAGTCTCGAAGATATAGTACTTTGAAAGCCCCCTTATGTCAAGTCTGGAGTTTCACCACATCCCGCCATTTAGGGTATTGGTGAAAACGGATGTGGGTTCGCGAAAGTACCCATGCGGTGTGACTCTGCATTAAATCATCGTATCCGAATCCCAATCTGGCAGCATCCCGGCCTGCAATCTCTTGCATCCAGTCCAATACTGCAGTCGGTTTCATACTTTGGTTGGCATCAGATTCGTAACAGGATACGATGTGGGTTTCTGAATATTTTTCTAACATAATATTACATTATAATGAATAATTAATACCTACAGTTAAGGCAAATGAGGGTTTATACTTATATGCGCCATCACTATTAAATAAATTTCTCCAAAACGACTTGAAACTACGATCCACAAACTTCACTTTGTGGTAGTAGATGTATCCCACATCGGCATTTATGGATAGTTTTTTCGCCAAATGGTATGAACCTCCAAAGGTCGCTTTGAAGAGATTATTCATATAAACCGCATTATCCCCATTGGTCTTTATAACGGCAGAAAATGTCTCTGCATCGAATGGACTGAGTGCTAAGCGAACTTTAGGATTGAGTTGGGTGGATATTTTCAGTTCGGGTCTTCCTTGCATATTCAGTTCATAGAGAAATTTTCCCTCTCTCTTCCAAGTGATGAAAGGGACCGGAATACAGAGCGGTTCACCATAGGCTGTTGTAACTACGACGCCTGCCCCTACATTCAGGTCATTGTTCACCTTGTATGAAAATATAACTCCCGCTGATAAAGCAACACTGTTCATTCGTATATAATCCGAAATCGCACTGAGACTTACCCCTGTGGTAGCTACCATGTTCCACCGGGAAGCGATGGTTCGCACATGTGTCAGCATTACACCTGCATTGACTATATCGTCTGGATTGATTTGTTTGACACGCCTTCCATCATCAAAGAAAGAATACTTTCCTGTAAATGTTGCCGACCAAGAACGGATTCGGTACAAAGAATCAATTTTGGTAGATATGGGAAGCGTATAACTTCCAGAAATGTATTTTATGTTGCCTTTACCTAACCTTTCGCCACTTTCATTTTCCACTTGACTTGAAAACAAATTTCCATATTCTATCGTTTGAGCAGTTACGGGTATGCTACTTAAGATAAAGGATAATGCAATTATTAAATTCCTAAATTGTTTCATGTTAACGTCCTGTCGCCTTGAGGTAATGTGCCATAGCTGTGCGATATGATGCTTTGGCCGATGTTAAGTTGTTCAAACTTTGAGTGTGGAGAGTCTCTGCATCCAACAAATCGCTTAGAGAGATTACACCAGCATTGTATGAGTTACTATTTTGACGCAGATTCTCTGCCGCAGATGTAATGGCTCGCTCGGCAAGGACTATTTGCGAATATGCCTCGCACAAATCTCCCCAGCACTTCTCTATGTCGAGAGCCAACATATCTCTTGCGTGCATACGGTCATTTTCTGCCTGTTTCTCCTTGATGCGGGCTCGTTTTATGGAGTGAGAGCCTCCCCACCAACCAGACAGAGGGATTGATACCTGTGCAAAAACGACTCCTTCTCCCACGCCTTTATCCATCACATCATAATATAAATATCCAGCACCAACACCTACCGTAGGCAGATAATCGGCTCGCGTCATCCTTGTTTGGTATTTGTGAGCTTCAAGACTTTTTTCTGCGAGTTGATACTCTGCACGTCTGTCGATTGCCTCTTCCACCGAGATATAAAAACTGTCGGGTGCTACGATCGTAGAGTCTTCGTAGCTGATATTGAAACCTTCGCGTGAAACGCCTATATGATTAGCCAAGAGCATAAGGTTTACACGCAATCCATTTTCTACTTTTAACCTTTGTGCTGCAATCTCCTGCTGGCGTAACTCCACTCGTAGCAAGTCGTTTCGAGTAGCCAATCCTGCTTTTACAGACAGCTCTACTTGTCGATAAATCTCGTTCAACTGCTTTTCGACAACATCGAGAGTTGAAAGATTATCCTTCAACTGAACAATCTGCCAGAAGTATGTTTCAGTCAATTCTCGCACTTCGGCTTCACTCTTCTTCAGTTGCAGATTGGCAATATCCTCTCCGATACGTGCCAACTTGTTTGCATTGACGATTTTGCCACCCGCAAAGAGGGGCTGAACGGCGGTAATACTGCCCATATATCCCTTTTCAACCAATGCGATTGGCATTGTTCCCATCTCAGGCAACGAGAAATCGGCTTGCAATAATCCGTCAGAGGCTTGAAATGCTCCACCACTTACCGATATTTGAGGGAAATAGTTAGTAAAGGCTTCTTTGCGTGATTCTGCGGCAGCGTCCACATCGAAGCGACTGTTTTTAAGTGTATTGTTATGTTCGATTGCTGAGCTATGACACTCCTCCAATGTGAGTACCTGTCCCATTGTCGGGATAGCTGATAATGCACCGAATATTGATAAAAATAAGAATCTTTTCATTACTTGTAAATTTTAGTGTAAAGAACAGGTAGTACCATCATAACCAATATGAGCGAACCTATACCTCCAGCGAAGATGGTTATACCTACGGGTGCCCAGAAAGTGCTACCGCCCAAAATCATTGGTACGACACCAACAGCAGTAGTAGCTGTGGTTAAGAATATGGGTACCATACGCCTAACGCCTGCATCATAGGCTGCATCACGGACTGACAGGTGATTGAATCTGCGTTGTTCCTCTGCGTGTTGATATATTAGGATTGCGTTACGCACTATCATACCCAGCAAGGTGATGAAGCCGAAGATAGATGTTAAGCCTACGGTAAAATCAGCCAAAGCCAAGCCTAAAATAGCACCAAATAAGCATAGTGTCATAGATGCCATTACTACAAGCGATATTCCGAATTTGCGGAAATTAATCAAGATAAAGAAGAATATTATAATCAGCGATATTCCGACACCAGAAAGAATCGGTGGAATCTCCTCCAAATCAAACTCGCGAGCACCTCCAATCTCATATTCCACTCCTGCGGGGATATCCAATGAAGACTCAATGTAGTCGTCAATCACATTGGTAAGACTCATTACATTTACACCGCGCAATGGCTCGGCCGTTACGGTCATACAACGGCGACCATTGCGATGCATAATTTTATTGTAATTCCAATCTGTTTTAACATCTGCAATCTGACGCAATGGCACATTCACACTTGGAATAGGCGATGCCATTCGTATTTTGTTGACATCCTCAATCGATAGTTTCTCGTTATTTTCCTGACTCTTTACCACGATTGGCACATCGTAATCCTCTTCCCATATAGAACCTACGGTCAAATCGCCCGTTGCAATGGTTAGGTTTGCTGCGGCAATAGTTCTGTTTATACCGAGCTGTGAAGCTGTTACGGGGTTGAGTTTTACATCAACAATAGGCTGGAATCCATCAAAGTCAGTACGAATACGGGTTAGTTCGGGCATTGTGTGTAAGTATGCCATCAGATTATCCGATGCTTTTTGCAGCGAATCTATATCTTCGCCATAAAAGCGGAACTCGAATGATGGTGTTGTTTGAAAATCAAGTTGCTTAAACTTGACAAAGGCATCTGCAAAATGGTTAGCCCAACTATTGGCATAATCATCCAAAATCTCTTCGGTTGCCTCAATTGATTGTGTGTTTACAATAAACTGCGCGAAATTCTTACCACCCATCTGTGGAGCATAACTCATCTGAAAACGAGGTGAAGAGCATCCGATAAAAGAGGTAATAGATGTTATCCTTTCATCTTTTTTCAGAACGTGATAAAGAGAATCTGCAACCTCCTCGGTACGCTCCAATGGTGTGCCCGATGGTAGGAAAATCTCTACAGCAAACTGGTCTCGATCGGCGTAAGGAAACATTCTCAAATCGATGGTGAGCACTAATAGCAGGGCAACTATAGCAGAACCAAATCCCAATGTTATTGTCAACCAACCGTGACGGAATGTCCATTCCAATGCTTTATTATAGAAATCTTGCACATAATCGGTAAGGCTCTTTTTATCCTCGTCCTTGTTTGGTAACTTGCGAATAAGAACATACTCGAGGATAGGAATAATCATCACCGACAGGAACAATGATACCATAAGGTTGATTGTAACCGTCCACGGGAAGAATTCTACAAACTCACCCATCATACCCGACATTGTGAGTAGCAAGGGATAAAAAATCATACAAATACACACCGTAGCCAACATCAATGATGGAAAATACTGCATTGCGCTTTCAGCCGCTGCATACCATCGTGAGTATCCCTTGCCCAGATACTCCAAATAGCCATCTATGACAACAATTGAATTATCGACAATCATTCCCAATACAACCACTAATGCCGCCAAAGTAACGGTATTAAGAGGAATGCCGAACATATACATTATTCCTACCGATATGAATGTCGATAGAGGAATGGTGATTGCAGCAATGAGAGCCGAGCGGAATGGGAAAAGCAATATCATCACTACAATGATAATTGCCATAGCAAGGAATAAATCTCGCAAAAAGGAATCCACCGAATCGCCTACCACTTTAGCTTGGTCGGCAATACGCTCAATACTAACATCTTCAGGCAGGACTTCATCATCAAAACGCTGTAAAAGCGCATCAACCTCCTCGCCCAATTCTACGATGTTGTTCCCTGCCAGCATCTCCAGCGAGAGCATAACACAACGATGTCCGTTGTTGAGAATATAACTATCAGGTTCGTCCCATTCCCGAACGACATCTGCCACATCTTTAACTCGCAAAACACTTCCATCGGGGTTGCTCCAAACAATCATATTTGCCACCTCCTCCTCGCTTGCGAGTGAGGGCGAAATATGAATTGGCATCTCTATCTCGGAATTACTTACGCTTCCTCCTATCGAGGTCAAGCCCTGAGAGGATAGAGACGCTGCAATACTTTTTTCTCCTATGCCGTATGCTGACAATCGCTCGGAATTCAAATAGATTGATATTTGCTCCTTTTGGACTCCGAAAGTACGAATGTTCGATATTGCTTCAACCCTACGTAGGCGCGCGCTCAACTCATCAAGATACCCTTCCAACTCTCTATAAGAGCGATAATCTGATTCGATGGTAATCAATAGAGCCGATGTATCACCGAAATCATCATTAGCGACAACAGCAATGACACCAGAGGGAAGTTCCTGCTTGAAGGTGGCAAGACCGTGTTTGATTTTTGACCATACCTCATCTTTATTATCAACATTGTCGTGTAGCTCTACCATAACAATACACGCTCCGTTTTGAGATGTTGAAGTAGTTTTACTTCGCTTCACCTCTTTGTATGTCATAAGGTACTGCTCCAATGGCTTAGCCAACTGCTCTTCAACCTCGTTGGCTGTTGCACCAGGATAGACGCCGATAACAACACCCTGACGAATTGTGTATTCTGGGAATTCCTGCTTCGGAATATCTATCAACGCAAATATTCCGAATCCAAAAAGAACAATCGTGATTAGAAAGGTGATGCGGTAATTTCGCATCGCCCAAGAAATGATATTATTAGACTTGCTCATTACCACACAATTTTATCTCCTTCGCCAATCTTTTCCATACCCTTTGTAACGATTCTATCGCCCGATTGCACGCCGTCAATGATAGTTATCGAATTGCCGATAGGTTTGCCTAATGTAACCTTTTGACGAGTAACACTATCGCCAGAAACTTTCCATATAAAATGCTCCTTATTCAGCGTCTGGGTAACGCATCGTATAGGCAACAATATCATATTATCCGTAGTAGGATTGTCTATTTCTACGGAACATACCATTCCAGGGAGAAGTTCTTTCTGTGGAGTTTTAATAGTTGCCTTTATGTCGTAAGTGTGAGATATGGCATCAGCGGCCGGACTCTTCTCTATGTTCGTTGCAATAAAATCTTTATTGTCGAGAGCATCAATATGTACCGTGATGTCCCCCGTATTATTTATTAGATTAACTTCTTGCTCAGGAACTGCAAATCGAACTTTTATTTGGCTAACATCCAAAAGTATCATAACGGGTGCGCCTGGCAATACATTTTCACCCGTTGTAACCAATTTCTTCCCAATAACACCTGAGAATGGAGCTTTTAAAGTGCAATCTTCCAGATTTCGTTTAACAATCTCAAACGAAGATTCGGCCTGCTGAAGTTGAGTTTGAATCTCAATCCATTTGATTTCAGGTAAACTCTCGGCCTCATAAAGCAACTTCATACGTTTGTACGCATCCTGTGCTTGGTGCAGAGTGGCTTCTGCCGTGGCATACATTTGTTTCATTGAGTTGTCATCAAGAGCTGCCAATATCTCTCCTTTTGCAACTCGTTCACCTTCGTTAACAAAGGTTTTCAATACAACACCCGATATGGGAAAACTCAGTGATGATGACAACTTCTCCTCCAATACTCCCACATAAGTAGATTGATTTGAGTCTCCAACTTCTCCAACGAGAAGTGTCTCCACCTTGATTGGAGCGTCAATACTTTTCTCATTCTTGCTTTTGCAACCGACAGTCAAAAGAACAATAAGTCCGATAATTAAACTCTTATACATAATACATAAATTTAATGCACAAAGTTCGGATGTTCTCTCCTTATTGTTGTTGCGTATTCACCGTTTTAATTTTCCGATTCGTAATATAAATAGAGAATTATAACCTTAATTATGTTCTTTTAGTTTTCTTTGCAGAAAAATAGATAAGATATGAGCCGTAGAATCCAGCGGGTGACAATAGATGAGTTGCAGAATCGTTTGCCCGAATCTATAAATGCAATTTACAAAGATGGATACTTCTTTGCCTCGCATCAAGGAGTTATTGATGGGCAAATTATGGAGCTGTTCATATCGTCAGTCCGTATGGCAACTACCTTCTTTGTTCTTTGTAAAGATGGCGAGGTAGATATTACTTATAATCAGAAACACTATGTGTTAAAGAAAAATTCGCTTATCGTAGGTATTCCCGATATTGTAGTGCAGATTAACTCGCAATCCTTGATTGATGCAAATGCGATGTTTTTCAAGAAAGAGTTTTTAGATGGTTTGAATATAAATGTGGATAATTCGCTGATTCGTATTGTGCTTTATATATTGAATAACCCGATTTTGGAATTGACCCCCAGCGAATTGTCGGACCTTCAACATACACTCTCAGAGTTAGAGAGTTTTGCCAATACCAACGAAGAAGATATATTCACGAAAGAGATTATAGCCTCAGGTATCCGAGCATTTGTATATAAGGTGTGTCGAATAATCTCTTCACGAATAGAACGGAGCGAATACGCAATAGTGAATAATCGTAAATATGAATACTTCAAGCGATTTTTTGCACTGCTTGCAACCGAGTATAAACAACATCGGAATGTCAATTGGTATGCAGAACAGATGCACCTATCAACCAAATACTTCACCTCGCTCATCCGACAGGTTAGCGGACGAACAACGGTTGATTGGATAAATGACCGTGTAATATATGAGGCGAAGAATCTTCTGCTCTACTCGGAGATGAGTATTACCGAGATTGCTTATCAGCTGAATTTTCCCAGCACATCATTTTTCAGCAAATACTTCAAAAATATTGTAGGCATCAACCCCTCCGAATTCCGAAAAGTCTAGGGCGGTTTAGTTTACGCCATTGGCTATATACCCAAAACAGACTAAACTTATTTGTGCATTGACAGCGCAAAATATGCTGGCGAAAAAAGAAATCATTGCAACTTCTCTTTTCGTCAGCATTATTTTTATACCTTCGTGGTGTCGGAAGTGAAAGAAAATAGAAATAATTGCCTACTACGACAGAAAATTTTGTTGTGGTATTTTTGCAATACTATTTTTCTTAAATCTCCGATTTTGTATGCAAATTGTATGTGATAATAATTTAGCAATACGCTTAAATGTTGATATAACACATTGGCAAGCAATCAGATATTTAAGGTTGGTAGATTGGGACATAATTTACTAAAAGTAAATTAATCCACTAAAGTGGCTTTTCCTCCTCGTAGCTCGGCTAGAATGCGGGCACTCTCTGCTCTCGCATTACAGCGTCGGTTGCGTTTTTTCGTGCTTTGCAAGCCTAACAATAGTTCTTTTTATCCAACCTCTCTACGAAAGTGGGTGACCAAGTCACCCACTTTTTTGTTTGCATAAGAACGATAGAAAAACAAAATCCAATGTTAAAATGTTGTGGTACAATGTGTGTTGCATTTTTCTACAGAATGGCTGATTATTGTGGATTTTAGACTAAAAACAACGAAAATTATTGAAAATCACGCATTTTTATTTGTCAGGTTAATTTTTTGTTGTACTTTTGCACCCGAAATCAGAAAAACAAGGTCAAACATGATGGTTATTTATGTATAACACATTATAAACCAATGTTTTTCACCACACATAGCTTTGAGCTATATTAATGTTGAATTAAAATATTAAGAAATTATGATTGAGAATGCTGGTGCATTTGCAGGCCGCATCTGGGCTGCGTTGAACGAGACAGAGGGTCTCACATTGAAAGAGATTAAGACAAAGGCTAAGTTGAAGGAGAAGGAGCTCTACCTCGGTTTGGGTTGGTTGCTTCGTGAGGACAAAATCTTCTCTTGCGTTGCAGGTGAGGAGGAGATCTTCGCTCTCAAGTAATTGCCGAAGTCAATTAATAAAAAGAATAATCCCGATGCATTGCATCGGGATTATTTTGTTATATAACTGCTGAAGATTAAGGGTTCACCTGCAAACTATAGGGGGGAATATCTTTTTAACACAGACAAAACATTAAACAATCTCTTATATTCTTTTATACAACTTACCTTTAATCTGCAGTCATATATTCTTTTTGTTGTCGTTATATCATGTCCTTTTGGCGCCCAAAAGGACCAAAAAGCCCGGCACACGGAAAAATCGTCACAAGCGCCCTTTGCTCGTGCCGCATGAGCGAGCAT
>SUWY01000020.1 GCA_015061245.1 Bacteroidales bacterium
TTTCACCTTTTCCCTTTCACCTTTCCCTGTTCCCTTCCCCTTTCACCTGTTCCCTTTCACCTTTCCCCTTTCACCTTCTCTTATCTCTTCTTCTTTTTCAAGCGGCCCTCGCGGTTGCGGTCGAGACGAGATTTTTGTGGTGTTTTACTATTTTTGGCCGATTTTGCATGGAAGGCTCCGCCACCCTCGGGTTTGCTTGAGTTCTGGTAGGCAATGTTTCTAGTTTGTACCTTCTCCTCGTCAAGTAAAACTTCCGATATTGCTACATTGTCAGGGAATGGAACCTCCTCAATCTCGTTGCCAACTAATTTCTGTATGTTTTCGAATAGAGGAATCTCTTTTTCTCCAACGAAACTGATAGCAACTCCATCTTTTCCTGCACGACCGGTTCTTCCAATTCTGTGGATATACTCCTCGGGTTCGAATGGAATGTCGAAGTTGATTACGTGGCTGATATCTTGAACGTCAATTCCACGTGCTGCAACATCAGATGAGACCAAGATTCTTGAGCGTCCCTCTTTGAACGCTTTCAATGCATTCAGACGAGTATTTTGAGCTTTATTTGAGTGTATAATGCTTAGTTCATCTTTCCAAACGTCGGCAAGTTTGTCGGTAATTCTGTCTGCATTCTTTTTGCTCTCGGTAAATACCATTACTCTTGTGAATACCTCTTTGTTTTCAAGTAGTCCCTTTAACAAATTGATCTTTGTCATTATGTTGGGAACGCTAATATAGAATTGGTCGATATTCTCAACTGTCGTGGCTTGAGGTGTTACCTCTATTCTGGCAGGATTTACTAAAAACTCTTCTGCAATCTTAGCAACTGAGTCAGAGAATGTTGCAGAGAATAGCATGGTTTGGTGTTTTGGTATTACACCCATAATTGAGCGCAATTGTGGCATGAATCCCAAGTCTAACATTCTGTCGGCTTCGTCCACAACAACTGTTTTGATGTCTTGTGTTCGGATAATACGGTTGAAGTATATGTCCATGAAACGTCCGGGGGTTGCAACAATAAGGTCTGCGCCCTCGTTCACTTTTGCCTGTTGTGTGCGGATATTTGTACCTCCATATATTCCTATGCAGCGAATGTCCATATATTCGGTCAATAGTTCAACTGCTTCGCAAACTTGAACTACCAATTCGCGGGTTGGTACAACAACCAATGCACGTGGAAAACGACCTTGTGCGTAGTGTAGTTTTACCAATATAGGCATAAGGTAGGCTAAAGTTTTACCTGTTCCTGTTTGAGCAATACCTATTATATCCTGTCCCGATTTGGCAACCGAGAAAATTTGTTCCTGAATTGGGGTTGGGGTTTCAAAACCCGCATCCTCAAGTGCGTTTAAAATGGGTTTTGTGAGTTTTAAATCTGCAAATGTTGCCATCTTAGAAAAATTTTATGCAATATTTCATCCTTTGTTTGGGATTATTTTAAGTTTGGTGCAAAATTACTAAAAAAAACGATATGAATTTTAAAAATTAATAGCCTGAAAATTAGTCTTTTGTGCGATAAGCAAAAAAAATCTTAATTATTCGAAAACGTTTTCTTTGGATTACGAAAAAAAACTATTTATCTTTACGGTAGCAAATAATGATAAGTCAAATCAATAAAATATTAAGGCTATGAGTATAATGATTACATTCGACGAGCTACGTCGCATCAAAGACAGTTTGCCTACAGGAAGTATGCAGAAAATTGCAGATGAGTTGGGTATCAGTCCAGAGACTGTTCGTAACTATTTTGGTGGCGACGATTATGAGAAAGGTAAATCAACAGGTTTGCATATCGAGCAAGGACCCGGTGGTGGTTTGGTGTGCATCGATGACGATACTATATTGAACAAGGCTAAAGAGTTAATCGGTTAATATAAGGCGTTATTGATTTTCATGTTAGTTTTTTACATCGTAAGGGTGTGCTGTGAAGCACACCCTTACTGTTTGTAGAGTTTTAATCCCTTGATTTATAGTGTTCCGGCTTGATAGGTGCAGTTTGTGCAGATTACGGAGTTACAAAGCCGCTTCTGTATATTCCGGACTCAGAGGTTGGTACCAAGTATCCAGAAAAAGTCAAGTTGTTAGAACTGAATGCCGGATATACAGTTCCTGTTGCATAGTTGTTACCGGCGTTAACTGTAATCTGCACATCTGCATTTAATGTCATTCCATTAACATCGAAATCATAAATTATTCCTCCATTTTTAGTTGTGGTCATCTGCATACCCGATGGAGATCCTTCAAGTGTTATTCCGCCCAATCCATTCGGGCCGTTAACAACATCGTTAAATGCCAATTGAAGATATACAGTGTTTCCATCAAATTGGATGAAATTTGTCATGCCGCTAACCACATAGCTGTTTCCATCGGGACCATATAGTGTGTTTGCGGTAAGAACCCAATTTTTCTCTTCAATAGCTGTTTCGGCTTTTTGAAATGCCTCTTGATTTGCCTCTTGCATAGCTGCTTTCTTTGCGGCTCTGGCTTGTGCTCTGGCTTGCTGTTTCGGGGTCTGTGCGCTTTGTGCTGATGCAACTCCGCATACTCCCATAAAGGCAATGATTAGAGCTAGAATAGTAGTAGTTCGCTTCATATCACATATTTATTAAACATTTGTGATTGATTTACGAACTAACCTTGATTATTGTTTAAATCTATGTCTTAATTAATATTTCTAATTGCTAATGGTTAATTAAAAAAGGGAGCCGTTTAGCTCCCTTTTTACTCTTCTCTCCGTCTTTATCTAGTTGACGGTGTGGGCATATCTTAGCCCAAATAGCTCTTCAATAATTTTGAGCGCGATTGTTGACGAAGTCTGCGGATAGCCTTCTCTTTAATTTGACGTACACGCTCTCTGGTCAAGCCGAATTTCTCTCCAATCTCCTCTAGTGTCATCTCCTGACTTCCAATTCCGAAGAAGAGTTTAACAATGTCTCGCTCACGGTCGGTTAGTGTGCTAAGTGCGCGCTCAACCTCGGTTGATAGTGACTCATTGATAAGTGTTCTGTCTGCAACCGGTGAATCATCGTTTACCAACACATCAAGCAAGCTGTTATCCTCGCCCTCTACGAATGGTGCGTCAACCGAGATGTGGCGTCCTGAAACTCGCATGGTATCTGCCACCTTATCTGCCGGAAGTTGCAACTTCTCTGCCAACTCCTCGGGTGATGGCTTTCTCTCATGCTCCTGCTCAAAACGTGCATACGCTTTGTTGATTTTGTTCAGTGAGCCAACCTGGTTCAATGGAAGACGGACAATTCTACTCTGCTCAGCCAAAGCCTGCAAGATTGATTGACGGATCCACCATACGGCATAAGAGATGAATTTGAAACCTCTGGTCTCGTCGAACTTCTCTGCAGCGCGAATCAATCCCAAGTTACCCTCATTAATCAAGTCTGGTAGACTAAGGCCTTGGTTTTGGTACTGTTTTGCTACAGAGACAACGAAACGCAAGTTTGCTTTGGTCAATGTCTCCAATGCTGCGCGGTTTCCCTTTCTAATCTCACGAGCCAATTCAACCTCACGCTCCACTGAAATAAGCTCCTCTTTTCCGATCTCTTGTAGGTACTTATCAAGCGATGCGCTCTCTCTGTTGGTAATTGACTTTGTGATTTTTAATTGTCTCATTTTTTTCCTCCTTCGTTTTTTCGCAAATTCGATGCAAAGGTACGGAAAAATAACGAGATTTCCAATACCCTTTCTTAATTATTTATTTGCCCATTTATGTACGCATTTTCCAGCGTGATGGTTGTGGTATTTTTCTTGCCGTTACGATAGGTTTCAATTTCAACGTTGTCGCCTGGGCGAGATTTAGTTAGAACCTCTTTTAGCTCTGCAAAATTGGTGATTCCTTTGCCTCCGAATTTGGTTATGACATCGCCACTCTTTAAGCCACTTTTTTCGGCAGCTCCGTTGCGAAGAGTCTCGGCAATGTAAATTCCGTGCTCTTGTTCAACGCCTAAACGTTGGGCAATCTCCGGGGTTAGTTCGATGATAGAGATGTTTAAGGCAGCCTTTTGCGAGCTTCCGTATTGTAGGATATCTTCAATCACTCGTTTGGCAACATTTGACGGGATTGCGAATGAGTATCCTGAGTAGCTCCCGGTGGGAGATTGGATTGCTGTGTTGATTCCAATCAAGTCTCCATACATATTTACAAGAGCTCCGCCACTATTGCCCGGGTTGATTGCAGCGTCGGTTTGGATGAATGTTTCAAAACTCATTCTGCCTCCCGATAGTGGACGCGATGTGGCACTGATAATTCCTGCTGTAACGGTAGATGTCAGGTTATATGGGTTACCAACTGCCAATACCCACTCTCCAAGTTCTATCTCGTCGGAGTTCCCGAATGTGATTGCTTTAAGTGAGTCTGCATCAATCTTTAAAAGGGCAATGTCTGTCTCGGGGTCTCGTCCTATTAACTCAGCGTTGTACTCCTTTTTGTTGCTCAAAACCACCTTGATATCGGCGCTTCCTTCAATAACATGGTTGTTGGTAATGATGTAACCGTCGGGGGTTACAATTACTCCTGATCCGCTGCCTTGTGCTCCGGGGTATTCGCGTAGCCGTGGTGCTGCTCCAAAATAGTACTCAAGCGGGTTTACCAAATATGTCTTGCCACGGCTTTGTGTCTTTATGTGAACAACGCTCTCGACGGTCTTTTGTGCAGCCGATCGAAGGTCTACATATTGGTATGAGTCGCTTATGGGGACAATGTCGTTATTTGTGTTAAAAACTGTCTGGGTCAAGGTGGCTACCTGGGGTGTTGTTTGGGTAGGCGAGGGCTCATGTGTGGCCTCGCCCGGATTGATGATATATATTGCTGCTATTCCACCTAAGAAACCTATAGCAGCAGTGCATATTGCTTTAAAAATCTTCATTCTTCTCTGTTTTATTAGTTTGCGTCTGCAATTATAACGCTTTATTTTTAATTGTGTGTCATGTAGTTGGAAGATTTATGGAACTTTAACGTTACTAAATTAATTTTAGTTAATTTTTTGGCTCTTTTTTTCGTGGAAAAGTCTATATACTTTTGTAACTTTGCACTTTAATTGTGTGGCAATTAAATTAGAGATAATTAAACATAATTTAATATAAACAATCAAATAGCTTAAAAGAACATGTCCAAGGTAATTAAATTGAAAAAGGGCCTCGACATTAATCTTTGCGGAAAGGCTGAGCCTGAGGTTAAAGGTGCGATAAAGAGCAATCTTTATGCAGTGAAACCTACAGATTTCAAGGCTTTGACTCCAAAGTTAAGTGTTAAGGTGGGCGATACTGTTCTTGCAGGTGATGCACTTTTCGTGGATAAGTTGAATCCAGAGGTTAAGTTCGTCTCTCCTGTAAGCGGTAAAGTCGTGGAGGTTGCCAGAGGAGAGCGTCGTAAACTGCTTGCTGTTGTAGTTGAGGCAGACTCAAAGACAGAGTACAAGAAGTTTGATGTTCAGAGTGGCACAAAAGAGGCTATCAAGGCTACAATGCTTGATGCCGGAGTATGGCCAATGGTTATTCAGCGTCCATACGGTATCATTGCGAATGCAAATGTAGAGCCAAAGGCGATTTACGTTTCTGCATTCGATTCAGCTCCATTGGCTCCTGATTATCAGGTTGCATTGAAGGGAAAAGAGGCTGATTTGAACAAAGGTTTCGAGATTCTTTCTAAGTTAGCAGGCAAGCCTGTGAATTTGGGATTGAAGGTAGGAATGGAGAGTTCAATCTTCGCTTCAATGAAAAATGTGGAGATTAACTATTTCGACGGTCCACACCCTGCAGGTAATGTGGGTATTCAGATTGCTCACACTTCACCAATCAACAAGGGTGAGTATGTGTGGACTGTAAATATTCAGGATGTAGCTATTATCGGACATCTTTTCAATAGCGGTAACTACGTTGCTGAGAAGGTTGTTGCTGTTGCCGGTTCAGGTGTTGCAACTCCAGCTTACTATCAGGTTACTGCCGGAGTTAAGATGGATGCTTTGTTGGCTTCACAAAAGGTTGCTGACAACTATCGTGTGATTTGCGGTAATGTTTTGACAGGAACTAAGGTTGCTCGTGAGTGTTACATGTGCTACTACACAAATGTTGTTACTGTAATTCCTGAAGGAGATCACTACGAGTTTATGGGTTGGATGATGCCTGGAACCAAGAAGTTCTCTGCAACTCGTTTGTTTGGCTCATTCTTGTGTCCTAAGAAGGTTTACGATCTTGATACCAACTACAATGGCGAGGGTCGTGCATTCGTTGTTTCAGGACAGTATGAGAAAGTATTGCCAATGGACATCTATCCTGTTTACCTTTTGAAGGCTGCTTTGGCAGGTGATATTGATCAAATGGAGCAGTTGGGAATTTACGAGGTAATTCCCGAGGATATGGCTCTTTGCGAGTTCGTATGTACATCTAAGATTCCTGTACAGGAGATTTTGGATAACGGAATTGCTTTGATGATGAAGGAGACCAACTAATTAAATTTTGACAGAATGAAGTGTTTACGTGAATTTTTAGATAAACAGAAACCTCAGTTTTGCGAGGGCGGAAAGTTTGCAAAATTGCACTCTGTCTTCACCGGATTTGAGTCATTTCTGTTCGTGCCGAACACAGTAACTTCAAAGGGTTCACACATCCGCGATGCAGTGGATTTGAAGCGTACCATGATTGCTGTTGTTATAGCATTGGTTCCTGCTTTGCTATTCGGTATTTATAATGTGGGATATCAGCACTATTTGGCACTTGGTCAGGATGCATCTTTCTGGTGCATGATTGGCTTCGGATTGTTGAAGGTGCTTCCAATGATTATAGTTTCATATGTCGTTGGACTTGGTATTGAGTTTACTGTTGCTCAGATTAAGGGACATGAGATTAACGAGGGATTCCTTGTTTCAGGAATCTTGATTCCAATGGTTATGCCTGTTGAGGCTCCACTATGGATGGTGGCTGTTTCAACTGCTTTTGCTGTTATCATTGGTAAGGAGATCTTTGGAGGTACAGGTATGAATATCTGGAACCCTGCATTGGTTGCTCGTGCGTTCTTCTTCTTTGCATATCCAAGTATGATTACAGGTGATAAAGTTTGGGTTGCTAACTCTTATGGAGCTACCGATGCTATCTCTGCTGCAACTCCTCTTGCTAATCAGGTGTCAGGAGATTGTGGTGTTACCTTATGTGATAGCATTATAGGTTTGATTCCTGGAGCTATCGGTGAGACCTCTGTAGTTGCAATTCTTATCGGAGCTGTGATTTTGTTGGCAACAGGCGTTGCAAGCTGGCGTACAATGCTCTCTGTATTTGTAGGAGGTTTTGTAATGTCATTGGTAATCATGGGTAACGTTAATGATGCATTATTGCAGTTGTGTCTTGGAGGATTTGCATTCGGTGCTGTATTTATGGCAACCGATCCTGTAACATCGGCTCAGACAAATGTTGGTAAATACGTTTATGGATTGTTGGTAGGAGTTATGGCAATTCTTATCCGTTTGAAGAACCCTGGTTATCCAGAGGGAATGATGATGGCTATCTTGCTTATGAACTCGTTTGCTCCACTTATCGACTGGGTAGTTGTTCAGGCAAATATCAACCGTCGTATGAAACGTGCAAAAGTTAACGCTTAATAAAGGAGGATATAGAGATGAATACACAGAGTAATTCTTACACCTTTATATATTCTGTGGTAATGGTTGTGATTGTGGCAGCTCTTTTGTCAGTAATCTCATTGTCATTGAAACCATTCCAGGATGCTAATATAAAGAATGAGAAGAGACAGAATATCCTTAGTGCGGCTAACATTGACGTTTTACCAGCCGAGGCTGAGGAGAATTATACAAAGTATATTACAGAATCATTCGTTGTAAATGCTCAAAACCAAAAGATTGATGGCGTTGAGGCTTTCAATGTAGATATTGCTAAGGAGTACAAGAAGCCTGCTGCAGAGCGTCAGTTACCTGTATTTGTTGCAGAGATTGATGGAGCAAAGAAGTATATTCTTCCAATGTACGGAGCAGGACTTTGGGGTGCAATTTGGGGATACGTATCTTTCAACGAGGATAAGAATACCGTTTACGGAATCTTCTTTGACCACGCAGGAGAGACCCCTGGATTGGGTGCTGAGATTACAAATAAGGAGAAATTCAAAAAATTCTTTGCAGATAAGAAGGCATTCAATGCAAATGGAGAGCGTATCTTGAAGGTAAGTAAGGGAGCATCTTCAAAGGGATTGAGCGCTACCGAGGTAGATGCTATCTCTGGAGGTACAATCACATCAAATGCTGTTGATGCAATGCTTGCAGACTATTTTGAGAGTTATAAGGCTTTCTTGAGTAATAACCAAAATTAATGTAGAGGAGTATGAGCGCACTATTTTCAGATAAGAACAGACAGGCTTTGTTGGGCCCGTTGAGTGCAAATAACCCTGTTCTTGTACAGATTTTGGGTATTTGCTCTGCCTTGGCTGTAACTTCACAGTTGAAGCCGGCATTCGTTATGGGATTGTCAGTGACAGTTGTTTGTGCTTTTGCAAACGTAATCCTTTCACTTTTGAGAAATACAATTCCTAACAGAATTCGTATTATCGTGCAGTTGGTTGTTGTGGCTGCATTGGTAATCATTGTGGATCAGGTTTTGAAGGCATTTGTTTACGATGTTAGTAAGCAGCTTTCAGTATATGTAGGTTTGATTATTACAAACTGTATTATCATGGGACGTATTGAGGCATTTGCATTGGCTAACAAGCCATGGCCATCGCTTCTTGACGGTATAGGTAACGGTTTGGGATATGGAATGATTCTTGTAATCGTAGCATTTGTTCGTGAGTTGCTTGGAGCCGGCACATTGTTCGGATTTAAAGTATTCCCACAGGCATTCTACGATTGGGGATATATGAACAACGGTTTGATGCTTATGGCTCCAATGCCATTGATCCTTATCGGATTGATTGTATGGTATCACAGAGCGAAAAACCCGGATATGATTGAGAACAATTAAAGAGGTAAAAGATTATGGGAAATTATTTTGGAATAATAGTTGAGGGTATCTTCACCCAAAATATGATCTTTGCATACTTCTTGGGAATGTGTTCATTCTTGGCCATCTCTAAGAATGTAAAGACCTCTTTTGGATTGGGTGTTGCCGTTGTATTCGTATTGTTGATTACTACTCCTGTGAACTATCTTTTGAACGAGTATGTGTTAAAAGAGGGTGCATTGTCATGGTGTATGGGCGAGGCTGCTGCTACTATAGATTTGAGCTTCCTAAGCCTTATTCTGTTTATTGCCGTAATTGCTGCTATTGTGCAGTTGGTAGAGATGATCGTTGAGAAATTCTCACCGGCATTGTATAATCAGCTTGGTATCTTTTTGCCATTGATTGCTGTAAACTGTGCTGTGATGGGAGCTTCGCTTTTCATGCAACAGAGAGATTGGGTGAATATTGGCGAGGTTGCATGCTACGGTCTTGGTTCAGGTCTTGGCTGGATGTTTGCAATTGTAGGTATGGCTGCAATTAGAGAGAAGATTAAATATTCAGATGTTCCCGCTCCATTGCGTGGAATTGGAATTACCTTCATCATTACAGGTTTGATGGCAATTTCATTCATCTGTTTCTCAGGAATTAGTTTGTAATCAGTAAATAGAGAAAGATAATGAATACTTCAATATTGTTTTCTGCAATAGTTGTATTTACTGTAGTTATCATTGTTTTGGTAAGTTTGCTTCTGTTGGCAAAAGAGAAGTTGACTCCAAAGGGCAAGGTAAAGGTAAGTATTAACGGCGGTAGCAGAATTATCGAGACTGATCCGGGAAGCAGCCTTTTGGCTACTCTTGGAAATGAAAAGATTTTCCTTCCATCGGCTTGTGGAGGAAAGGGAGCCTGCGGAATGTGTAAGTGTCAAGTTGTAAGTGGTGGAGGTAGTATTCTTCCAACTGAGAAGGGCTTCTTCTCATATAAGCAACAGCACGAGGATTGGCGTTTGGCATGTCAGGTAAAGGTTAAAGAGGATACAGAGATGGTAATCCCAGAGTCTGTTCTTGGTATCAAGAAGTGGGAGTGCGAGGTTGTATCTAATAAGAATATCTCTACCTTCTTGAAGGAGTTTGTTGTTAAGTTGCCAGAGGGCGAGACATTGAACTTCCGTGCAGGAGGATATATTCAGATTGATGTACCTGCAATCGATGTTGACTTCAAGGATATCGAGGTTGACGATCGTTACAAGCAGGATTGGGAGAATATGAAGATGTTCGATTTGAAGATGCACAACCCGGAGCCAACTTATCGTGCTTACTCCATGGCTAACCACCCGGCAGAGGGTAATATCGTGATGTTGAACATCCGTATTGCTACTCCTCCATTTGATAGAGCTGCAGGTAAGTTCATGGATGTAAATCCTGGAATCTGTTCTTCATTCATCCACTCACGTAAGCCTGGAGATAAGGTTATTGTTTCTGGTCCTTACGGAGAGTTCTTCTTGCGTGAGACAAAGAACGAGAAGATGTTTATTGGTGGTGGAGCAGGTATGGCACCTATGCGTTCACACATCTATGATATCTTCAAGACTAAGAAGATTACTGATACTAAGGTTACATTCTGGTATGGTGCCCGTGCATTGAAAGAGGCTCCATACGTTGACGAGTTCGATGCAATCCAGAAGGAGTTCGATAACTTCAGCTGGACTTTGGCTCTTGACCGTCCGGATCCAGAGGCTGATGCAGCAGGTGTAGCTTATAAGCCAGGATTCGTTCACAATGTAATCTTCGAGAACTATTTGAAGAATCACGAGAATCCAGAGGATATTGAGTACTATTTGTGCGGACCTCCTATGATGATTCAGGCAGTAACAAATATGCTGTATGAGTTGGGAGTTCCAGACGAGAACGTAATGTACGATAACTTCGGAGGATAGTATCTAATAGGTATGGACTGTTCATTTATGAGCAGTCCAACTTACTTTGTTTTATAACGTTATTAATTTGATAATGGAAAGAGATAACACAATTTTCAATCTAATAGAAGAGGAGCACAAGAGACAACAACATGGAATAGAGCTTATCGCTTCAGAGAACTTTGTAAGTGAGCAGGTAATGGAGGCTATGGGTTCTTGCTTGACAAATAAGTATGCTGAGGGTTATCCCGGAGCAAGATATTATGGAGGTTGTCAGGTTGTTGATCAGGTTGAGAGATTGGCCATAGAGCGTGCATGTAAGTTGTTTGGTGCTGAGTATGCTAACGTTCAGCCTCACTCAGGTGCTCAGGCAAATGCAGCTGTATTCTTTGCATGCATGAAACCGGGAGATACCTATTTGGGATTGGATTTGGCACATGGAGGACACCTTTCTCACGGTTCTGCTGTAAACTTGTCAGGAATCAACTACAAACCTATTGCTTATCATGTTGATGAGAAGACAGGTTTGGTTGACTATGATGAGATGGAGCGTTTGGCTTTGGAGCACAAACCAAAGATGATTGTATCAGGTGCTTCTGCATATTCACGTGATTGGGATTATAAGAGAATGCGCGAGATTGCCGATAAGGTTGGAGCTTTGTTGATGTACGATATGGCTCACCCTGCAGGTTTGATTGCTGCCGGTCTTTTGAATAACCCATTCGAGTATTGCCACATTGTAACAACTACTACACACAAGACTCTTCGCGGACCTCGTGGTGGTATGATCTTCTTGCCAAAGGATTTTCCAAATCCATGGGGAATTACAACTCCAAAGGGTGAGATTAAGATGATGTCTGCAATTATGAACTCTGCCGTATTCCCTGGTCAGCAGGGTGGACCTCTTGAGCATGTAATTGCATCGAAGGCTGTTGCTTTTGGCGAGGCTTTGACAGACTCATACAAGGAGTACGCTAAGCAGGTACAGAAGAATGCTGCAGTTATGGCTGCAGAGTTTATCGCTAAGGGTTACTCGGTTGTGTCTGGTGGAACAGATAACCACTGTATGCTTATCGATTTGCGTTCTAAGTTCCCTGAATTGACAGGCAAGAAGGCTGAGAATACTTTGGTTCTTGCAGATATTACTATCAACAAGAATATGGTTCCATTCGATTCTCGTTCACCATTCCAGACCTCTGGTATTCGTGTAGGTACTCCTGCAATTACTACCCGTGGTTTGAAGGAGGATGATATGAAGGTTATTGTTGATATGATTGACCGAGTTCTTTCTGATCCTGATAACGAGCAGGTTATTGCTCAGGTTAGAGCAGAGGTTAACGCAATGATGGCTGATAGACCAATGTTTGCGTGGTAACGGCTACGGAGTATATACTCCTCCGCTAATATAATTTATAGAGAGTGTCACAGGTTTTTCTGTGGCACTTTTTTTGTTATCTTTGTTGCTACTTAATTGATATAATTTGTATGAAGAAGAGTTTTTTACATAGTTTATTCTTGTTGATTTGCCTCTTTTCAACATTTGAAATTAATGCGCAGATCTTTGTTAAAGGCTCAATTGTGAGTTCTGATACAAAGGAGAAGGTCTCTTATGCTTCAGTTCTTCTAACTGTTAATGGTAATTTAGTTGCAGGAACGGTTGCTGATAAGAGTGGTGAATTTTCTTTAAATGTTAATGATATTTCGAATGCAGAAATCGTTGTATCGGCAATAGGATATTATGAATATGTTAGAGCTGTAAAGGATTTTGATTCATTTGATACCGTTGTGATAAAATTAAAAGAACAAGATTATGTGTTACCTGATGTGCTTGTAAATAATAAGAAACCCAAAAGAAAAGTCATAGGATTTCCCGATGTCCAACTTGATATTGCCAATAAGATACGTGGTGCCATGGCAACGCGTCAACATGGATTAGAAACAGGAGTACATTATTTACCTGATAGTAAAGATGTTGGTAAAACTGTAGATTCTATTAAATTTTATGTCAATCCTTCGGGGTCTGTTGATGCAGATCTCTTGTTTCGAGTTCAAGAATTTGTTAATGATAGTAGAGCCTCTTTGCGTTCCGCGCTTGCAGGACGTGTACGTAGGGATAGTTGTTTAGACATAATTTCTAAAGGTGTACAGTTGACTGTTGCCGGTAGTGATTGGTATAATATAGATTTGACAGGTTTTGATATTGTTGTTCCTGCCTCAGGGTTGTTTATTTCGTATTTTACAGCGGAGTGTAGGGACAGAGTGAAATGGCAATACTCTAATGATGATTATGGATATGGGGTATATGTGCCCCCCTACGTTGATAAGTTCCCTAAGGAGTTGCGATATATTGTTATGAATAAGGGTAATATCGTAATTTTTAACGCTGCTCCATATATGGTTCCGATGTTTGTAATTTATTTAAGTTAAAATCAATTCTCAATATGAAAATTGCAGGATATATGATTAAGTGTAATATTCTATTCTTGTTTCTATTATTATGTGCGTGTGGTACTGATAATAATGGATTAAGAAATATTGCATTTGAAAATTTGGTTGGAGTACCATCGGGTTGTGACTATATAGTTGACTATCCTCAGGAGATGTATGTTATAGACTCATTATTAATATTATGTGATCCTAGTTCAAATAAAGGTTTTGTTGAGGTATATAATATCAATACAGGAGAGTTTAGAGGAGCCCTTCTTACTAAAGGACGAGGAGAGTTCGAATCTTTATCCCCGTTTGTTATAGGTTTCTCTGATAATCATGATTCATTATATGTCTATGACGTAGCAATGAACAGATTAGTGGTTTCTAATCTTGTTTTGTATGGAGATTCCTTAGTGGCAGAATCTTATACACAATTTTCATCTGATAGAGGCGACGTTATATCTTCAAAATTGGCAAAATTGGCAAATGGGTATATTGTTTCTATGCCTTATTTCGCACAAGATTCAATGTTTGTTCTGTATAATTCTGAGATGCAATTTATGCAGAGGTTTGGAATATTTCCTATTCAATGGGAAAAAGATACAGATATAAAATTGTACAGTACATTTGTTGGCGATGTAAAAGCATACGGTAATAAAGTTATTTATGCATCAGGAGGATTACCTTATGTGGTATGTTACGATATTGCGGATGATGGATCTGTTACAAAATGCTGGGAGGTTATGTTGGATGAATATTCAATATATTTTGAAGATAATAAACTAAAATTTTCAATTGATAATCCACAAACTTTTATGTCAGTTCATCCTACAGCTGATAAAATTTTCATAGTTTATAATGGTTATACTACTGATGACTGGGCTCATGACATCAAAAAGTCAATGGAGTATAGAGTAGTAGTGATGAATTATGATGGGGCGATTATAGGTGCATATGAACTTGATTATCCAATAATGAAATTAGCAGTTTATCCAGAAGGAGACGAATTGTTTGTTTTTACAAGCATAGATGAACGTATGGATATTGTAAAATACCGTATCAATTAATTTTGCGATATATTGATATTGTGAGGCTATCTAATTTTATTAGAGAGCCTCATTTTTTTATATGGTGGTTTTAAGGATTGTACGGTATTCGTGTTCGAAGTTTGGGGTGAGGGTTTTTGTGTCAATGGCAGCTTCAATCTCATCTTTGCTCCAAAATTTGCCTTCATCCACTTCGTCGTTGTCAATGGTGAATGTGCCGAATTCTTTGCAGATGAATACGTTGATGAATTCACGCTCAGTTTTTGACTCCCAAAGGTAGGTTGCAAGTAGTTCTGCCTTGAATTGAGTTAATCCAAGTTCTTCCATTGTTTCGCGCTGAAGAGCTGTGAGGGTATCTTCGCCATAGCTGATGTGGCCTCCTACTGCGGTGTCCCAGTATCCCGGTAGCAGTTTTTTGGTCATACTGCGTTTTTGTAGGAATATTTCGCCTTTGGCGTTTATCAGATGTAGGTGCACGACAGGGTGGAGCAGTTTGCTTCCGCTGTGGCATTCGCTTCTTGCTGCTTTGCCTATTGTCTCTCCTTTTTCATTTACTATTGGCAGAATCTCTTCCATTGCTTTTATCTCAGTGTTTGATATGTGTATATGTTTTATGAGACGGACGCTCACGGCTCAAGTATCTCTACGTTAATTTACCTATAAAACAGAACTCGCTGCTTCGCAGCTCAGACAGCAGTTTTATGACGGTAAATTTTCCTTGAATACTAATCGCCTTCCGCTAGTGTCTCTTAAAACATATACACATATCAATCGGGTAAAATGTATGTTTTATGAGACGTACGCTCACGGCTCAAGTATCTCTACGTTAATTTACCTATAAAACAGAACTCGCTGCTTCGCAGCTCAGACAGCAGTTTTATGACGGTAAATTTTCCTTGAATACTAATCGCCTTCCGCTAGTGTCTCTTAAAACATATACACATATCAATCGGGTAAAATGTATGTTTTATGAGACGTACGCTCACGGCTCAAGTATCTCTACGTTAATTTACCTATAAAACAGAACTCGCTGCTTCGCAGCTCAGACAGCAGTTTTATGACGGTAAATTTTCCTTGAATACTAATCGCCTTCCGCTAGTGTCTCTTAAAACATATACACATATCAATCGGGTAAAATGTATGTTTTATGAGACGTACGCTCACGGCTCAAGTATCTCTACGTTAATTTACCTATAAAACAGAACTCGCTGCTTCGCAGCTCAGACAGCAGTTTTATGACGGTAAATTTTCCTTGAATACTAATCGCCTTCCGCTAGTGTCTCTTAAAACATATACACATATCAATCGGGTAAAATGTATGTTTTACGAGACGGACGCTTACGGTTTTATGTAAGGGGTAAAAATAAGGCTGACCGATTGGCCAGCCTTATGACTTTATGACTTAAACGTTAAATTAAGCGTTTACCTTAGCCATGTGAGCGATCAACTCCAATACCTTGTTAGAGTAACCAATCTCGTTATCGTACCAAGATACAACCTTAACGAACTTGTCTGTCAAAGCGATACCAGCCTTAGCATCGAAGATAGAGGTCAAAGTACAACCCAAGAAGTCAGAAGATACAACCTCCTCCTCAGTGTAACCAAGAACTCCGTTCAAGTAAGTCTCAGAAGCCTCCTTCATAGCTGCGCAAATCTCAGCGTATGTTGCAGACTTAGCCAAGTTTACTGTCAAGTCAACTACAGATACATCCAAAGTTGGAACGCGGAATGCCATACCTGTCAATTTTCCGTTCAACTCAGGAATTACTTTACCTACAGCCTTAGCAGCACCTGTTGAAGATGGGATGATGTTACCAGCAGCAGCACGTCCACCTCTCCAGTCCTTCAAAGAAGGTCCGTCAACAGTCTTCTGAGTAGCTGTTGTAGAGTGTACAGTTGTCATCAAACCGTCTGTAATACCGAACTTGTCGTTCAATACCTTAGCGATAGGAGCCAAGCAGTTTGTTGTACAAGAAGCGTTAGAAACAAACTGAGTACCCTTTACATATTTGTCGAAGTTAACACCGCATACGAACATTGGAGTGTCGTCCTTTGAAGGAGCAGACATTACAACATACTTAGCACCAGCCTCGATGTGAGCCTGAGCCTTCTCCTTTGTCAAGAACAATCCTGTAGACTCAACTACATACTCAGCCTCGATCTCGTTCCACTTCAAATCAGCAGGGTTTCTCTCTGCAGTTACGCGGATAGCCTTACCGTTAACGATCAATTTGCTGTTCTCTACGTCAGCCTCGATTGTTCCCTCGAACTGTCCGTGCATTGTGTCATACTTAAGCATATAAGCCAAGTAATCTACTGGGCAAAGGTCGTTAATACCTACGATCTCGATGTCGTTTCTTGTCTGAGCAGCGCGGAATACAAAACGTCCAATACGTCCGAATCCGTTGATACCAACTTTAATCATCTTTTTTTATCTGTTTAAAAGGTTAATGAATTTCTTTTTTTGCAGTCCAAAATTATAAAAACTCTTTCTTATCCACAATATTAGCACCTATTTTTTTAAAAAAATCCACTCAAACGATTTCAGTGTTAATTTTTTCTCATCAAAAGAAGCTTATCGCCCGACTCCAACTCAAGGCTTCCGTTGGGGATTAGGAAATCGTTACCTCGTTTTACAAGCATTACAAGGGTTCCATCGGGCAACTTAATCTCTTTAAGAGTATTACCGTGTATAAGCATCTCCTCGTTCAACACAATATCCTTAAGGTTTGTGTCAATCTCCTCTGGAAGCTCAACTCCGAAGTCGTTACCCTCTTTCTTCTGTTTCGTTGCCAAACGTAATCTGCGAGCAATCCATGGTATTGTTGAGCCTTGTATTACAAGGGATAGAATTGTAATGAAGAAAACAATATTGAAGATAAGGTTTGCTCCCTCAATCTTTGCAACTACCGGGTAGGTAGCAAAGATGATAGGAACTGCACCACGAAGGCCCACCCATGACACAAAGTGTTTTGACCTGGCTGTCATTTGGGGAAATGGAATTAAGCAAAGCCATACACTTAGCGGACGTGCGACAAGAATCATAAAGACACCGATTAAAGATGCAATAAGTGCAATGTCGATTAGTTCATGAGGATTTACCAATAATCCCAATGCAAGGAACATTACAATCTGGAAGAGCCATGTCATTCCATCCATGAATGTGGCAATTTCGCGTTTATTGGTGATTCTTGCATTTCCCACCATAATACCTGCAATATATACCGCCAAGTAGCCGTTTCCATGTATCATATCGCTTATCGAGAAGATAAAGAATACGAAACTCAGAAGCATAATAGAGTATAGTGATGGATTTGGAAGTGTAATCTTGTTTATTACTATTACTGCCAATTTACCCAAAAGGAATCCTGCTGCAGCTCCAACTATGAATTGTATCAGGAATGAGCTTATAATCTCCATTGCTCCCAATTCTGATGATTGTATGAATTGGATAAGCACAATTGTAAGCATATATGCCATAGGGTCATTACTTCCACTCTCTAACTCCAGCATTGGGCGAAGGTTGTGTTTCAGGTGCATTTTGTGTGAGCGCAAAATGTTGAATACAGATGCCGAGTCGGTTGATGACATTGTGGCTGCTAATAGAAGAGCAGTTGTTAATGGCATTGCTATACTTGAGTTAGGTATAGTTCTCCCTATCCAAAATATAAAGAGTCCGGTAAATAACGTGGTGAGTATAACTCCTATAGTCGATAAAATGATTCCTTGTGACATTACCGGTTTTATCTCGTTGTATTTTGTGTCCATGCCACCCGAGAACAGGATAATCCCCAAAGCAATCATTCCTATAAATTGTGCATCCTCGACGTTGTTGAATTGTAAGCCAAAACCGTCGCTGCCAAAGAGCATTCCAACTACCAAGAAGATAAGAAGGGCCGGCATACCGAATTTATATCCGGTTCTGCTGACTGTGATGCTTACAAATAGAAGTATTGAAAAAATTAAGAGACTGTTTTCTGCTGTAAATATCATGTTTATAGTGTTATATAATTGTTCTATTAATAAGTTGCAAAATTATCTTTTTTTTACGTAAAATCATTAATTTTGTTAGTGAACTTTATGTGTAGTTTTAACATTTTGTAAATTAAAGGATTGGTTTCCTGGATAGTGTAAAGAGGTTATAATGTGTAGGTATTTTTTAATTATTTTTCACATGCTTATCTGTTTGAGTTGTGTTGAGATACAATCAGATAGCAATGATATTAGGAAGTTACAGTTTCCCGATATAGATGAGTATGTCCCTTCTGCTACAACTATACTTTTGGGAGGAGATTATATGCAACATTTGCCTCAACTTACCAGTGCGCAAAATTCCGATGGCAGTTATGATTTCCTTCCAACTTTGCGATATATGGACTCTTTATGGAGCAGTGCCGATTTGGTAGCTTTGAATTTTGAAACAACTATAGGTAGTGGTTCATATACCGGTTATCCTGTTTTCAAATCTCCTGTAGAGTGCATGAGTGCTTTGAAACAGAGTGGTGTGGATTTGATCTTTACTGCCAATAATCACTGCTGTGACGGAGGTAGGCGAGGCCTCGCCCGAACAATAGATTGTGCAGACTCTTTAGAGTTGTTACATGTTGGAACCTATCGCGATAGTATGGATTACGAGAAGAGTAGGGTTTTGTTTGTCAATAGTAACGGTATTGAGGTGGCATTTATGAACTATACATACGGTACGAATGGATTGCCGGTACCCAAGGGGCAGGTAGTTGGAATGATTGATACCAATGCAATTAAACGTGATTTGGAGTTGGCGGCGAGGGCAGATGTTAAAATTGTGGTGATGCATTGGGGATGGGAGTATGCAAGAACCGAGAACTATAATCAAAGAGCGTTGGGTAGGTTGTGCAGAGAGTGGGGTGCAGATTTTGTGGTTGGAGCGCATCCTCATGTGGTTCAGCCGGCAGAGCTGTATTGGAGTGGTGATTCGTTGCTTTGCGGAGGAGTGTTTTACTCTTTGGGTAACTTTATCTCAAATCAACGTGAACAGTTTAGAGATGGGGGAGTGAATATTAAGTTGTATATACTAAAGGATATAGACGGAAAACTTAGTTTTGGCGTTGAGAGTGTGCCAGTCTGGGTACATAAATATATTGATAGTCATAAATATAGGTATGAAGTGTTGCCTGCATATATTAAGGGTAAAGTACCTCTATCTGCATGGGATTCTATGCAGTTTGAACGTAGTGTAAAAGAGAATGAATTGCACATTCGCAATATATTTGTGTAATTTTTCTTGTCTATATTCTATTTTTTATTTACCTTTGCATCGCGAAAACGAATAATGTTTAATATGAGCGAAAGTTTTGTAAAACGAGTTGAAGAGGTAATTGTTAAAAGATGGGATTCTGAGGTCCTTAGTAATTACCGTGGTGTTACATACGCATATCGCGATGTAGCAAGAAAGATTGCAAAGTTACATATACTGTTCGAGGAGAGTGGTATTCAGAAGGGTGACAAGGTTGCTCTTTGTGGAAGAAATTCTGCAGAGTGGGGCATTTTGTTTATGGGAACATTAACATACGGAGCAGTTGCAGTTCCTATTTTGAACGATTTTACACCTGAAATTGTACACAATATTGTAAACCATTCAGAGGCTAAGTTGCTTTGTGCCGGTGATGGTACATGGGATCACCTTGATTTTACTGCAATGCCTAATATCATTGGTGCATTGAGAATTGAGGATTTCTCTATTAGAGAGTCTCGTTCCGAGGCTTTGAGCGCAACAAGAGCTAAGTTAAATGAGTTGTTCGGAAAGCGTTATCCTGAGAGATTTACAGCTAAAGATGTTTGCTACGAGGCAGAGCCATCAGTTGATACTTTGGCAATGATTAACTATACTTCGGGTTCTACCGGATTGTCAAAGGGTGTTATGCTTAGCTATTCAAGCATGTTGGGTAACCTTGATTTTGCTATTCAGGCTTTGGGTAAACATCCGGGCAAGACATTGGTATCTATGTTGCCAATGGCCCATATGTACGGTATGGCTTTTGAGTTTATCTACGAGTTTATGACCGGTATGCATATCTACTTCTTGACAAAGGTGCCATCGCCACAGATTATCATCGATGCGTTGGCTACTGTTAAGCCTGCTATCGTGATCGCTGTACCTTTGATTATCGAGAAGATTGTTCGTAAGAAGGTATTCCCAATGCTTGAGAAACCTCACATGAAGGTTTTGATGAGTATTCCATTAGTGAATGATAAGATTCGTGAGACTATCCGTGAGAAGCTGCTTGCTGCCTTTGGTGGAAATGTGATGGAGGTTATTATCGGTGGAGCTGCATTGAATAAGGATGTGGAGAATTTCTTGAGATCTATTAATTTCCCTTATACTGTTGGTTACGGAATGACAGAGTGTGGTCCTATCTTGGCGTATGATTGGTGGGAGACATTCAAGCCCGGTTCATGTGGTAAGGCTGCTTTGGGTATGACCTTAAAGATTGATTCTGCTGATCCTGAGAATATTGTTGGAGAGATTTGTGCGAAGGGTCAAAATGTAATGCAGGGATACTTCAAGAATGAGGAGGCTACTGCCGAGGCTATCGATAGTGATGGCTGGTTGCATACAGGTGATTTGGGAGTAATTGATAAGGATGGTTATCTGTTCATCCGTGGAAGAATTAAGAATATGCTTCTTGGTCCTAGCGGACAGAATATCTACCCAGAGGAGATTGAGGATAAGTTGAACAATTTGCTTTACATAGGTGAGTCTGTAGTTGTAGATCGCGGCGGACGTTTGGTTGCATTGGTTTATCCTGATATGGAGCAGGTAGAGGCTAACCCGGTTGAGGATTTGCAGGCTGCAATTACTGCTGATGTTAAAGTATTGAACAAGGAGTTGCCAAATTACAGCCAGATTAGTAGTGTTGAGGTGCGTGACACTGAGTTCGAGAAGACTCCGAAGAAGAGTATTAAACGTTATTTGTACAAGTAATTATCAGTTTCATATACATATTGCTTGATTGGGGAGTGAGGTGAAGTTTCATAGCTTCACCTCCTTTTTTTGTTTGATTTGTGAATAAAGTGTTGAATATTTTTATAATTTTGACCTTTATTAAGGTAGAATATTTGTAAAGTTCAAAATAATGAAAAAGACATTTTTATCAATCGTGCTGATGGTTGCCTGTATGGTTGCTTTCGGTGCTGCACCTAAAAAGAGTGCAAAGTCAAAAGATGCCAAGTATGTTATCTATTTCATTTGCGATGGAATGGGTATGAATCAGGTTAATGGTGCTGAGATGTATTTGGCTGAGTTAGAGGGAAGAATTGGAATTACTCCATTGAATTTTACTCTTTTCCCATCATTTGGTTACGCTACAACGTTCTCTGCCACTAATGGGGTTACCGATTCTGCTGCATCGGGAACTGCTTTGGCTACCGGTAAGAAGACCAAAAACAGCCGTTTGGGTGTAAGTGTTGATGCTAAAGAGTCATTCCGTAGTGTTGCTATGAGTGCAAAGGCGAGCGGTAAGAGTGTAGGAATTGCTACAACGGTAAGTGTCGATCATGCAACTCCGGGTGCATTCTATGCACATCAGGCAGACAGAGGAATGTATTATGAGATTGCTCTTGAGATTCCTGAGTCTCAGTTTGATTTCTTCGGAGGTTCCGGTTTCTTGCAGCCTCGTAAGCGCGGAGCAGAGAAGAGTATCTATGAGGTTTTCGATGAGACCGGTTACAGTGTAGCATATGGATATGAAGAGGCTCGAAAAATGGTTGATGCCAAGACTGATAAGTTGATTGTTGTTAGCAAGAAGGGTAAGGCTCAAGATGCGCTTCCAATGGCTATCGATCGTGCTGAGGATGATTTGAGAATGGATCAGATTACCGATTTGGCTATCGAGTCATTGAAGGATGATAAGGATGGATTCTTTTTGATGGTTGAGTGTGGAATGATAGATTGGGCAGGTCACAGCAACGATGCATCTACATGCTTTAAGGAGGTTATTGATTTCCAGCGTTCAGTTGATGTTGCTTTGAAGTTCTATGAGGAGCATCCTGATGAGACTTTGATTGTGATTACTGCTGACCACGAGACCGGAGGATTGGGATTGGGTGCAGGTCCATACGAGTTGCAGTTAAAGCACTTGGAGCACCAGAAGTGCTCAAAGAATGAGTTGACAGCAAGAATTGCTAAATATACCGAGGGTAAGGCTAAAGAGGAGATTACATGGGATTATATCAAGCCATTCATAAGCGAGCAGGTTGGATTGTTTACAAAGGTGCCTGTTCCTCCATACTACGAGCAGGAGTTAATCAGAACTTTTGAGCGTTCATTCGGACCAAATGTTGAGAAGGTAAAATCAATGTATAGCGCAGCTAACCCATTGGCTAGCAATGCAATTGATATTCTTAATAGAATCTCTTTGGTCTCATGGGGAAGTGGAGGGCACTCTGCTGCTTATGTTCCAGTATATGCTATTGGTGCTAACCGTCAATTATTTGAGGGTAAGACCGATAATGCAGAGATTCCAAGTAAGTTGGCTGAAGCTATGGGCATAGAGTTTTAACGATTAGAACTCTTTGAGTTTGCGTGGTTACTCTTAACTCCTCGCATGCTCTTAATCCAATAATCCACATAATCCCGTTGCTATCGCACAGTAGCGGGATTTTTTCACGTTCATAACTATTGATTTTTGCGTCGTTTAGAATGTCGCTGACAAGTTTTGAGCACCCCCTCATTCCAAATGGTTTCATTCTGTCTCCACTTTGAATGTTTCTGATTTTCAGCGGAAATTCTACTTTATCTAAATCAAAGTAGGCGTATGTAGGCTCTTTGATTATCTCTTTTGTTGAGATTGTGTCATTGTGAATTTGGAACTCTAATGTGCCGATAGCAGTTGAATAGCTGTGCTGTAGCTCCTCTTCGGAATTAATAAAAATCTCTTCGCTCTTTGTTGTGTTGTTTTCGGTGATATATACTCCGTTACGTTCAAAGAGAATCTTATATTCGGGCGAGGTTAGATGTTTGCCGGGATTTGTGCTGTTGGATAGCTCCATAAAGGCGCAAATCTGCTCTTCGTTGAATCCTAAAGGTGCAAGTATTTCGTATGCTACGGTAATGGGCGAGGCCTCGCTCATTAATCTTTTAATCTCTATTTTTGTTATGCCGTTTCCCTGTTGCACGAGAATTTCGCCAGCCGACTTTTGAATAGCAGCGCGGTAGATTGCCTCAATGCCTTGCATGCGTGTTGCGTTTCTGCAAAATGTTTGCGTTACCGATGGATTTAGCTCTTTGAGGATAGGGAATACGCTGTTGCGAAGAGTGTTTCGCTTTGCGATATTTTGTGTATTCGTGCTGTCCTCTCGGTGTGAAATTCCATTCTGGTTAAGATATTCAAGCAGTTCATTGTGAGTAAATTGTAACAGTGGACGCAAAATATTTCCACTCTTTTCACGAATGCCGCATAGCCCTAAAATTCCGGTACCTCGAATCTGGTTTAAAAGGAGGGTTTCGGCAAGGTCGTCGGCATTGTGTGCAATTAACAGCATGGCGTTCTTACCGCACTCTTTTGCGAACCAAGCGTAGCGCAGTTCACGGGCAGCCATCTCAATGCTGACTCCATTTTGTGTGGCATACTCAGTGGTGTTGCACTCGTGAATGCGGCATGCAATTCCATGCTCTTTGCAGAATGTCTCGACAAAGTGCTGATCTTCGTTGCTCTCTTCGCCGCGAAGGTGGAAATTTACATGAAGCACAGTGGGGTGGAGCTGCAGATTGTGTAGTGCAGTTAGTAGTGCCATTGAGTCGGCTCCACCGCTAACTCCTACAAAAAGCGGCTTTCCTGTAGAGTTGTATTTTGCAAGAAACTCCTTTATGTGACTCTCAATATGCTTCATGGTTCTGTTTTTAAATTTCACTTAGTTCAAGCCAACGCATCTCCTTCTCGTCAAGAATCTCTTTCAATTCGCTATATCGATTTGATAGTTCGACAATTGAGTCGGCACTCTCGCTTCCCGATGACAGTTTGGCTTCGATTTGGGCCTTTTCGCTGTTGAGCTCCTCCATATCCTTCTCAAGTTGCTCCATTTCACGCTTCTCGGAGTAGCTCAATTTACGTTTTTTGGGCGAGGCCACCGGTTGAGCGCTTGGCTTTTTGGTTATGGTTTGTGCTGCTTGGGTAGCTTTCAGCTCCTCTTGCTCCTCTAAGTAGTTGCGATATTGGGTGTAGTTGCCGGGGAAGTCGCGAACTGAGCCCTCGCCCTCGAAAGCAAATACTCGCTCACACACCTTGTCGGTAAAGTAGCGGTCGTGCGATACCACAATCAGACAGCCTCGGAACTGTTTCAGATACTCCTCCAAAACGTTTAATGTTATGATATCGAGGTCGTTTGTGGGCTCGTCAAGAATAAGGAAGTTGGGGTTGGCAATCAATACTGTAAGTAGGTACAATCGGCGTCTTTCTCCTCCGCTAAGCTTCTCAACAAGAGAGTATTGTTGTTTGGTTGGGAAGAGGAAGTACTCAAGGAATTGCGATGCCGAAAGAACCTTGCCATTTCCCATATCGATACGCTCTGCATGCTTTTTTACCACATCGATGACCCTGTCTTCGGGGTTGAAGGTGATTCCCTCCTGTCTATAGTAGCCATAAACGACGGTCTCGCCCACCTCAACAGTTCCGCTGTCGGGGGTAAGTGCTCCGGTAATGATATTCAGGAAGGTACTTTTACCCGCACCGTTTTTGCCCACAATTCCGATTTTGTCGCCTCGGGTAAATTTGTATGAAAAATCTTTCAGGTAGTATTTACCCTCCCATGTGAAGTTGGCATTTTCGAGCTCCAAAATCTTCTTGCCAAGGCGATGTCCCTGTATGTTGATGTCCAATTTTCTGTTGTCTACTGTTTGTGACACTGTCTCTTGCAGCTTGTGGAAGTTGTCAATCCTATATTGGGCTTTATGGCTTCGAGCCTGTGGCATGCGTCGCATCCACTCCTGCTCGGTGCGGAACAGGTTCCTCGCCTTGTCAAGCGCTGCACTGCGTGCCGCCAATCGCTCCTCTCGCTTCTCCAGGTAGTAGGAGTAGTTGCCCTCGTAACTAAACAACTCGTTGTTGTCGAGCTCAAGGATGTGGTTACAAACCCTGTCAAGGAAATAACGGTCGTGGGTAACCATCAAAAGTGTGGCCTTGCTCGTACTTAAATAGTTCTCAAGCCACTCGGTCATCTCGGTGTCAAGATGGTTGGTGGGCTCGTCCAAGAGAAGAAAATCGGGCTCACTTATAAGTACCTTTGCCAATCCGACACGTTTACGCTGACCTCCCGAAAGCTCCGAGATCTTTTTATCGAAATCATTTAGGTTTAGCTTTGATAAAATCTGTTTAGCGGTGGCCTCGAAACCCCATCCGTTTATCTCATCCATGATTGGAATGAGTGCTTCAATCTCCTTTTCATCGTTATTCTTTACAGCAATTTCATACCGTTCAATAGTCTTCAAGAGCTTTGAATCGGAGCGAAAGATCTCATCTATGAGACGATTATCGGGGTCCAAATCGGGGTCCTGCTCCAGATATCCGATCTTTAAATCGTTTCTGAAGATAACTGTTCCCGTTTGGGCAGAATCGCGCGAAGCAATGATTTTCAACAATGTAGATTTTCCAACTCCATTCTTTGCAATCAATGCGGTTTTGTCTCCGCGAGCAATTCCGAAAGATATATTTTCGAATAATAAATTCTCTCCGAAGCGTTTAGAAAGATTTTCAACCTGCAAATAACTAACTTGTGCCATATTCCTATAAATATTGCCGTAAAGGTAGTGAAATTTTTAGTACCTTTACACCCTGAAATTAGAGAGTTATTTTATGGCAAAAGTAATAGCTGTTGCAAATCAGAAAGGTGGAGTTGGAAAGACCACCTCGGCGGTCAATTTGGCTGCCAGTTTGGCCGTGCTTGAGAAGCAGGTTTTGCTAATTGATGCGGACCCTCAGGGCAATGCAACTTCGGGACTCGGATTCAATTTAAGTGAGTTGCAGGGAAGGACTATATATGAGTGTCTTGCTGGCGAGATGGGCATTAAAGAGGTGATGCTTCCAACCGAGATAGATAGGTTGTCTTTGTGTCCGTCCGATATCAATTTGGTAGGAGCCGAGGTAGAACTTATTGAGATGGAGAACCGTGAAAAAGTTTTAACAAACTTGATAAACGATGTTCGCGAGATGTTTGATTATATCATTATCGACTGTTCGCCGTCGTTGGGTTTGATTACGGTAAACTCTTTGACAGCTGCCGATTCGGTAATAATTCCTGTTCAGTGCCAATATTATGCTCTTGAGGGACTTGGTAAATTGTTGAGTACAATTAAGCTTATTCAACGCCGTTTGAATACCGATTTGCAGATTGAGGGCTTCTTACTAACCATGTATGATGCACGCGTATCACTATCTCATCAGGTTGAGGAGGAGGTGCGTGGCAGATTCCAGGATATGGTATTCTCAACTGTTGTAAATCAGAATATTCGTCTTGCCGAGGCACCAAGTTATGGAAAACCTGCAATTCTGTACGATGCAAATTGTAAGGGTGCATCTGACTATATGAAGGTTGCAGTTGAGATTATAAACAGAAACAGATGATTTTAAACTATGGCTAAAAAGGTTTTAGGTAAGGGTTTGGGAGCTTTGATTGGTTCCGATGCTGTTGAGATGGAGAGAACAGTCTCTGCTGCAGTAAAGGAGTTGCCATTGGGTAATATTATTCCCAATCCTAATCAACCAAGAAAGTTGTTTGATGATGAGGCTCTTGCCGAGCTTTCTGATTCAATAAAGTCGATAGGTTTGGTTCAGCCGATTACAGTACGCTCTATTGCTGATGGTAATTATGAGATTATTGCCGGGGAGCGTCGTTACCGTGCAGCAAAGATGGCCGGTTTGGCAACAATTCCCGCATATATTCGTGAAACCGATAATGATGAGGTTCTGGCTTTGGCTCTTATTGAGAATATCCAGCGCGAGGATTTGAATGCCATGGAGGTTGCATTCAGTTACCATCGCCTAATGGAGGAGTGTAATTTGACCCAGGAGTCATTGAGCGATATGGTTGGAAAAAAACGTGCCACTGTTGCCAACTATTTGCGTTTGTTGAACTTGCCTGCAGAGATTCAGAAGGCTGTTCGCGAGAAGGAGTTGAGTATGGGTCATGCACGCGCTTTGTTGGGATTGAACGATGTTGAGACTCAGTTGGAGATTTTCGAGCAGATTAAGAGTTATGACTTGTCGGTTCGTAAGGTTGAGGCTATTGTTCAAGACCTGTTGGATGGCGTTAAGGTTGAGATGCCGGGTGGCGAAGCTTTGGAGGCTAAGCCTGTGCGTAAAAAGGCAGAGTTGGGAGTCTATTCAGCTTTACAGGATAAGTTGCGCAGCCATTTCAATCAAAAGGTTACTTTGGTTCGTAACGAGAATGGTCGAGGTAAGATTGTTTTGCCGTTCAAGTCTGACGAGGAGTTGGAGAGAATTATATCATTGTTGGATAGATAAGGGAATGTTGAGAAAGCTATTATTCATATTGCTCTTTCTTTGTTCATCAGTAGTGCTCTATGCGCAACAGGATAGTGATGAGCGAGGTCTTCTGGCAGACTCTCTGCGCAAGGAGGCCCCGGTTGTCTCGTATGCAACCCCTGAGAACCTTCAGGATACACTGTTGGGAGTGGATGAGATGAGCAAAAAGGAGAGACGCGCTTTGGAGAAGGGGTCCAGAGAGTTTGGAGTACACTCGCCCCATAGAGCAACCATCTATGCAATGGTGTGCCCGGGATTGGGTCAGATTTACAACAAACAGTATTGGAAACTGCCAATCCTGTATGGAGGAGTTGCTTTGGCAATCTATGGTGTTACATGGAACAACAAAGCGTATATCAAGTATAGAGATGCCCACTATGATTTGTCTAACTATATAGACTCGCTTAGTGTAAATCCTATGTACCCCTATCCCGAGGACCCGGCATGGGAAAAGATTAAGATTGTGGGAACCGATTGGAAAACATTGTTTGAGTTGCGACCGTCAAGTATGACTCGTTATCAGGCAATTATGTATAATAAACGTAGAAGATTCAAGCGTAATCGCGATATGTGCTATTTGGCTTTGGCAGGAGTTTATGCTCTGAATGTTATTGATGCTTGTGTATCGGCACACTTCTTCGATTTTACGATCAATGACGATTTAAGTTTCCATTGGCAACCCGATGTTTCATTTAACCATAGAACCGGTAAGGCTAACTATAGAGCATCGGTTTCACTCAATTTTTAACGAATAAGATATGAAGAGATTACTGTTCGCCATCTGTATGGTGACACTATTTTGCATGAATTCAACAGCAGCCGTGAGGTTTAATGTTGAGGGTATTGATACTATTGTTCCTCCCGAGGAGGAGATTCCAACTGAATTTTTGGCAAGATTGGACTATCTATACAACAATTGGGTTAATGAGATGGATGAGAAACCCGATTTTGTTGATAGCAGCTACATAACTAAGATTGATCCGGCAATCCTAAATATGAGCGATTCGCTCTATATTGAGCGTTTGGATGCGTTGCGTTCTGCAGTGCCATTGTCATTTAACGATATTGTTAAATCGCACATTAAGGTTTATGTGGAGAAACGAAGATTGCAGGTAGCAAATATGTTGGGATTGGCTGAGTACTACTTCCCGATGATTGAGGCTGAGCTTGAGGCAAAGTGTATGCCACATGAGTTGAAGTATATGACAATCATTGAGAGCGCATTGAACCCAAGAGCCTATTCAAGAGCGGGTGCGTCAGGTTTGTGGCAGTTTATCTTCTCGACAGGAAAGATGTATCAGTTGCAGATAGATTCATATATCGATGAGCGAAGAGATCCTCTTCAGGCTACAAAGGCGGCTGTTACCTTCTTGAATGATTTATATGCAATTTACGAGGATTGGATTCTTGTTATTGCTGCATATAACTGTGGACCGGGTAATGTAAACAAGGCTATCAGAAGAGCCGGTGGAGTGCGTGATTATTGGGATATATACTACTATTTGCCAAGAGAGACTCGTGGCTATGTTCCTGCATTTATTGCTGCGGCATACGTTTTTAACTACTACGAGGATTATGGAATCAAGCCAATCGAGAGCAATATGCCCAGACTTTGCGATACCTTGATGATTAATGATTTGCTAAGTTTAAAGCAGGTAGCGGCTATATTGGATATCTCGGAGGAGCAGTTGCGTGATTTGAACCCTCAGTATAAGGTTGATGTGATTCCTGCCGGAGCAGGAAAGAGCTATGCTCTTAGATTGCCATATTCACTTGTAGGCGATTTTATTGAGCAGCAGGATTCAATCTTTGCATTTGAGCGTTCCAAATACTTCAATGACACATATAAGTCTGCAAATCCATATAGCAGAATTAAGGTTCAGGGCGGTCCGGGTAATACTACCGGTAAGACAAAGCTTGTCTATACAGTTAAGTCGGGCGATGTTCCGGGAGCTATTGCACGCAGATATGGCGTGACAACAGCAGATTTGAGATATTGGAATAATTTGAATAAGCGCTTGACCATCAGAGTCGGTCAGAAGTTGGCTATCTATGTGCCCTCGTCTAAAGCAGCACAATATTCAGGAAGTGCGAAGATAGAGGGAACTGTAAGTAATAACGTAGAGGCTCCTCAGGTATCGGATGTTGATAGTGCAGGATATGCAACCTATACAGTGCGTCGTGGTGATAATTTGTGGGAGATTGCACGTAAATTCCCTGGTGTTACTGTGTCTGATATCCAAAAATGGAATAGTTTAAAGAGTTCATCTAAATTGAGTATTGGTCAGAAATTGAAGATTAAAGTGAAGTAGTGATGGAGTGGTTTTATGATTTGCTTTTCAAAAATGGGGTGGCACATGCTATTGCAATCTTAGGATTGACTATAGCTGTCGGTAAGTTGTTGGGAAGAGTAAAGATTGCCGGTATATCATTTGGTGTTACCTGGATACTGTTTGTGGGATTGTTGTTGAGCCATTGGGGATTGCGTATCGACTCTACAACTCTGAAATTTATGCAGGAGTTTGGTTTGATACTATTTATCTTCTCGATTGGATTACAGGTTGGTCCGGGATTCTTCTCTTCGTTTAAGAGTGGAGGAGTGACATTGAATATGTTGGCATCGTTAGTGGTGCTTTTAGGTGTTGGAATTACCGTAATTCTATATTTTACAACAGGTTTGCCTATAACCACAATGGTGGGAATCTTGTCGGGTGCTGTTACAAACACCCCGGGAATGGGTGCCGCTCAGCAGGCATACTCTGAAATGACCGGTAATTCAGCTCCCGATATTGCAATGGGTTATGCTGTAGCCTATCCGTTGGGAGTTGTGGGTATTATATTGTCAATTATTGCTGTACGAGGAATCTTTAGAATCTCTTTGAGTGCAGAGCGAGAGGATCAGCGCAACAAAAATCGCGATAAGGAGAGTGAGGCAGTTTCTGTCTCTTTGGTTGTAAAGAATCCAGGTGTTTTTGGTAAGGATATCAGAAGTGTCGAGGGGTATGTAGGCAAGAATTTTGTCATATCAAGGGTGTTCCACGATGATCATGTGACTATGGCTAACTCGAAAACAGTGTTGGAGGAGGGCGATAGATTACTTATTGTGGCCTCGCCTAAAGATATTGAGGCAATTAAGGCGTTTATCGGTAATGAGGTTCCAATGGAGCGTTCGGAGTGGAATGGCGATGATGTTAAGCTGGTAGCAAAAAAGATTATTGTTACTAAGTCATCGTTGAATGGTAAGACACTGGCGCACCTGAATTTGCGCGCAAGTTGCGGTGTTACGGTGACCAGAGTCGAGCGTGCAGGATTGGAGCTTGTTGCACACCCCAGTTTGTCTTTGCAGGTTGGTGACCGAGTGTTGGTTGTGGGAACCAAAACAAGTGTTGAGAATGCTACAAAGCTTATTGGTAACTCAATGACAAAGCTTCGTGAGCCACATTTGAGCCCGATATTCTTTGGAATCTTCTTGGGAATCGTGCTTGGTTCAATTCCTTTCCACTTCCCCGGAATTCCGCAGCCTGTGAAGTTAGGTTTGGCAGGTGGTCCGCTGATTATCTCAATTTTGATTGGTCGTTTCGGACACCATATTAAGATGGTAACCTATACCACAATCAGTGCGAATCTGATGTTGCGTGAGGTGGGAATTTCGTTGTTCCTTGCGTGTGTAGGTATCGGTGCGGGCGAGGGCTTTGTTGAGACTATTGCCAACGGAGGTTATGTCTGGATTGGGTATGGAGCCATAATTACAATATTGCCACTTTTGATTGTAGGTTTTATAGGAAGGGTGTTCTGTAAGATTAACTACTTCACCCTTATGGGATTGATGTCGGGTAGTATGACCGATCCCCCTGCGTTGGCTTACTCAAATTCAATTGCGGGAAATGATTTGCCTGCGGTTAGCTACGCTACTGTCTATCCGTTGACAATGTTCCTAAGAGTAGTTTCGGCCCAACTTCTGGTTTTATTCCTACTTTAAAATAGCACACCATGGCACACTACATTGTAACTGCAGAGTACGCTCCTGTAAAGCGCTCAACCTCAACAAGGTCAGAACGTTTATTTGAGTTTTTGTTTGGCGAGGTTTTACTTTCGAGCGAAGAGAGTGGAAAGTGGCTTAAGGTGGTTGTGCCCGGTCGTGAAGAGGAGGGGTGGGTTCTTAGTGAATCGGTGGCTGAGTTGAGTGAAAAGCAGCTTGCCGAGTATAACAGTATGGTCCATATGAAGGTTGAGTGTAACGGACTTTTTGTAAAGCGTATTGATAGTTATACAACCCTTTTGTTGCCTCCGTGTGCTGTGATGCCATTCTATAACATTATGACCGGAACCTTTAAGGTTGCAGATGCCGAATACGAGGTGGTATCGCCTATCTACTGGAATGTAAATATTTCAGAGCGCCGAGATAGAATTTATCGTGCTGCAATGTGTTATCTGAATGCGCCTTTCTTGTATAAAGGTAGAACCAATGGCGGAATAGACGATCTGTTTCTTGTCAGCAACGCTTTGAGTGTGGCTTTCGATAGTGTACCTAAAAACCTTGCCGAGTTGTCGAAGTTTGGTTTCCCTTTGTCATTCATTGAGGAGGCTCAGCTTGGTGATATTCTTCTCTTCTCCGATTTAAATGGCCAGTTATCGCATTGTGGAATGTATGTTGGAAATGGTTGTGTGTTGCATGCTGCAGGGCGCGTTCGCGTGGATAAGGTGGATCATCAGGGGGTCTATAATTCTACATTGAAGCGCTACTCATTCCAGTTGGCCGGTATTGTGGCGGTGGAGTGAGGAGTGAACAGTTAGGAGTTAGGAGTTAATAATTAGGAATTAGGAATTAGAAATTAGGAATTAGGAATTAGGAATAAATACCGCTTAATAAGCCCCCTTATTAGCGTAATGAACGTAGTGAATGTAGCGAAGGGGGTTTGGGGGTTGGTAGAACTCTTGTCCCGAGCGAAGTGAGTAAAGCCCCCTTATTAAGCGAAAGCAAGCGTAGCGCGCTGAGCGGGTGAGAGGTTAGGGTGAAAGGTTTATAGGTGATAGGTGTTTATAGGTGATAGGTTTAAGGTGAAAGGTTGTTATGGATATCGAAAGTGTGCGCGAATATTGTTTGAGTAGGAGAGGGGCAGAGGAGTGTTTGCCTTTTGACGATACAACGCTTGTTTATAAGGTTATGGGCAAGATGTTTGCGGTTCTTTCGCTTGATCGTACTGATTGGTTGGTGTTGAAGTGCGATCCTGAGTATGCTATTGAACTTCGTGACAGTTATATCGGAGCTATTGAGCCTGCCTGGCACTTTAACAAGAAATATTGGAATCAGCATGCAATTTCAAAACTGAGTGATTCTTTAATCAAAGAGCTTATCGACCACTCCATAACTGAAGTAATAAAAAAGTTGCCAAAAATCAGACAGCAGGAATATTGGGGTTAAAATAGTCCGACTGCCTGATATTTATAGTTATTAATGTTCGTGACCGGATGGGCAGTCGTGGTGGTTACAACTCTGACCGAAGTCCAATACAAAGCCTGCCAGGTATCCTTTGACTACTGAGTCGGTTGCTCCGTTGCATCCGCGAATTACTTTGATTCCGCAACCCTCAAGTTTGTTTTTGGCGCCATCGCCCATATTCCCGGCAAGCATAACGGTTACTCCCATCTCCTGAAGTTCATTTGCAATGTTTGATTTGCATCCGCATCCTTGCGGTGATGGAAGGGTCTCGGTTGCGATTACTTTTTTCTCTTCGACAGTGTAAATGGTATAGTGGTCGCAGTGGCCGAAATGGTCATCAATGCGTCCATCGCGTGTAGGTACTGCAATTTTTGTTGTCATTTCTCTTTTGTTTTGATGTGATACTCTTCTTTAAAGTTCGCAATAATAGTGTTTTCTATTGAAAAAATAGCGAATAGAGAGAAAAATTTTTGTTACTGATGATTTTTTTGAGTTATCGTTCGTTTTTTTAATTTCTTTTCATTATTATACGGGCAAAGTTAAAATATGAGAGATATGGAGGTTCTATTGAAAATATTAAATGTAGTCAGGAATGTAATTTTTGTTGCATTGCTTTCGTTGATTTTGTGGGTAACATATAATGTATATTTTGATATGATTTTGGATATATTTGATGAGCCATTTAGCTTCGTTCTTTTGTGTTGTTTAATTTTGGCAGAGATTATCTCAATATGGGTGTGCAATTGGACCTTTATATTTGCATTGGGGCTTACGTGCTTTATTCCAAGCAGTTGTAAGGTGGCTGTCTTTTTAATCAGAATGGTATATATACTTATGAGTTGTCTGTTAATATCTTTAATTTTATTTGATTGCCATTTTGATATAAATTATATCCATACATATATATTTCTACTGGTGATATTAATTCAGACTCCAATAATGTTATATCGCTCTTTTAAAGAGGTATGTTTGTTGTTTTGGGAATCTTGGGAATCATAGAATAGTTTGTTATGAATAGGGTAGATAAAGTAAATAATATTCAACTACAGTTGATTCGAAATGTTATTCGGTGGTATTATTCCCTGTTGGTGGGGATGACGGGTTTGATGGTGCCGTCGGGGTTGAAGTAGAGACGGTCAATACATACCTCGCGGTGGGTGCCGGGGCTCTTTTCACGCTCTATGTAGTTTTTGTTGATTCTGTGGTAGATAATGTACCACTCATCGGTTCCCGGTTTCTGCAGGATAGAGTTGTGTGCAGGACCGTATATCTCCAATTCGGGGTTTTGAATCAGTACTATTGGCTCTTTGGCTACCTCTATAGGACCAAGTGGTGATTTTGAGGTTCCATAGGCTACGTGGTAGTTGGGCGAGCCGGTGTCATCGACCGACCATAGGAAGTAGTACAAGCCGTTGCGGTAGAAGATGTATGGGGCCTCGCGGTATGCGTAGGTTTCAAGTGTACCGCCACGAGGGGTAAGCACTGTTATGGTTGTGGTGTCGATTGATACCATGTCGGGATTTAGCTCGGCTCCTGCCATGTAGCCATTCCCCCAATATAGGTAGGCCTTGCCCGATACAGGGTCGGTAAATACGTCAACATCGATTTGTTGGCCGTAGCGTACCGGCGATTTTGTGATGATAGGGTGGCCCAAGTCGGTGAATGGACCGGTGGGCGAGGTTGCAGTTGCAACTCCTATCTGTTTGCCACCTCCGGCTATCGGATTTCCGCTGTAGTAGAAGAAGTAGCGGTACTCTCCGTCAATAAGCTTCTCTTCGATGCATGGGGCCCATGCGTTTCCGTTTGCCCAGGGCACTTGATCCGATTTGAGGTCGAGCATTGTGCCCTCGTCCACCCATTTCTTTAGGTTTTTAGAGCTGAATACGGTGAAGTACCAACCTCCCCAGCCGGGCTGTCCGTCGGTGGTTGAGTATATGTAGTATCGCTTTGTTTGCTGTGAGTAGAGTATTTCGGGGTCGGCATGGAAACCGGGTAGAATTGGGTTGTTGCTCTTCTGCGCCAATGCTCCGAATGCTATTGCAATTGCTGCTATAAGGGTAATTATCTTCTTCATATTGCGTTGTGTTGTTTACGCAAAGATAGCTTTTTTACTGCACGTTTGTATCTGATTTGTGAATTTCTATACAAATATTTGTATGCTTATGGAATTTATAGCAGTTTTGTGGCCTTTTTGACCAATTATTTTTCAAATTGGGTAGTAATTCTTATGGAAATTAACATTCTACTTTCTAATTTTGTGAATCATTGCTTGAAATTGTAAGCAGGATAAGGTATTTTAATATATTTTGAGGTGAATAACGTGATATGCGCAATTGCTACAGCTCCAGGATGCGGTGCTATAGCTGTTATTAGAGTTTCGGGCGAGGGCTCGATAGAGTTGGTGGATAAAATTTTTGTGTCACCAAGTGGCAAGAGTTTGGTTAATCAGGAAGCCAATACTATCCATTATGGAGAGTTTAAGGGTAGCGATGGCGAGACTCTTGACTATGTTATGGTGTCGATTTTCCGAGCTCCTCACTCTTTTACGGGCGAGGATAGTGTGGAGATTAGCTGCCACGGTTCACGTTATATCCAGAGCGCAATCTTGAAGCAGTTGATTGCTAATGGAGCCTCTATGGCTATGCCTGGTGAGTTTACTAAACGTGCTTTTTTGAATGGCAAGATGGATTTGTCGCAGGCTGAGGCGGTTGCCGATGTTATTGCCTCAAATAGTAAGGCCTCGCTTAAAATGGCAATGAATCAGATGCGTGGAGGCTTTTCGCGTGAACTTCAAGCACTTCGTGAGAAGATGTTGAACCTGACCTCGCTCCTTGAACTTGAATTGGACTTCTCGGAGGAGGATGTTGAGTTTGCCGATAGAGCAAAATTGAGCCAGCTGACAGCAGAGGTGAATAAGAAAATAACCTCGCTCTGCAACTCTTTCAGCACCGGAAATGCTATTAAGAATGGTGTGCCTGTTGCGATTGTGGGCCCTGCGAATGCGGGAAAGAGTACTTTGCTGAACTATCTGCTAAAGGAGGACAAAGCTATTGTGAGCGAGATTGCCGGTACTACACGCGATGTAATTGAGGATACTGTTACCATCAACGGAATTACCTTCCGCTTTATTGATACTGCCGGAATTCGTGCTACCAGCGATCGCGTTGAGAGTCTTGGAATTGAGCGTACTTTTGCTATGATTGCGCAGGCGAAGGTGGTGCTTTTGCTCTTCCCCGATGATATTTTCGGTAACGAGGGCTTTATGCTCGATGGTGGCGATGGCGGTAGTGTTGGTTTCTGTGGCCGCGATGCCCACGAGGAGTATTGCCAAATGGTGTCGGAGCGTATGAATGCCGATGCCAAGTTGATTATTATCCACACCAAGATTGACAAGGAGCGTTACTGCGAGTACGAGGACCAAAAGATTCGCATTACCGACGAAGAGAGCGGGCGTGTAATTATCCGTATTTCTGCTAAGACGGGCGAGGGCACAGATGCACTCATCGACGAGTTGACCTCGGTAGTCGATATGAGCAACGTTGGCGAGAACGACGTTATTGTCAGCAATATGCGCCACTACGAGGCCCTATCGGCAGCGTTGGCTTCAATTGAGAGGGTAGAGCAGGGGCTGCAGGATGGAATTCCAGGTGACTTGGTAGCTCAAGACTTGCGCGAGTGCCTATACCACCTCGGCACCATCACCGGCCAAATCAACACCGACGAAATCCTGGGCAATATCTTCAAGAACTTTTGCATCGGAAAATAATTCTTTGCAAAGAAAGCATACAATCTGCAAACATAGCGTGTAAATCACATAATTTCAAGCATTTAAAATTTCGTTTATTTTTGCATATTTTTGAATTTTAACTTCGACATTTGCAGTTTTTCGCCCGTTTTGTCCCCCTTCTGTCCCCCGAGATAGTCGACAATAGCCGAGGGACAAAAATTTCTCATAGGTGGTGATTTATCTTTTTACATGTGTTTTTGGAAGATAAACATTCCAACTTAAACAATGTAAAGCGCCACCTTCTTTTGCAATTTCTGCCATTTCTATTTGACGAATACAGCAATCGGGGAATGCTTCTTGAATGTATTGTTGAGCTATTGTATCTTCTTCAATGTTGAATTTAGGCATTATGATGTTTTTGCCAACTTGCAGAAAATTGATATATGCCTAGTTGAGATCATAACAAGTTTTATCAACTTTGCCCTTGAAACGAATTTCTGTAACTTCAAAACCATAACTTTCAAGAATCCGACGGATTGATGCAGCTTCGTCTAGATAACAATCACCATGATTACCCATCAGTATTCGATTATCACCACACCATTTGATGAAACCATCAGAATGTCCATATACATTGTCATCATGTGGAGTCCAGGGAATAATGACAACAGGATGACCAAGTTCTGATTCCAATAAAGCCTTAAAGTCTGCATCATCTTTCTTTTTCCTGTTTTCTGAAAACACCTTATCTGTCATCACAATATATGGACCGCAGGGCACCATATTACCACCATCTATGATCAAATTGGTAGAACGGCAACTTATTCCCATACCAGGTAACACTTTGGTAGCATCAGTAATTGTCTCAATATCTTTTTTATTCTTGCTCTTCACAAGATAATCAGGATAATAGCGATACTTCAAGAATTCATTTTCAACTAGCTGAATTGGCATGTAGTCACGTGCCCAATAATCATTTGTCGATTTCAATTCTTTGGACTCAACTCCCATTTCATTAAGCAGATTCTTCAGATGCTGGTAAAAGTCAGGATGTCCTTCTTTCTTGTCTTTTAACCAAGGAGAGAAAAAGACTACGTTTGTATCTTTATCATGCATTAATGTATCACAACGCACATATCTATAACGTCTATCCACAAATCTCGAAAAATCCCTATATAGACATTTCCTCTCAGAAACTTCATGAAATACATCAAGAATATAATCAACCTTACCCTCTACTGTTTGTTTGGATGTAAGTAGTTTGAAGCAGCCGTGGTTTGGGCGTGTGTTCTGCAATCCGCCGTATGATACGGCACTCATCACGCAGTTCATAAAACGATGTGCAGAGCATAAGAACGCTATTGCACTGACCTTTGCCAGGAATGATACCCGATTATTTCACGAACTGATATTCCCCAATGCCGACTCGATACTCTTTATCAAAGGACGATTAAGTTTCTACCACGCATCGGGAGAGCAAGGCGGCACAGCAGGAGCTCCCTCGTGCCTAATTTCGTTTGATAAAGAAAATGAGGCTGTCTAACAATGAATAATGTTAGGCAGCTCTTTTTTGTTGTCTATAGACAAATTCGTGCAGCACTTTT
>SUWY01000002.1 GCA_015061245.1 Bacteroidales bacterium
TTATAAGAGACCCCATATTTTTTACTACCTGTATTCAGTATTAGAAATTAAATGTAAATCCTACACTTAAAGCCTCTTTAAATTGAACTTTAGCTCCTTTCAATACTGTTTCTCCTGCATCGTTTACACTTACTGTCTTTGTATCGTTATCATAAATCATATTTGTAGAGATATTAGTTGTCAACCACTTATTCACAGTAAGAACCAACTGAACATCCCATTTTACATCTACGTTAGCAGGACTCTGCAAATAGTTTGAGAATAGCTGCAAACGCGAGTAGAGATTTACATTCTTAATAATATCCTTTTGGAATACCATAGTCAAATCACCTCCGAACTCATTACGAAGCATCTTGTCCATCTCCTTCTCATCGGCTGTATCCCATCCGTAGTTAGCACGCAAAGATGAGTCGCGAACAACAACACCTCTCCACGATGCAGCAGACAAAGTAGCTGTAAAGTATGGCTTTGGATTCCACTTTACTCCGAGACCTGCAGTTAAGTTTCCAGGAGCCATAAACTCCGATATCTTAGTTTTTGGTTTATTACCATAATTATATCCTGCAGCAAACTGTGTTGACAACTCCGCCATAGCACTAACATACCATGACTTTCCTATACTATAACCATAGTTACTTGAAATGTATAGACGGTCATTTGTCTTCTTTGTTCCATCGGATTTGGTCTTATTCAATCCATACATGGTTTCAAGTCTATTCTGCCATAAACTCTTACCCTTTTTCATATCTGCTGAATAGTTAAAGCTAACAGTAAAACCAAAAGCGTTATCACCTCCGGCAGACCAGTTACTAAAACTAACCTGAGTTAGATTCAAACCAAAGTTTCCGCTCTTTGTCCAACAGGTATCTGCTCCCGGAACCTCAGCAGCATACGAACTCAATGCACCAACCGCTAACATTGAGATTACCAATAATAATTTTTTCATCTTCTATATGTTTTATTACTTTTTATTCATCTTAGCCAAACATGCTTGTTTAATGATTTGGTAACACTCCTCCTCGCCAAATCTTGAAGAGTTTATACATAAATCGTATGAGTCTGAAGCTCCCCACACCTTATCTGTATAGTAGTTGTAGTAATCAGCACGAGTCCTATCAGCTTTTTGCATCTGTGCACGAGCCTCACCAACCTTTGTAATCCCGGCATATTTCATTATTCTACGTATTCTGTCTCGCTCCTCTCCACATACAAAAATCTTAATACAATCAGGATCTCCACGTAGAATGTAGTCGGCGCAACGGCCAACAATTACACAACTCTTCTCTGCTGCAATTTTTCGAATTACATCACTTTGAATTTTAAATAGAGATTCTCCTGAAAGGTAATCGTTGCTCTGAAAGAACATTGTTCCACCCATGCCTACTCCTCCCAATGAAAAGGCTCCAAACATTGCTTTAGCGCCACCTCGCTCATCTGCTTTCTCAAAGAAAGAGTCTGCAATTCCACTCTCCTTAGCTGCAATTTTTATCAACTCTTTATCATAAAACTCAATTCCTAACTCCTCGGCCAATCTTTTACCTATGGTGCGTCCTCCACTTCCGAATTGACGACCCAATGTTACTACAATTCGCTTACCCATAATTACATTTTTTTGAATTTCTTAAGTTGATATACTAATAGTATCAATGTCACTATAGTTGCCATGCCATCGGCTATAGGCATACTCATCCAAACTCCATCCAATCCCCATATAGTAGGAAAGAGAAGTAATCCCGGAACAAGGAAAATGAGCTGTCTGCTTAGTGACAAAAATATCGATTTCTTTACAATTCCTACTGACTGGAAGAATCCCACCGATACAACCTGAGCTCCAACTACAGGTAGTGCAAGCACCATCAAACGCATACCATGAACTGCGGCATCGGCCAAATCAGAATCAGTCGTAAACATACTTACCAATGGATATGAAGCCAACTGACACAATAAGAAGCCTATTGTAGTTACAGTTACTGCACAACCAATAGTCAGTAGCAATGTCTTACGAACACGCTCATACTGCTTAGCTCCATAATTGTATGCCACGATTGGCTGCATTCCCTGATTGAATCCCATAACAATCATTAGAAATATAAAGACTATTCTGTTTACAATTCCATTCGCTCCTACCGCAATATCTCCTCCGTACTTTAACAAACTATTGTTAATGACCGAGACCACCAAACAGGCACAGACATTTATCAAGAACGGGGACATTCCTATACCTAAAATACTCTTGATAAAATCCCAACGGACCTTCATAATGCCCTTTTGAAAACGCAAGAAGCTATCAGGATTTGTATAGTGCCGAATCAACAACATAAGAGCTGTCACCTGGGCACATATAGTTCCCCATGCAGCCCCAGCGATTCCCATATCCAACAAGAATATAAAGATATAGTTGAAAAGAGCATTTATACACACTGCCGTAATTGTAAATGCCATAGCCTTTTTAGGATAACCTGAAGAGCGCATCACATCGTTCAATCCCAAGTAGATGTGAGTTATTATATTTCCACATAACAACACCTGCATATACTCTTTTGCATAGGGCAAAGTTGCATCACTCGCTCCAAAAAGTCGCAATATTGGCTCCAAAAACAGAAGACATATTATCGAGAATGCTCCTCCTATCCAGGTATTTAACATTACAACGTTACCCAAGAGCAACTCTGCACTCTTTGTATCTTTCTGACCGAGTTTCATTGCAATCATAATGGATGCACCTACACCAACCATCGCCCCAAATGCAGCAGAGAGGTTCGCAAATGGGAAGGTAACTGCCAAACCGGCAATTGCCTCTTTTCCACATCCCTGTCCAATAAAGATACTATCAACCATATTGTATAGCGATGTTGCCGTCATAGCAATAATAGCCGGCGTAGCATACTGCATCAACAACTTAGGTAATCTTTCACTACCTAATGTATGGGGAGTTTTTCTATTATCAATAGCACTATCCATTATATTAAATCTCCTCTCCGTTATTTCTCATTAATAATCTTAATCGCTCAATAGCCTCCTCCTCTGGCACTGCCTTCTCCACCAACCGCTTCCCGATATAGAGGTTCACCTTACCATTTCCTGCTCCAACATAACCATAATCGGCATCGCCCATCTCACCTGGACCATTAACAACACAACCCATTACCGCTATCTTCAATTTACTGAGCGAGGGCACACTGAACTCTCGTTTAACATCGGCCACTGCCTTCTGCAAATTATACAGAGTTCTACCACAACCCGGACAACTGACAAACTCTGTCTTAAAGCGCTTTAAACCCGCAGCTTGCATAATATTTCGCGACAACTGTTCAGCAAACTCTGCTCCCAACAGTGGCAATGTAAGATCTAACTCCTTAACCTCGCCACTGAATAGCATTGAACCCAACTTAGCGGGGAGATAGAGTTTTGCATCATCACTATTATCAATGTCACTCTCAGCTTTCAACAGGCCATCTTGTAACGTATATGAAAAGTTGTAGCCACAATCTCCACATAGCTCAACCAATCTTCGAGCTACCGGAATCTCAGCCTCAGGCTCTTCAGTCAACGATACTCTTATCGTATCGCCAATACCCTCATTGAGCAGTGTTCCTATTCCCAATGCAGATTTAATTCGTCCATCCTCACCCTCACCAGCTTCAGTTACTCCCAAATGCAAAGGAAAGTTTAACCCCTCTGCATTCATTGCTGCAACCAACTTACGTACAGCAGTTACCATAACGGCACACATACTTGATTTAAGCGATATTACCACATTGGTAAAGTTAGTCTCCTTGCATACACGCAGAAACTCCATTGTCGCCTCAACCATTCCATCGGGAGTATTACCATACCGACTCATAATTCTATCCGACAATGAGCCGTGATTTGTGCCAATTCTTACGGCTGTACCATACTCACGACAAACGCTTAGGAACTCTATAAACTTCTCCTTCAAGCGAACCAACTCTTGAGCATACTCCTCATCGGTATAGAGCACCTTATCAAACACTGCCCTCTTATCAACAAAATTTCCGGGATTTATTCTAACCTTATCAACATATTTTGCCGCTACCGAAGCTGCCTCCGCCACAAAGTGGATATCTGCAGAGATTGGTGTTGTACAGCCACGCTCAAGTAATCCCTGCTTAATATTCTTAAGATTCTCTGCCTCCTTTACACCTTGAGCCGTAATTCTAACCAACTCTCCTCCTGCATTTACAACTCTAATAGCCTGCTCTATGCAAGCTTCTGTATCCATAGTCAAGGTATTAAGCATTGATTGTATCAATACCGGAGCTCCTCCTCCGATGAGTTTATCACCTACCTTGACAGTGCATGTCTCTCTTCTACCCATATCTGAAAAGTTATACAAAGCAAAGATACATTTTTTTACTCTAATCTCTACACATCATACACCATAATTGCTTCCGGATAGTGAGTCAATTTACTATTAACCGCATCTATTACCAACAAATCGAATCTAATCTCGCACTTCATTCCATGCATAGCAAGCCATTTGGCTCCGGAACTTAGAATTGCCTTTCTCTTTTTCAATGGTAATAGGAGCGCAATATCATCAACTTCTACACTTCTTGTCTTAACTTCAAACACAATTACCAAGCCATCTTTTAAGGCAACCATATCCAACTCATTCCTACCACACCTCCAATTTCTATCAACAACCTGATATCCATTAGATTCTAACCATTGAGCAGCAAACTCCTCGCCCACTTTCCCCAATATATTATGTTTAGCCATACTCTACGAAATTTATGTCAAAGTTATTATAAATTTGGTTATTTCGGACATTTTGTGTACCTTTGTACGAATTTTTTGCACGAACGAACATGGAGCCTAAAAAGATTTTATTTATATCACAAGAGATAATGCCTTATCTCCCCGAGACTGAGATGTCTTATGTAGGAAGATTACTTCCTCAAGGGGTATTGGAACGAGGAAAAGATATACGTACCTTCATGCCCAAGTTTGGCGGAATCAATGAGCGTCGTAACCAGTTGCACGAGGTAATCAGACTCTCTGGCGCCAACTTGATTATTGACGGAGTTGATCATCCTCTACTTATCAAGGTAGCCTCTATCCAAGCTGCCCGCATGCAGGTATATTTCATCGACAACGAGGAGTATTTCCAGCGTAAGGGTATTCTAAACAGCGCAGAGGATGGCACATTCTTTGAAGACAATGACGAGAGAGCAATATTCTTCACAAGAGGAGTGTTCGAGACTGTGAAGAAGCTTCAGTGGAACCCGGATTTGATCTATTGTCAAGGATGGTTCTCATCTCTTATACCACTCTACTTGAAAAAAGAGTATGCCAACGATCCTGCATTCTGCAAAGCAAAAGTTGTCTATTCATGCTATGACGATCAATTCGAAGGATCATTGGATTCGAAATTTGCAGAGAAGATGATTTCAGAGAATATCAAAGCCGACGATGTAAACACAGTAAAAGAGCCCACCCACTTTAACATCAACAAAATGGCTATGGATTATTCTGACGGAATTATCATACATAGTCCAAATGTAACAGAGCAAATTAAAGAGTACGCACAAAATAGTGGCAAACCGGTAATCTCATACTCAAATAGGGAGGAGTATATTGCCGACTACGATACATTCTTTGATTCTATTCTCAACGCAGAGAAGTAAGTAACACAAAAAAGAGGAGTTTGCATCAAAACTCCTCTTTTTCATTTATTGCTCATCCAATCGTTTTTGCCAACGCCATGTATTAGCCAACGTCTCTTCAAGGGGAACCTGAGCCTTCCAACCTAATTCATTATTAGCCATTGTAGTATCTGCCCATACTTTCTCAATATCTCCGGCTCTACGTCCTACTATCTTATAATTCACTTTCTCGCCTGTAGCCTTTTCAAAAGCATTAATTAACTGTAATACAGTGACACCTGAACCTGTTCCTATATTAAAGAACTCGTAATTCGCCTTATTCTTATGTTCCAACAAACGCTTAATCGCAACCACATGGGCTTTAGCCAAATCAACCACATCAATATAGTCACGAATAGGAGTTCCATCAGGGGTATCATAGTCATTACCAAAGACACTCAACTGCTCGCGAATTCCTGCTACCGTCTGAGTCAAATATGGAATCAAATTGTTAGGAACACCATTTGGCAACTCTCCAATGTGTGCAGAAGGATGAGCACCTATTGGGTTAAAATAACGCAATGCCAAAAGATTTAACTCAGGAGTTACCTTTGCCACATCACGCATAATATCCTCGCTTATTGACTTTGTATTTCCATAAGGCGACTCCGCCTCCTTACGAGGGGTACTTTCAGAAACAGGCAACTCATCTGCTTGTCCGTAAACAGTACATGATGAAGAGAAAACCAAATTATTAACCTTAAACTCCTTCATACAATCAAGCAGATTTATAATTGTATTAAGGTTATTCTTATAGTACTCCAAAGGAATCTGAACCGACTCTCCAACAGCCTTCAATGCCGCAAAATGTATTATGGCATCAATATCTGTATGCCGCTTAAAGAAATCGTGCACCGCAACTGCATCGGCAATATCCAACTTCTCAAATTCAGGACGTACTCCGGTAATCTTCTCTATACCATCGAGAACCTCTATTTTTGAATTACTCAAATTATCGGCAATAATCACATCAAATCCTGCCTGTTGCAACTCAACAACTGTATGAGAACCAATATAACCGGTTCCTCCTGTAACAAATATCTTCATTGCGTTTTATGTGTTAATTGTTAGTGAAGACAAAATTAAAAATAAAGAACTACATTTGAATTATGAATTTTAAAAAAAATAACTAACTTTGTCTCGTGACGACAATATTGAACGTTATGGATAGATTATCAAGATACCTAAATCACGCACTTATACTGAATGACTGTGTCATACTACCTAATTTCGGAGGTTTCGTATGCCACAATGAGCCTGCGTATATAGATGAACTTCAAGGTATTCTTATCCCTACAAGCAAAAAAATAACGTTTAATGAATCGCTTAACCACAAGGATAATCTATTTGCTAAGTTTATTGCCCAAGCAGAGCGAGTTCCGCTAAGTGATGCAGAAAAGCGAGTTGAGAGATATATCAACGACATAAAAATCTCCCTAGAAAGAGAGGAGGAGCTAAACATTCAAGGCATTGGACAATTCAAACAAGAGGGTTCCTTATTGAAGTTTAAATCTGAGGAGCGCAATTTTATGGCAACAACCGCCTATCTTCCTGCTGTAAATTTGCCTATGCCATCTATGCATATTAATGCACTTAATGATACTCCTGAAAAATCGGAATCCAAGATCAAAAACTATATTTTGCGTGGAGCTGCAGCAGTCGCTGCCATTGCCATAATTGCCGGAGCTATTACTTTAGGAGCTGACAGAGTGGAGATTTTCAAACAGAATCAGGCAGATAAAGCCTCATTTGAGCCTACATTCCCATTCTTCCCGACTACCCCACAGGTAAATCAGTGCAGCAATGTAATATCACCGGAGTGTGACTATTTAGACTTTATTTCCGAACTATAATCTTTCCCAAAAGACAGATAATAAAATATGAAGGTACAATTAACATAACTGTACCTGCCCCTACTATTGGCATCAACACCAACACCGCCACAAGGAATATATACAACAACTCATTACCACTCCATCCAAATCCCTGCAACTTCAACGAAAACATAGGTAACTCAGAGATAAGAGCAATAGCAAAACCGACTGCGAAGATTGCCAAAACTACAGAATTGGCAAAAACAGCATTGTAAATCTCCGGAGCCCACTGCTTACCTAAAACCAATCCTACCCAAAACAGAGCATTAGCCGGAGTAGGCATTCCTATAAAACTTACTGTTTGACGTGTATCAAGATTAAATTTTGCCAAACGGTATGCCGAGAGTGCCGGAATAGCAACTGCACTTAACGCCAACCACTCCATACTCGGTGTTGCATTCTCTAAAATCAACTTATAGGCCAGGATTGCCGGAGCAACACCAAAAGAGCATACATCAGCTAGGGAGTCCAACTCCTTACCCAACTCCGATTTAACCCCCAACACTCTTGCTGTCAATCCATCAAAAAAATCAAAGATCATTCCTAATAGAATTAACATCGAGGCAGCAAAAAGATTGTCATACATAGTAGCAACCACAATAGCAATTGCACCACTTGTTACATTCAAACAGGTAATTATATTCGGAATATGCTTTTTCATATCTTATTCATTTATATTGTTCAAAGTTACAATAAATTTCGTTCCTCGTTCATAGTTAGGCAAAAAAGTTATCGTACCTCCCAGTGTCTCTATAATCCTCTTACTGATTGCAAGCCCCAACCCCATACCATTAGACTTTGTAGTAAAATTAGGTTCAAATATTTTATTTATAAGCGAGGCCTCAATTCCTACTCCATTATCAACAATTGAAATTTCGACAGAATCTATCTCCTTCTGCACAAGCGATATAGTAATTCTACCCTGCTCACCATCGGGAATACTTTGGCAACTATTCTTTATTAAGTTCATTATTACGCGCCCTAACAGAGCCCTATCAGAAAATATCTCTAATCGCTCAGGCAACTCCTGAACAAACTCAACATTTAAGTCCTGGAAAAGCAAGACTAAATTTCTCAACATATCCACGACATCAAATCTGGCAGGATTTACCTTCGGAAGTTTCGCAAAATCTGAAAACGCAGATGCAGTATTAGCCATAGTATCAATCTGTTCCATAATAACCGCCGACATTCTCATAAATCTCGTCTTAAAGGAATCAAACTCCTCTACACTTAAATAGCGTTGTAGCAGCTGGATATTGAGCTTCATTGGAGTCAAAGGATTCTTAATCTCGTGAGCAATCTGCCTTGCCATCTCGCGCCAAGCCCCCTCACGCTCCGATTTGGCCAACAATCGAACGTTTTCTTCAAGGGTATCAATAGCGTCATTATACTGTTTAACCATGATACCTATTTCATCCTCACGCCCATACTTAATCTTCTCATTCTTTCCTGTGAGACGCATTCGTTTCAAATTCTCAGTAACAAGAATCAATGGATGCAACATCCAATCTGCAATCCATGCCGATAGAGTAAAAGATATCATCATCAATACTATGGCAATGTTAATTGCAAAGACCGCAAGAGTAGCCAACTCCCTACCAAAGCCATAACTCTCTACGAAATAGGGAACATTAACAATATAATCAACACCATTCAAAACCACAGGGGCATAGACCGACTTAAAATTCATCTCACCTATTGCCTCATTGACAATAACTCTATTTTCACCCATATCTCTGATAGCCGACAGGGCTGTCGGCTCTACCATATTGCCAACGTAACCTCGCCCAAAAATCTCCTCTCTCGATGTCGCAACCAACCTTCCACTCTCCTTCTCATAAAGATTGATATCATTCCGAAGAATCTTGGCAACATTATCAATTCTTGCATCTATAGCCCCTATCGAATCATACGAGCTCTCCTCTAATCGCTGAGAGACCAACTGAATCAACTTCAACGCCGTATCCTGTTCACGACTTTTAAAGCTATTATAATTAACAAAGAGAATTACCACCGTTAAACTCAGAAACAGCACAAAAATCAATACATTTACAGCCTGTTTCACTCGAACCTTTATCGATCTACCAGCAAAGGGCTCAAAGATATTCAAATGGTAAATCAAACTATACGAACTGAAAATCACAATTAAAAGAAAGATATACAACAAGTTCAGATAGTAATATGTATTAAAATAGGAGAGCGGCAGACTTGCCACAATTGTATCTCCACTCTCGGTACTGTACAACAAATGCTCATATCCATCATACTCCACAAGAAACCCTTGACGAGACAAAGGTACCCAATCACTCAATCTTCTATGGAAAACATAATCTCCACTACTTGCCAGTAAAACTCCGTTCTTACCATAGAAAGCAAATGAATAGAAAGCATAATTTCTATGAATATCCTTGACATTTATCAACAACCTGGAGTAACCATCATCTACCAAACGAACATCTCCCGGTTGACGATTATGCGCCAACCCCTCAACAATCTCAATTCTATCAGAAAGTTCTTTCTTCTTCTCACTATTACGCAACAACCCCCATACATAACCACACAAAACTATAAGAATAATAAGATATATTGTTCGCTGCTGATCTATTTTTATCCTATACCTATTTATGACCATTAATAACAGAATCAACGCATATACCAACCACTCCCTAAAAGACAACAGACTCCATGAAAGAAAACAGATACCCATTATACATACAGAGGGGATAATTGTTGACAACACAGCCCCCTTAAAAGAGATAAAGTCTCGATATACTGTGATTACTCTATCCGATGCAACCACCAACGCAACAGCACCAAGCACCACAATCATATATGCAATCCAAGAAGCAACTCCAATATCTCCAACAACGGCAATATTCATACAAACATTATTGGTTGCAATAATCTCTTGAATAATGTATGAATAGAGCGAAGCATAGAGATATACAAAGATTATCCATGCAGTAGTAATATAATAGCGGAAAGGTATAAGTAATTTTCTATTTGACTTTATCCTGTATATAGTAATTGCCATTATCTGGAATGTAGAATAGACATAGACAAGCATCTCTCCGATTGATACTATATTTTGAGCCTCAGGAACTCTTTCAAAAAGAGCTAAACGAAATACCGTATCGGGAATCTTCAAGCTCAACGCGACAAAAAAGAATACAATTAACAACAAAACAAACCCGGTAAATATAAAGAGTTGCTTTACAACACTCCTCGCCCTTAACATCATAACATCATAAAGGACAAATAAGAGCAGGAAGAGTATCAGATAACATGCCAACAATCCGTAATTTACAGACTTATCCTTAAACCCAGAAGGCTCCTCCATTCTAAATAAGGGCTCCCCATCGATATTTAAAATCACATTCTGGTCAATCACACTACAGGGCTTTACCTCAAGCTGTTTCCCATTCGCCTTGTCAATGCCAAAGAAATCCGAGAAATCATTTTTCAGGTATACATTTTGTTCATCATAATTGCTTTTAACGCATATCAGAGCATAATAATCCAACTCTCCCAAATCTCTATGCCTGATATCATAATAGCTATTATTCAACAACAAGAACTCACGATTACTATTTAAAAGTCTTACAAGATTGTCGGAACATGGATTACTATTACTCCAAAAAAGTATTTGAGAATTGCGTGTAGCAACAAATATTATATCACGCGGGACAGCCTCAACGGAGTAAGTTGAACTACTATCTAATGAATTCAGAAACTCATCGGCCACCCTCTCTTTGTCATGTAAAACTCGCTCTATTTTACGAAAAAGAGCCTTATCATCGCGTATTGTATCAATCCACTCCCAAGTTATTGTCACAATCAACAACAACCCAAATATATAGGCGAGGTAACGATTCTTAAACTTGTTCTTATTCATGGTGATATGGCTCTCCTTTTAATATAGTCATTGCTCTATACAACTGCTCAGTAAATATCAACCTTACCATTTGATGAGAAAAGGTCATTTCAGAGAGAGAGATTTTATCGTTTGCCCTTTTATAGACAGCTTCAGAAAAACCATACGGTCCTCCCACCACCAAAATCAACTTTTTCGTTCCTGCCACCATCTTCTGCTCAAGGAATCGAGCAAATTTCACAGAAGAGTAACTTTTTCCATGCTCATCCAATAGTACAACGAAATCGGAAGTTTGAATCTGGGCCAATATCAACTCACCTTCGCGCTCCTTCTGAACGCTTTCGGACATATTTTTTGAATTCTTGATATCGGGAATTACACGCATTTCGTATGGGATATAACGAGTTAGCCTCTTTTCATACTCCGCTATCCCCTTCTGCAGGTAATCTGCATCGGTCTTTCCTATTACCAACAACTCTATCTTCATAACTGCCCAATCCTGTAATTATGCAACGAAGTTAGCTTTTTTTCCGTAAAACTATTGCAAAAATTGAAGTTTTATAGCTATCTTTGCACCGTGAAATTAAGGCAGGAGCCTATCCACAAGCCTTAAGGTCCCATAGCTCAGTTGGTTAGAGCACCTGACTCATAATCAGGGAGTCCTTGGTTCAAGCCCAAGTGGGACCACAAACAAAAAAAAGCAGTTACAGAGATGTAGCTGCTTTTTTGTTTTCAAGAATTATCTATTGACAAGTAGAGATTGCTCGGCTGGGTTACAGCAGAGCAATCTCCAATACTTGATCAATTCTCTCTACGTAGTGGAATTTCAACCCCTTAACGTACTCTTTCTTGATTTCGGCAATATCCTTTTGGTTCTCGGCACAAAGAATAATCTCCTTGATTCCTGAACGCTTGGCTGCCAAAACCTTCTCACGAATACCACCAACAGGAAGCACCTTACCACGAAGAGTCATCTCACCGGTCATAGCCAAAGCATTCTTAACCTTTCTACCGGTCAAAGCCGAAGCCATTGCAGTTACCATTGTAATTCCTGCCGATGGACCATCCTTTGGTACAGCTCCCTCGGGAACGTGGATATGCACACTCTTCTCTTCGAAAAGAGAATCAGAGATTCCTATGATCTCCGGGTGCGACTTGATATACTCCAAAGCAATTGTAGCTGACTCCTTCATAACATCGCCCAAATTTCCGGTCATAGTCAAAGTGCCCTTTCCCTTACTGATACTTGCCTCGACAAAGAGAATATCACCTCCTACAGCAGTCCACGCAAGGCCTGTTACAACACCTGGCAACTCATTGCCTTGATACTCCTCACGATTAAAGATTGGCGAGCCCAAATACTCCTTAACCTTATCTGCATCCAATACCACGCTAAAGCGCTTGTTAGAGGCAACCTTGCGTGCCACATGACGCATAATCTTAGCAATTGCCTTATCCAAGGCACGAACTCCTGACTCTCTGGTATATTTCTCAATGATGAAATCGATAACCTCATCAGGAAACTCAACATTCTCAGGTTTTACTCCATGATTCTCCAACTGCTTACGAATCAAGTGGCGCTTTGCAATCTCACGCTTCTCCTCGGCAAGATAACCACTAACCTCGATTATCTCAAGTCTGTCACGCAATGCGGGGGCAATTGTGCTAAGGTCATTAGCTGTTGCAATAAACATTACCTTTGACAAATCGTAGTCAATATCCAGATAGTTATCATGGAAAGCTGTATTCTGCTCAGGATCAAGCACCTCCAACAACGCAGATTGTGGATCTCCGTGAATATCCTTTCCAATCTTATCAATCTCATCAAGGATAAAGACAGGATTTGATGTACCGGCCTTTTTGATATTCTGCAAAATGCGTCCCATCATAGAGCCGATATAGGTCTTTCGATGTCCACGAATCTCTGACTCATCATGCACTCCTCCAAGTGACATTCTCACATATTTTCTGCCCACAGCACGTGCAACAGATTGCCCTAACGAGGTTTTACCAACTCCCGGAGGTCCATATAGGCACAAAATCGGTGACTTCATATCCGATTTCAGCTTCAAGACAGCCATATACTCCAATATACGCTCCTTAACCTTCTCCAAACCAAAGTGGTCCTCATTCAAAACCTTCTCGGCATTTCTTAAATTAAGGTTATCCTCAGAGTACTCATTCCAAGGCAAATCGAGCATCTCCCGGATATAGTTAAACTGTACCGAATAGTCCGGACTTGCAGGATTCAAACGCTTCAACTTAGCAATCTCTTTGTTGAAACAAGCCTGAACATTATCAGACCATTTTTTCTTGTACGAGGCCTCCTCAAGCTCCGCAATCTCCTCATCAATAGGGTTATCGCCCAGCTCATCCTGAATAGTCTTAATCTGCTGATGCAAGAAATATTCGCGTTGTTGCTTATCCAACTCTCCCTTTACGCGCTCCTGAATTTCATTCTTCAGTTTCATCAAAGAGATCTGTTTACCCAAAATCTCCAAAAGGAATGAAGCACGCTCTTTGGCATCATCAATCTCCAACAACTGCTGGCGAGAGAGAAAATCAACACCCGCATTATTGGCAACAAAATTCACCAAAAACATTGAGTTATCAATATTGCGCAATGCAAAATTGGCCTCGGGAGGAAGTGTTGACGAGAGCTTTACCAACTTGCTTGCAGAATCGCGCACCGACTCCACAATTGCATTATACTCCTTATCATGTTTATCGGGCAAGGACTCCTTTAGAAGAGTAATCTTACCCATGTGATATGGATCGTTATATAAAATATCGTCAAGAACAAAACGACGTTTACCCTGCAGTATGGCAGTAGTAGAACCATCAGGCATCTCCAAAATCTTCAAGATGTCTGCAACAGTACCTACTCGATACAGATCATTCTGATTTGGTGTTTCAACCTTCTCATCTATCTGCGCAATGGTTCCAATTGCCAACCCCTTCTTGTAGGCATTTCGTATCAACTTAAGCGAACGCTTTCTACCTACACTTACAGGAGTGATAACACCTGGAAACATAACAGCATTGCGAAGCGGCAAAATTGGCATAGTGTCAGGAAAATGAACCGAATCATCGGTTACATCCTGATCCTCAGCAACAATGGGAATAATTCTCTCATGCTGCTCATCTGCCATATCGTCAAACATCTCTACAAAACTCTCTATCTTACTCATACAAACATATATTTACCGACATTTTGTCAGTTTATTATACAGATTTTATTCACTTACCATTATACGCAAATCCCATGCCAATGGGATAAAAGAGAGATAAAAAAAGGAGAGCGCCAAAGCCACTCTCCTTACATCTTCACAAAAGAAATAATTCAATTACTTCTTTCTGTTAGCCATATGGTTCTTATAACGGCTCATGAACTTATCAACACGACCGGCTGTATCAACCAACTTCACCTTACCTGTATAGAATGGGTGTGAAGTATTAGAGATCTCCATCTTAATCAATGGATACTCAACGCCGTCAATCTCGATAGTCTCTTTAGTAGCAGCTGTTGACTTTGTAATGGTTGTAATACCATTAGACATATCTTTAAACGCTACCAATCTGTAATCCTCAGGATGTATTCCCTTTTTCATGTTTATTTTATTTTAATTGTTTTCTTTTCAATTCGGACTGCAAAATTAGAATAATCATTCCTTTAAACCAAATATTTCGCCAACTTTTTTTACTTCAAGGTTATCAGAACAATTTGCGAGCAGGGTAGACAGTGTTAAATTTCTTATGGGATGCACATAATCGGGCATCAATTCTACAGCAGGAACCAAGACAAAACGTCTTTCACACATACGTGGATGCGGAACCTGTAATCTATCGGTATTGATTATCTGATCTCCACAAAGAATTATATCAATATCCATTGTTCTGGAGCCATACCTCTGCCTAGAACTTCTCACTCTACCCAACTCCTGCTCTATATTTAAAGCAATATCCAAAGCCTCCTCTCCACTTAGTTCGGTATCAACAAAAGCCGCAACATTATAAAAACTATCACTACACTCAAAACCCCAAGGTTCGGTTTCGTAAACTGAGGAGCAGCCCTTTATAACACCTATCCGCTCTTCTATCATTGCCAAAGCATTGCGCAACAACGCTAATCTATCTCCACTATTACCTCCAAGCAAAAGAAGCAAATCCATATTTACTGTTTTCTGCGGTATTGCATTCCATTACCACCCTTACGCTGTTGACGAGAGTGGTTATTCTTACCATTGTTATTTTTACGTTGCAACAGCTCCTTCTGATTCGACAACATTACCCCCTCCATGGGAATAAGCTCCTCGCCATACATCTCGTTTATATCCGAAATAATTTGATTATCCTCTACACTATCTCTATTCCATGTCAAGTAGGACTTCTTCATGTGGTTTGCTGTCAATGCAATCAAAGCTCTTCGCTGCTCCGGATCTGTGGTCTCTTTAATCTTCTCAACAAGCTTCTCTACCGACTTTCCATAGTGTCTTGCACGAATTGTACCACTGCTATACGGAATCTTTTCAGGACTCTTATGCAAAATCTCACGTTCAGGCAATTCATAAGGGGCGTCAATATCAAGCTTAAAATCTGACATTATAGCCAAATGATCCCACAACTTGTGGCGAAAATCAGGAACATCACGTAATTGAGGATTTAAATTTCCCATTACATCGATAACAGCGTAAGCTTGCTCTGTTCGTTTATCTCTATCTTCAATGGTTAAGAGGTAATCCACCATAGACTGAATATTACGACCATATTCAGGAAGCAATAACTTTTTTCGTTGTGTATTGTAATCCATAAAAATTAATTAGCATACAACTTGGCAAACTTCAACAACAGCAATCTGACTCCATTGCCTGCAAATGAAATTTTTGCCTTTTTCTGAGAGCCGAATCCATCTATCTCAATAACTGTACCCGCACCAAAAACCGGATGCAGCACCGCCATTCCAACCCGAATCTCATCTATATTTAATTGTTTTAAATTTGAAAGTTCAACCGAAGAAACACTACTCTGAGGACGCACAACTCTCTCCGGCTCTCTGCGTTCAGGGACAAACATCTTTCCAGGAGTTGTACGCTGACCAACATACTTAGGTTGCGCATACGAAGTTCCTCCACCTACTCTGTACTGCGAAGGTATCTCTGCAATAAAACGAGAGGGGCGCATGCTTACGGTCTGGCCATTTCTGAATCGATTTGTTGCATAAGAGAGTACCAATCTTTTTCCAGCTCGGGTCACTGCCACATAGAACAATCTGCGCTCCTCCTCCAACTGCTTGGGCGAGCACATACTTGCCATACTGGGGAAAAGATCCTCCTCCAAACCAGAAATAATGACATTATCAAACTCCAATCCCTTAGCCGAGTGAACTGTCATCATGGTAACAAAACTCTGCCCCTCTGCAACCTCTTCATCTTGATCTGTCAAGAGTTGAATTGAAGCAATAAAGTTTGTCAACCTATCGGGCTCTCCATTTTTATAGGAATTCTCAACAAACTCCTTCACGCTGCTAACAAACTCCTGCTTATTCTCGCGGCGAGAGATACCCTCAGGAGAGTCATCACCACCTAAGGCCTTATCCATTCCTGAAACATTCAAAATTTGAACCACCACATCAAAGGCATTTTTGTTCAATGCCTCCTCAGAGAAGGAACGTATCATGTCACGAAATGCAGCCACTTTCTTAACTGTAGGAATCGACAAACCCGCCTCAGTACACATCTCTATTCTCTCAACCACACTCCATAGCGGAAGCTCCTCTTGACGCGCAATCTGCACAATCTTATCTACCGTAGTATCACCTATGGCGCGCTTGGGAACATTAATAATTCTCCGGAGCGACTCCTCATCATTATTATTGACACTCAATCTAAGATATGCCAAAATATCCTTAATCTCAGCTCTTTGATAAAAAGATTTGGCTCCGTATATCTTATAAGGAATATTACCTTTTCTGAAAGCCTCCTCAAGAACACGAGACTGAGCATTTGTTCTGTACAGAATTGCAAAGCTATTATATCCCTGATTTAAACTCAAAGAGACACGCTTAACCTCTTGAGCAATAGCTAAAGCCTCCTCTCTGTCGGACATAGAGCGCAAAACCTTAATTGGCTCACCCTCCTCATTTTTCGAGAACACCTCTTTATGAATCTGCCCCTCATTCTTGTGAATCACACTATTGGCAGCATTTACAATAGTTGTAGTAGACCGATAGTTCTGCTCCAACTTATACAATTTATAGGCCGGATAGTCATTCTTAAAGTTCAAGATATTCTCAATTCTGGCTCCACGGAAAGAGTAGATACTTTGAGCATCATCGCCAACAACACAAATGTTCTGATGCACCTCAGACAATCGCTTAATTATCAGATATTGGGCATAGTTAGTATCTTGATACTCGTCAACCAAGACATACGAGAACTTCTCTCTATACTTTTCAAGAATCTCAGGAAAATCTCGGAAAAGGATATTCATTTGTAGAAGCAGATCATCGAAATCCATCACATTATTCTGCTTACAACGTCGCTCATAGGTTTTATAAATCTCACCTGTCAATGGACGCTTTGCAGATGTGTCCTCGACTATAATTTCACGCTTCGCACAATAACGCTCAGCAGTTATCAGGTTATTCTTTGCCAATGATATTCTTGAAGCTATTCCCGCAGGACTATAGGTTTTATCATCGAGTTTCATCTCTTTGATAATCGATTTAATCAAATTGCGAGAATCCTGAGCATCGTATATGGTAAAATCTGATGTATAGCCCAAATTGTCCGCCTCTATGCGAAGTATTGATGAAAAGATTGAGTGAAAGGTTCCCATCCAAAGTTGAGAAGAGATGTTATTGCCCAACAACGAATCAATACGACTCTTCATTTCGCGCGAGGCCTTGTTTGTAAAGGTCAGTGCCAAAATTTTGTATGGCTTAACTCCATTTGCAAGAAGCTGCGCAATTCTATAGGTAAGCACACGAGTTTTACCGGAACCGGCTCCGGCAATAACCAATGCCGCACCCTCCGTCTCTTGTACCGCCCTTAGCTGCACTTCATTTAAATCACTGGAAAAATCCACAATAAAACAGAATCGTATTAAACAACCAATATTAAAATGGGAACTTATCAAGGTGTTTTGAAACAGTCTCAAAACAGATTCTAAAGAGTACAAAAAAAGGCGACTTTTGTCGCCCTTCACCCTTGTACTCGGGGCGGGAATCGAACCCGCACGTCTTTAAGGGACACTGGATTTTGAGTCCAGCGCGTCTACCAATTCCGCCACCCGAGCGCTGATTTCGGTTGCAAAGGTAGATAAAATTTCTTAATCACCAAACAATTTGAACTCTTTTTTTTATCTTTGTGTGTGTTTTTTCTGAAGTATCATCTGCCAAAAGGCAGAAAAACCCAAGCAAACACTTAAAACACAGATAATTATAAAAAATAGAAACATAAAAAATAATTGTATGGTAAAGATTAAAAAAATTTGCTTTAGCCTTATTTTAATTATTGCTGTCGCATTTAATGCCTCGGCAATCGATATTGCAACCGCACTAAAATTCATCCCTCAGGTTGACAATATCAAGAAAATTGAGACCAATGGATTCTTAGAGAGCTACTCATTTACATTTGAACAGCCAATTGATCATAGAAATCCTGACCTTGGCTCATTCAAACAGCGGGTAATTCTTCAACACAACCGTCAAAGTGCACCTGTCGTTGCAGTTTTGGAGGGATATATGATATGGGGTTACACAAAGAGCGAGCCATGCGAAATTCTTAATGCCAACCAAATCATTATTGAACACCGATTCTTTGCCGAGAGCATTCCCGACGACGGAATAATTCCATGGGAACACCTTACCATATACAATGCAGCCCATGATCAACACCAAATTATTCAAGCCTTAAAGGATAAAATTTACAACAACAATAAGTGGGTTACAACCGGAATCAGCAAGGGCGGACAGACAACAATCTTCCACCGCTTCTTCTTCCCTAACGACGTTGATGTAAGCGTACCATACGTGGCACCCCTCAACTTGGATTTCGTGGACCCTCGCCTACAAAAGAATCTAAACAGATTGGGCTCAGGAAAGGGCAAAGGCGCAGCCATAAAGATTTTGGCCGGAAATAGCGATGATGCACCTAAATTCCTTATTCGAGATTTCCAGACACACTGCTTCGAGAACATTGACGAGCTATACGCCATGTTTGAGAAAGATGTAGCAAAACATGGATGGCAATATAAGAGCGTGGGCGGTGCAAAACGAGCATTGGAGTTAATGATTCTAGAGTATCCATTTGCTTTCTGGCAAGGAGGCGAAAGCGTATCTGCAATTCCAAATGCCGATGTTGATGGTAACGAAGATTTTTATGCTCATTTAACCAAAGTATCACCTCCATCATTCTTCGAGGATAGCGAAATTGAGACCTTCAGACCATTCTTCTATCAAGCACTTACCGAGATTGGATTCTATGACTACAAAGTACGTCCATTCAAGAAATACTTGCCAAACGACAAGAAAGATATAACCTTTGAATTCTGCTTGGATGAGGCAGCAGCTAAAGCGGCAGCGAAGATAGAGTACAATCCTAAAAAGATGCGATACATTGCAAAGTGGCTACAAGAGGAGGCCAAAAAGATGATCTTCATCTATGGAGGCAACGATGCCTGGTCGGGTACACAGGTAAACCTTAAAGGCAACCCATTCTGCTACAAATTTGTATGCGAGGGGAAAGCGCACGGAGCATGTATTGAGGATTTTGAGCAAATCACAAGCACCTATATCAAAACAAAATTAAATGACTGGATGAACAATTAATGTTCATTCAGTCAATCTCTTTTCGCATTCCTGCCGTAATTTTTCGGACCAGATTGTACTTGCTGAAAAACTCAACAAGCACCACACGCAAAATGGTATAGGCAGGAATTGCAAATATCATGCCCGGAATTCCGGCCATACTACCTGCAATCAAAAGGATAATAAATATCTCTAATGGGTGGGCATGAACGCTGTTTCCATATACATACGGTTGGAAGAAAAACACATCAAACCCTTTAGTCAACAAAAAGACAATCTCCATATACAACAGACGAGGCAAAAGCTCTGTCGCAAAATCCATTGTTCCCATATAGGTAACAACCGCAATTGACAAACCTACCAACATTCCGATAATAGGACCGATATATGGAATAATAACCATAAAGCCGGTTATCATTGCAATAATCAAAGCCTTTTTAATCTCTAAGCCTACAATAAGCAGACCTACCGTATTCAAGGTCATCACGGCAAGCATCTCCAGCAATAGACCAACAGAGTATCTTACCAATAACTTTTCACATGAATTCAACGCACTCTTAACTTGCTCCTCATACTTCGTAGGTGAAAAAGTTAATACCATTCGGGTAAACAATCCGCTATCCTTAAGAAAGAAGAAAGAGATAAATGTAACCGAAAAAACTCCTATGGCAATTGTTGAAACCGCTCCGGCCAATGTGCTGAACATATCTGTCAATCCGGTTAAACTAAACACCGAACTTGCAGCCATCATCACTCTCGACTTCAAATCGGTATTGACATCGACCAATCCAAAACCCTTCAAATACTCCTGAGCAGTTGCCAACGGAGCATCTATTCTCTTCATAAAATCGGCAGCATTCCAATTTCGAATAGTCTCGAACTCTCCGTAAACCAAGGGAATTACAAACCAAAAGAAGAGAATAGCGAAAGACCATATAGCTACCAAAGCCACTGTTGCCTTCAAAGCATTTCCCGGTCTCCACTCTCCAATTCTGACCTTTCCCAAAAGGTCAACTATCGGACGACCCACAAAAGCAACAATTACCGATATCAAAATATAGGCAATTATATCAAAACAGTACCAACAGAAGAGGCCTACACATACTGCGATAGCCACCCCTGTAATATATTTAAGCACAGAATTATTCATTGATCTGTATATTTGAAACTATAGCACTGAAAAGAGCTGTCATTTTAGGTTGGACAGAATTTCCAATATCTTGAACCTCACAGTGATTTGTCTTGATTTTTTCGGGCGAGGCAGTACTATTGGTAATTACCGACATTCCAAAACACTCTATTCCCGAATGACGCGCTACAATAATCTCAGGAACAGTTGACATTCCGACAGCATCGGCACCAATTACGCGCAACCAATGGTACTCTGCCGGTGTTTCGTACGAGGGTCCCTGCAAGCCGGCATACACTCCACTAACCAACTCCAATCCCAACTCTTTAGCCTGTTCAAAAGCAATGGCACGAATACGAGGAGAGTAGGCATCGACCATTGTAGGGAAACGCTCTCCAAACTCTTCTAAATTCTTACCATGCAACGGATGTTCAGGGAATAGATTAATATGATCCGTAATAACCATCATATCTCCGACAAGAAACTCCTGATTTACTCCACCTGCAGCGTTAGAGACCAACAATACCTTAACCCCCAACTTGCTCAAAACTCGAATCGGGAAAGTAACTTGTTGCATTGAATACCCCTCATAGTAGTGAAAACGCCCCTGCATAACCAAAACACGCTTACCACCAAACCAACCTGCAAGCAAGTTACCACTATGTCCCTTAACTGTTGAAACAGGGAAATTTGGAATCTCTGAGTATGGAATGGTCTGCTCAATATTCATAGCCTTAACCAAACCTCCAAGACCAGAACCCAGAATAATACCAACATGGTACTCTCCTGTCAACTTACTCTGTAGATACTCTACACTCTCAATTATTCTTTGCAACATAATCCAAAACCGCTTCGGACAAAGAGTCTTTGCCACTATTAATAAAATTCACCACAATAGGAACGTAGTATAGACTATCTATCCATGAAGGCAAAACCATCTCGGACAACTTAACTGCATCCTTCTCTGTAGTAATTATATATTTTGGTCCGTTGGGAAGCTCCACCAATGCCTTGGTAATCTTATCCAAATCGACATCATTATACTTATGGTGATCGGCAAAAGCTAATAACTTATATCTATCCGGGAAATTCTTACGAATATGCCTTATGAATGGTTTGGGTTGTGCAATACCTGTAACAACAAGCAACGAGGCTCCACTCTGATAAATTCTCTCCAGCCACTCATCAAAACCTCTGCTCTCAACCTCTCCTGTTACACGCATAGGTTTACCGTATGATACTCTGCTATAGTAGAGGCTTTGATATGGATACATATCAAGACTTGTCATTACCACTCGCCTATCAAGCGGAGTCAAATTATCCGGGCACTTTGTTACAATAACGTGAGTAGCCCTGTGAATAGCACTCTTCCACCCCTCACGCAAACGCCCCAATGGCAGTAACTTATCTTTATAAATTGGACGGTTGTAATCACAAAGCAGGATATTCATACCAGCCTTTACATACCTATGCTGGTAAGCATCGTCCAAAACTATAACTTGAGGAGGTTCAGGCAAAGCCAACAATCGCTTAATTCCTACAACCCTCTTTTCACAACAAGAAACAATAACATTAGGGAATTTTCTATAAATCTGCATAGGTTCATCCCCTATCTCCGCAGCGGTTGTAGCCGGAGTTGCAAGGATAAAACCTTTGGATTTTCTTTTGTACCCTCTACTAAGGGTTGCCACTCTATACTTTTTAGAAAGTACCGACACAATATACTCCGTATGGGGAGTCTTTCCTGTTCCCCCTACAGTAGCATTACCAACGCATATAATTGGTACATTAAAACTCCTTGACTTTAAGGCACCTATATCAAACAAGGCATTCCTCAAAGTCACACAGAATCCATATATGGAAGCCAGTGGCTTTAGCAAAATCTTTACAAAAACATTCATAACTGTGTGCACTTGCTACAAAGTTAAATATAAAATGTTCATTCTGTCAAGATTTTGGTTATAATTATTTACATAAATAGAACCTATAAGAACAGCCTATTTCCTCTTTTTCTTTATTTTATTTATATAGTTCTTTATCGTCTTCTGTCTTTCTTTTAGACGTGTATCGCATTCTGGATTCTCTTTTGAAATAACACAAGCAGACATAGAGCCATATTTACTTGGTACACAACAACGTATCTTCTTCCATACTCCAGTATCATCAAAAATAGTATCAATTTTAATTGCCATCGCTTTAACATCACTACTATCATACCAATAAACCTCAGATATATAACCAATTACAAATGTTACCCCATCCTTGGTCATACCCATTTCATATTTCTCCTCATAAGTTCTTGCTAAAACTAATAAAACTCCCCACAATATTAATAGTAGAAAAAAAATAATTATTCCTATCATTTTAAGTCTCTTAATCCACATACTACTCTTTATTATTCATTAATATTTCATTAAATTCTCTTAATACACGCTTACTCCTCAAAATATCTCCTACAAGAACTATTCTATTTGCCGAATCTATCATTAATGACTTAATACCTCCATTAACAACGTATGTGTTAGCACTTCTGAACATTGTGCATGTATCTAAAAAAAGAGGATAATATATATTTGCGTGAAATAAAGACTCCCTATTGAAATCAACAAATTCTTTCTTACTTTCAAAAATAAAATAAAGTGATAGTTGTTCTGGATTATCAGCAGCATAATTAACAAGACTCAACCAGCGTGGCAACTGATTAATAGAACACGAAGAACAACTTAATGAATCAACAAATACTATATACTTATAATTACTCCTACACATTCCAACAGCTATAGTATCATCTTGCATTGCTACACAATCCAATCCACTAGGAATATCTACTATCAATCCATTATATTTATTCATATTCCGCTGACATGAACAAAATAAAAGAAGAAAACAAAGAAAAAACAATTTTAGATTTTCTAATTTCAACACCATACATTTTATATTAATGCGGTTGTCTATCTACACTTTGCTTACACTCCATAGACTCTATTAAGAAATTACAACCGGCATCCGGTGTAGCATCAACGCAACATGTAATTAAAACACACTCTCGCTGTATAGCAAGAGAAATATCAACTCCAATATCATAAACAACGTTTGTTCTATTATGATACCAAAGTGGTTTTGATATGAAACCCATTGAGAATCCTGGCTTTAGTTCTGTAGCCGTCAAGGTATCAACATCATTACAATCAAATAGATTAAGTTTACCTGAGGCTATTTTTAGCGAAATAACCACAATTAAAACATATACTATTCCACAAACTATCTTCTTCATAATTATTTATTTAATGCTTTCTTTATCTTATATCTTACCAATACAGGATTTGAATCTTCATTTATATCAGGAAACTCATCATGCGCCTTCTCTAAAATTGAGCCCACCATTAAATATGTAAAAAGATAATCATTACTTGAAAATGCAAAATAACCATAAAAACCATAATCGTCTATTACATCAACGCCCTTACCTATCTCCTTTATTAGCTTTCGGTTTCTCGTATCGTAAAATAATGTACGTACGTTATTTTGCGTCTGAACTCTAAAGTGCAAAAAATTACTTATTTCAAAGTAATCATTTTTAGTATATAGAGTTCCTGGTTCTGCACTGTGAAAATCAAACAATTCATCATTAGCTACATCGCTAGGAATATCTATGTCAATATCAAGCTGATATGCCACTCTCACTGAATCACAGGAAATATGGTATATTCTATCATAATCTTCACCCCCCATTAAACCTATCAAACTATCGTTAATTCGCCTAAAATATTTAGGATACAAACCACCATACAAAAAATCGTCATCAATATGTACATGATGATCTTTGAACTTTCCCATAGAATCCAATCTCCATAATCCCCTACGATTTCCTTCCATATAATCAGGAGTATATAACAAGAAATCTCCATTAGGCAACACTGCCATATCTCGCACAATATCCTCTATTTGCACAGAACGTATATATTCTCCATTTTCTGAATAAATCTGGATTCTACGCGAAGCGATATCTAATATAGAAATTTCCATTGTTGCAGGATTTACATCAAACGTATTTAATGCAAGGTACTCTTCAGGACCACGACCTGGATGTGAGATAAGATTTTCTATCAAACCATTATCTGCCACTACAAATATTCCCTTAATAGTTCTGTCATGAATAAAAAATTTACCTCCAATATACTGCAAATCAGTAATCTCACCTATAATCCAACTTTTATCATCTGGCGTTATAAGCCTAATGTATTCTACCGTATCAATGATTGTGGATGTCCTAAAAGGAGTACAATCCTCTATAGACTTTCTAGTTTCTATAGGGATAATAAGACTTTTTGGATCTATTGGAATGCTATCAACACTTGTCTTACAACCCCATATTAACAAAACCATGAACAAATATATAAGTCGTTTCATATCAAATTTAACTAAATTATCTCATTATAACATCATCACACTCCCAACCTACTTGAAAAAAATCGCAACAATTCATATCTGTTGAATTTACACAACAACGAGTTTTTAAATATGTTCCATTTTGTATTGATGGTTTCTCAGCATAATATTTACCTGTTGATAATTCCCACCACACATCCATTGGCTTATAATTATACATAATTCCATCATCAGGGATTGCACTTTCTGAACTTGCTAAAACATCTACATTTCTATCAAATAAAGAAATATCAATATTGTCATCCTTTACACCAATAATAATAGACAAAAACAATACTACTATTACCATCCAATAAGTCCATTTCATTCTATTTGCCTTTTTATCATATTTATCAAAACGAAGCAAAATTAATTAAAAAAAAAAAGACATCATTAATCCATGTTATTAAATATTGTTAAATATTGTTAAACATTGCTAAGTACCATTAATTACCACAACCAATACAATATCTTTAATTTAAAACTTATGTATTACAATTATATGTATAGAGAATCGTAATACACGCATAATGATATGCGCCCTCTGCAAAGTACAGCGGGTAGCATATACAAAGCTAGTCTCAGCATTCGATAGTGATGCTGAAGCAAGTTCTTCATTGCGAAGAATCCAGCGGCTTATTGCTGAGTGTATCATCAATACTGATCTCATAGCCAAACTCATTCTAAAGCTCATACCCGTAAAGGGACCTTATTCCCTATCTATGGACAGGACAAACTGGAAGTTCAGCAATACTAACATCAATATCCTCACTCTCGGCATCATCCACGAAGGCATGGCCTTTCCGATCGTCTTCAAGATGATGGATAAGCGAGGAAACTCCAACACCGAAGAGAGAATGGAACTTATCCGTCGCTTCTGCGCCTAGGCAGGTGAAAACAGCGTCGCTCATCTGATTGCTGACAGAGAATTTGTTGGAAGTGAATGGTTTGCATTCCTGAACTCCAGAGGCATACACTACCACATCAGGATACGTGAGAACTTCCATGTCATCAGACATGGTAAGGAATCCAAGGCACATTGGCTTTTCACTGATCTGAAACTTGGCGAGTGTAAGCATCTTTCAGGTATCTACTATGTCAACGGGCAGCCTTGCTACCTGTCGGGGTCTAAAATCAAGGGCAAGGAAGGAAAGCCGGAGCTTCAAATCCTTGTTTCCTATTGCAATGCAGAGGAAGCGCTTGATATGTACAGACAGCGATGGCAGATTGAGACGATGTTCAAAGGTCTGAAGAGCAGCGGCTTCAACATCGAAGACTCGCATGTCAGGATCCAGGAACGTATGACAAATCTGTTTTCTATCGTCATGATTGCATATGTATGGTGCTACCTCGTTGGTATCTATATTCACGAAAACATCAAAGAGATAAAGGTTCTGCATCATGGTAGGAAGGCCAAAAGCCTATTCAAATATGGGCTGGAGTACATCTCACAGTGCCTTCTGAACCACACAAACCGTTATCGAATCGATATTTTCAAATTTTTGTCATATACTTAGCTGTTTAATATTAAAATAGGTTCTTAATTTATATCAAAACACTGAATTATTTTTATTAGCTTTACAAAATCAAAGAGCTACACAAGTAAAAGAATCAAATTATGGCAAGATTTGTAATTAAAGGTGGGAACAAATTGCATGGAACACTAACCCCTGAAGGCGCAAAAAACGAGGCATTGCAAATAATCAGTGCCACTTTGTTGACCGAAGATGTTGTAACAGTTAAGAATGTTCCGGAGATATTGGATATAATGAAACTTATATCCCTGCTTGAGGGAATGGGTGTTGAAATTACACACCCCTCAAAAGGAGTATTTACCTTCTGTGCAAAAAACCTAAACAGAGAGTATTTTAACAGTAAAGAGTACTACAAAAAAGCAGCTGCGCTTCGTGGCTCAATATTGATAGTTGGTCCGCTTCTTGCTCGATTGGGCTATGTTGTTGTTCCAAAGCCTGGTGGAGACAAAATCGGTCGTCGCCGACTTGACACCCACTTCCTTGGATTTGAGCAATTGGGAGCAGAGTTCAGCTACGATGCCGATGAATGTCTGTTCAGAGCATCGGCCAATGAATTGACCGGAAAATATATGCTTTTGGACGAGGCCTCGGTTACAGGAACAGCCAACATAATCATGGCTGCCGTTATGGCAAAAGGCACCACAACTATTTACAATGCAGCGTGTGAACCATACATTCAGCAATTGTGTAAAATGTTGAACCGTATGGGTGCAAAAATTTCCGGCATTGCATCGAATCTGTTAACAATTGAGGGAGTTGAGAAACTTCATGGATGTGAGCACCGTTGTCTTCCCGATATGATTGAAGTGGGTAGTTACATTGGTTTGGCAGCCATGACCGGTTCCGACATTACTATCAAAGATGCCGGCATTAAAGATTTGGGAATTATTCCTGCAGCCTTCAGAAAGATGGGAATCACAATCGAGGAGATTGGCGATGATCTGCATATTCCCGCACAGGAGCACTATAGAATAGGAAACTTTATTGATGGTTCTATTCTAACTATTGCCGATGCCCCATGGCCGGGATTAACCCCCGACCTTTTGAGCGTATTCCTTGTAGTTGCAACACAGGCCAAGGGAAGCGTACTGATTCATCAAAAAATGTTTGAAAGCCGTCTGTTCTTCGTTGATAAATTGATTGATATGGGTGCACAGATTATTCTTTGCGACCCACACCGCGCAACCGTCATTGGTTTGGACCACTCAGCACAACTAAGAGGAACAACTATGGCATCGCCCGATATTCGTGCAGGAATTGCACTATTGATTGCTGCTCTATCGGCACAAGGCAAGAGCGTTATTGAGAATATTGAACAGATCGATCGAGGCTACCTTGAAATCGAGAAGAAACTTAACGCCATTGGCGCCCAAATCGAGAGAGTTGAGTAAAATTAGGAGTAAAAAAAAGGTAACGTTGCCAAAAGTGGTTGGTGGATGTTAACATAATAATTTAATAGAGAGATGTATGAAAAAAGTAATTCATCTCTCTATTTTTTTTGAGTAGTTGTATTTTTTCAAGCTACCTTTGCTTGAAAAAATACAACTACTCACTCTTCTCTTTATTTCTAAAATACAGATACCATTGTACGTAATTTTGGTAATGAACTTTCGACATTCCACGATGCAATGTTATATTTTCCTTTAGGTGACCAAAGAATGATTCAAGAGCATTTGTTGTTTTAGGAATACTGGGATTTTCTAAAAAATGAAACATATCTGGGAGAACTTTCTTGATATGAGTATATGCTTTTCTTACCATTTTATGGGTATACCATTCCGCATGAGATTCCTCTTTAAATGATTTTGCATTGATATATTCTTTGTAAGTGTCATACCACAAATTAAGCTCTTGTAACCAGGCTAAACGATCATTATTGGTTTTTATTGCAGATATACGCCTTACAAGACGTCTAAGTCCTGTACCCGCCTCACTTTTAGGATGTTGAGTAAGCCATATCAAACATTCTCTTTGAATATGCGCTAAGCATCGTTGACGTATAGCATCTGGACATGTCTTCTTTGCTGCACGTATTATATTACGTCCCCCGTCAGAGGTTATGCTCTCTATTTTTATACCAAGACTGATTAAATTCAACAAATCTTCAACTAGCTCATCCTCCCACTCATTATCTGTCACTCGATAAAAATTGTGCGTTTAATTGTTTCATCTCTGTATACTACTAAACACATTTGATTAGGGAACCAAGTGCCGTCTATAAGTAAATTTACTGATTCCCTTCTTTGAATTTCCTAACGAGGATAGTTCTCTAAATATTCATCAAACCAACGATGAAGTTGACGGGTACTGTAGCCACTTAGTTTAGAAATTTCTGATATTGTTTGTTTATGGATAATCCACCATTTAAACCAAACAAAACGATTTCGCATACTTACATCTTTACGACGAGGTGTAAAAAGTGTGTTACAATTTTGACATTTATATCTTTGATGACCTGAGCGTGTTCCCCGTTTAATCGTGTCAAAAATCCACAATTCGGACAGCGTGTTTTGCTTGTTTTAGGCATAAAAAAATAACTTTGATGAAACTAATTCCATCAAAGTTATCGTATTTGCCTATGATTGAGAAATTTACAGCAGTTTTACCAACCGTTTTTGTCAATTATACCTAAAAAAATACTTATGAAGGATAGAAAATTGCTATTATTGGATTATCATCATCCGTTGTGTTTGCAATAATTCGCTGAAGTTGAACATGATTTTGGACAAAAGCATCATTTCTATCTTCAAGTAATTGGTATGCTGGGATTGGACATACAAAACCTTCATTGGTTGCACCAATGAAAGTCAATGGTCGATAACTTTTAGGTGCATCTGTTATTTTTAGTGTTGTTTTAGATATCTTACCGGTGTTATAATTATACAACACTCTATACATCTCCTGCTTCTCATTTAAATCTGTATATAAAAGCACATGAGAATCAGTATAATAGACGGTACCTATTCCCATAGAAAAAGGTTGAAAATGCCTAAAATCGGCCTTCCCCCTATCTATCATACTATTAATTTCAGAAATTTTCTCTTTACTTAATGACTCCTTTTCTATCTTAGCAACCAATTCCGGATAAAAGATGCCTAAATCTGAGCGATATCTATACAATGTATCATTCATGTGTGCTATAAGAAAGATATTATTTCCAGCACGGAGAAAATTATTTATACTGGCAATCAATACTCCATGATTGCAAAAATTTTCAATCTGGGTATCTTTTACTCTTACATCTTCACGATCAATAAAATAAGCCCTCATGTCATATCCATCCCTATCACTATTGCATAGGAACAATAATGTACTTTGATCAACAAGTGATACTCTTTCTATTAAACGTAACCCCACATTTTCTTCCCTGATTTTCTCGAGAGGAATCACTCGCTCAATTTTTCCATCATAGGAAACTTCTGATATGCACTCTTCTATTGCGTTGTATATTCCGATTCTATCATTAACTTCATCTATATAAAATTCGCTTATATCGGATAAAGGAGGATTCTCACGCCCACTTTCATCTATTTTATATTTAAAGTTCCCTTTTGAATCAAATATCAATAAACGAGAACCATTTATTGAACCTGCATCTTCTATAAAAATAAGAGAATCTGCAAATTGAATTTCAGCAATAAAATTTATCAGAATAGAATCATTGGATTCAAGCTTAATAAAATCACAACTATCCGGCACACCATTTGTAGTAAAACCGTCATCTTCAACCAAATCCGGAACAAATACTTCACAAAAGTCATTATTGATATTTTTTCTCTCAGTACATTGCCAGAAGAAAAATAACACCATTATAACGGTCAAACATGTTCTCATACTAGGAGCACAAAGTCAATTATATCCTTTAATTACTAAATATAACCTCTACGCCTTCCCATAAAGAAGCTACCGTTGCAGACAAAACAACTCCCGTAATAGTTGCAAGAACACTTGCCGGCCCAGTAAAGTATGCGGTTAAAACAGCAACAGACATTCCTTGTGCTGCCCCTTCTACGTCAGCTCGCCATGCTTGTTCATAATTTTCCTGCTTTTGGAAATTATTCAACCACATTGCTTGATTCATAGAACTTTCTCCACGTGTTAGGCTCTCAACACTACGAGATTGACTAGTTTCATAACGCATCCAAGCCTCCTTATTCCAATATGCAAAACTATATTTAGATACGGAAAGTACTGCCAATAAATAACTTTTCTCTATTTCATTTAAACCAGATTCCGCAATATCATATTCAAGTAAATTTATTTTGTCTATAATATCCTGGGGAGTTGTATTGGGTTTAGCATCCTCAATTGTCTTATATATTTGCGAAATATAGCTATTTAATTCTGAGTTCGAACGACTCTCATTAGCACTATCTCGACATACAGAATTATAAATCTCAATCGGAGAAATTTCTGGTAATTGTACATCAGAAAAAGGATTTCTTGCCATTATTTGTAGAAGCTGATTAGATATCATATTATCATCATGTACCGCCGCCCCTCTTGATTGTGATTTTGAAATAGCTAAAAAGCAACTATCCAATATCTTATTGTGGTATTTTCCAACAGTATCATATGGATTAACATAATAATTAGCATAATTGATGTTATTCAATACACTATCAATATCTATGTTTTCTACTTCACTATTCTCATATGTAAACAAATCATTGCTACATGAATTCACAATAGCTATAATGATGATACCCATTATAGTTACATAGTATTTTATCATATTCATTTCTTTATAACGCTATTTATAAAAACTGTTTATTTTATGTTACCTTGTTCTCGAAAAACTTATTACACACCTACTCTTTTCGAAATTCGCTAACATTAAATTGTTCGTTGAATTTTATCTAACAATAATTGGGAATACTCAATTTAGCACTCCCAATTATTAAGGATAGCTCAGTCAATTAAGCTCCAAGAGTTCCGTTGATAAGAATTGCTACAAGCAAAGCCAAGATAGCATACAACTCTGGGAATACGGCCAACACCATTGTTGTTCCGAATACGTTGTTACCTGCACCAATAGCAATAATACCGTTAGCACAAACCTGAGCCTGACGGATAGCAGAGAAGAATGCTACCAAACCAAGACCCAAACCTGCTCCAAAGATTGCTGCAGCGGTAAACATATCGATACCTGCTGTGATTGACTGGCTCAACAAGAAGTATCCTACGAATCCATACAATCCCTGTGATGATGGAAGAGCAGCAAGACCGATATACTGTCCTGATGCAGATGGGTTCTTCTTCAATGCGCCAACAGCTGCGTTACCACAGATTGTTACTCCATAAGCACTACCAACTCCTGAAAGAGCTACCATAAGTGCAATTCCAATGTAAGCTAAAATAATTGGTTCCATAATTTTTTAATTTTATTTGTTTATTTCTTTTTATTTTGTTCTGTTTTTAAGTGGAGCGTATGCCTTACCACCACCCTCGAAATTAGAATTCTTATAGAACTCAACAAAGGTCAAACGAAGTGGGTGTACAAACGCACCAATCATATTAATTCCGAAATTGATTGAGTGTCCGAAAAGCAGAATCAACAACATTGGCAACCAGCGAACCGCCCATGTCATATCGGCAGTCAAATCCAAAGCCAATGAATTGAACACACTTCCAAGAATACTTCCTGTCAATCCCAAAGCAAAGAGTCGAATGTAAGACAATGTATCTCCCAATAGACCGGTTGCCATGTTATAGGCACTCCACAAAGAGGAGCCTACATTCACGAATATATTTTTACCCGGTGAATTCAAGAACATTATTGCAAATACACAAACTCCCAAAATAGAGTATAATGTATATTGCAAAGCAGGAATCTCTACATTCAATGCCGAAAGCACTCCGATAGCCGCACCGGTCATCAAACCGATAGCCCAACCCAATGTACTCCAGGCATACTTAATTCCAAACTGCTTGATTGCCTTAGCTGCGCTGACAAACATTCCAAAGAATATCTGTATAAGACCGATAATCACGGCAAAAACCATCATTGGGTCATAACCGCCTAAATCGTCCTTATAGTTATTGGCAGTAATGAAATACTCCTTTACGCCCTTTAACCATGGCCATGTCATAGAGTCCAAAGCCATTCCGAAGAATGCTCCGGTCAATATTCCCACAACCACTGTCGATGCTCCAAGAAGCATAATCAACTTAACCATACTGCGCATCTTCTCGGGTACCTTCTTCATAAAGATTGCTCCAAGAAGACAGATAATCAAACCATATCCTCCATCGCCCAAACACAAACCAAAGAATAGCATGAAGAATGGTGCGAAGAGTGGAGTTGAATCGATCTCATCGTACTTCGGCAACGCAAACATCTCAGTGATTGGCTCAAAGAGACGTGCAAACTTGTTATTACGCAACTGAACAGGTACATCATCGTCAGGAGTAGGCTGTGCAAACTCGTAGCTTACACTGCACTTATCCAACTCTGCTGCAATTGAATCACGCTTCTCCTCGGGTATCCAGCCAAGTACGTACTTAACCTTACCATCAAGGATAGCCTCGGTTGCATCTTGTACCTTGCACATATCGGTAACTCCGTATATCTGCTGCTGATACTCTTTCAAGCCTGCTTTTATACTTGCCTTCCCCGATGCAAAGTAGAGGTCAACATCGTTGCACACTTTGTCGATAGCCTTCAACTCAGCTTTCAACTCAGCCTCCGACTTTTCAGGGAACAGATATTGCTCAATTCCCGGTGTAGCATTGGAGCCTACCGGTTGAATTGTAACAAAATACAAATTACCCCTATCTGTTGAAACCTTTACCGCATTGTACTGCTCTACCCACTCCTCATTGAACATTCGCTCAGGAATTGAATAGAACTGTATATTCCAACCTGAATCTTTCAGTTTTGCTATACGCTCAACAGGAATCTCTCCCCATGGAGCATAGAGTGAAAGATCTTTTTGTAGTGATTGTCTCTCACCATCCGACAACTCCAAGCTCTTAAAGTTAGCCTCAACCTGATTCATCAACTCCTCGCCACGAAGTGAAACCTGTGCAGGCTCAACATTCTCGTTCTTAACGGGATATGCATCAATGGCACGAATCAACTCATCTATACGTTTTGCCAAACGCAACTTCTCTTGAAGAAGCTCATCAGTTGCCGAGCGCTCAACATTGGCATTAATATGCACAACTCCCATATCCCGAAGCTTCTCCAGGAATTGTTGGTAATCCTCGTGGAATACCAATAGGGACAATTTTAACATTGGTACTATCATAATGCCTGTCTTGTTTTAACGATCTTCTGTGAAGACTTAGAGAGGTTCTCCTCATCCTCCAAGAATCTCTTAATTTTGCGAATAGCCTCTTGGAAACCCGGAATCTGTACCTTTTCATAAAGGTTAACCTTCTGAGTAGTCTTTTTACGGGCCTTGTCAAGCAACATCATCTTACGCATATAGAACTCTCGCTCCAATGCAATCTCGACAACCTGCTTAACTGTCTCAATACCCTCGGGCAACCATGCCGGAGCATTGAACATACTGATAGGCTTAATCTCGTAATCAACACCCTCAAGGATTGGTGTTCTTACTCCGGCAATCTTCTTTACCGTCATGTGAACCTCCTTGATAGCCAGAATATCGGTCTGATATTCATCAAAGAGCATAAGCATATCTTTTAACCCGTCAAGAGTATCGGAAAGTTTCTGATCAAACTCCTCTGCAACCTCTTTGGCACGTTTCACCTCAGAGCGTAGAGCCGACTCCTTATTCTTAATGGTCGGCAAAGCTCTGACACGCATTTTCAGCTGCTTGTCAAGGTTTTGAAGAGACGTTTTATTGTATTGAAACTTTATCATCTTTAAACGGCTTCTTACTTATCTTGATATCCTCCGAATTCGTCTACAATCTCCTGCTTGATTCCCAACTCAGCCTTGTCGAAATATTTACGGAACAAGCCCCAAGCAGTGTCAAGCATCTCTGTTGTTGAGATATTAACATCGATAGCCAACAAGTCATTAGAGTACTCGCGAGCAAAATCCAATGTTCTCTTGTCGTAATCGGTCAAATCGAATCCATTCTCAAGTTTTGTTCTGGCATTAGAAGCATCTGCATACAAACGTACTGCAGCGTTCATCACCTGAGGATGATCCTTTCTTGTCTGCTTACCGATAACAAGCTGTTTCAAACGAGACAAGCTTCGGAATGGGTCAACAATAACCTTACCGATCTCGGTATCCTTACGCAAGAACAACTGACCCTCAGTGATATATCCGGTATTATCAGGAATAGCGTGAGTAATATCACCTCCAGAAAGGGTTGTTACTGCGATAATTGTAATAGAACCTCCTGATGGGAACTGTACCGCCTTCTCGTAGATCTTTGCCAAGTCTGAGTACAAAGAACCCGGCATAGAGTCCTTAGAAGGGATCTGGTCCATACGGTTAGATACGATAGCCAATGCATCGGCATAAAGGGTCATATCTGTCAAAAGAACCAACACATTCTCGTTTTTATCAACAGCGAAATACTCTGCCGCTGTCAACGCCATATCCGGAACAAGCAAACGCTCTACCGGAGGAGCCTCGGTTGTATTAACGAAACTTACAATACGATCCAAAACTCCCGCATTGTCAAATAGATTCTTGAAATATAGGTAGTCATCGTTTGTCAATCCCATTCCTCCAAGGATAATTCTATCTGCCTCTGCACGCAATGCCACATTAGCCATTACCTGGTTATATGGTTGGTCCGGATCGGCAAAGAATGGAATCTTCTGTCCTGATACCAAGGTATTGTTCAAGTCGATACCTGCAATACCTGTTGCAATAAGGTGCGAAGGCTGCTTTCTTCTAACAGGGTTCACCGATGGACCTCCAATCTCACGCTCCTCACCATCAATAGCAGGACCGCCATCGATTGGATCTCCAAAAGCGTTGAAGAAACGTCCGCACAAATCATCGCTCACCTTCAATGATGGAGCCTTACCCAAGAATGTTACCTCGGCATCGGTAGGAATACCCTCGGTTCCCGAGAAGACCTGCAAGGTGATTGTATCTCCCCAAATCTTTACAACCTGAGCCAAACGACCATCTACCAAAGCCAACTCATCGTTACCAACGCCCTCAGCCTTCAATGAGCAGGTTGCCTTTGTAATCTGGGTGATTTTTGTATATATTTTCTGAAATACTGCTGCCATAACTTCTCAATATTTATTTCTTTATTCTTTCAGCTATGATTGCCTCTGCCTCAGCCTTATATTGATAGAACTTATCTGACTTGTACTCAGAGTAGTTCATCTGCTTGAAGGCATTGATAATACGCTTAAAGTATGGGTTAACCTCCTCGAATGACTCGAAATCGAAATCAGCACGAACAACACCCAATACCAAGTTCAACATCAACTGCTGACGCTCCATTGAGGTATTACCATCGATATTATCGAACGCATCCTGCTGCAAAATAACAAAGTCGATCAACTCTGCCTTCCAAAGAGTAATGTGATAATCTACAGGAACACTATCGTCTCCAAGAATATCTATCTGCTCAGCAGTCTCACGTCCGCGAACCAACATGTTGCGAGCCTCATTAACATCATCAATCCAGCTCTCTGAGATATTCTTAGCCGCATAATCGACAAACTCAGGATACTCCAAATATTTAGAGTATGAATCCAAAGTATCGATAGCCGGATATCTCTTTGAATCGGCACGGTTCTGAGACAAAGCGTAGAAGCATCGAGCAACCTTCTTTGTTGACTCGGTTACAGGCTCCTTCAAGTTACCTCCCGCAGGTGATACAGTTCCAATGAATGTAACAGAACCTGTCTTACCATTGTTCAAATATACGATTCCTGCACGAGCATAGAAGTTTGAGATAATCGCTGACAAGTCCATAGGGAACGCATCCTGACCCGGAAGCTCCTCCATACGGTTTGACATCTCACGAAGAGCCTGAGCCCAACGAGAGGTTGAATCGGCAAGCAACAACACCTTCAATCCCATTGCACGATAATACTCTCCAATAGTCATTGCGGTGTAAACCGATGCCTCACGAGCTGCTACCGGCATGTTTGAGGTGTTCGCAATAATAGTTGTACGCTCATACAATGAACGGCCTGAACGAGGGTCAACCAACTCCGGGAACTCGGTGAAAATCTCTACTACCTCATTCGCACGCTCTCCACAGGCTGCCATAATAATAACATCGGCATCGGCATATTTTGCCAAAGCGTGCTGAAGCACTGTCTTTCCTGTTCCGAAAGGTCCTGGAATGAATCCGGTTCCACCCTCAAGCATTGGGTTCATGGTATCGATAACACGAATACCAGTCTCCATAGGACGGAATGGACGTGGCTTATCAACGTATGCACGGATAGGCAACTTAACAGGCCACTTCTGAACCATAGTTACATTAACCTCTTTACCGCCGGCATCTTTCAATACCGCAATTGTATCATTGATTGTATACTCACCGGCCTTAGCCACAGAGACAACTGTATACTCGCCTTTGAACTTGAAAGGAACCATAATCTTATGATCCAACCAGTTCTCTTTTACATTTCCCAGCCAATCGGCAGCCTTAACTTTATCTCCTGCCTTAGCCATTGGCTCAAATGCCCACTTTTTGTCGTCCTCCAATGGATTGGTGTACTCTCCACGTTTCAAGAATACTCCCTCCATCTTGTCAAGGTCGTTTTGCAGACCATCAAAGTTCTTGGAAAGCAGTCCGGGACCCAAACTTACCTCCAACATGTGCTGCTCAAACACCACATTCATTCCGGGCTTCAATCCACGGGTACTCTCGAACACCTGTACAGATGCGAAGTCGCCGTTCACCTTGATCACCTCGGCCATCAATTTCTCGTTACCCAACTCAATGAAACAGATTTCATTCTGAGAAACCGGTCCCTCGGTCTTAACGATAACCAAGTTTGATATGATGCTATGAACTTTTCCTAATGTTTTAACCATATCTAATTTTATTTTTATTACTCAAACTGATCTCCGAACTTCAGGCTCTGACGGAACTTATCAACAAGTTCGCTAAATACCTTACGACCTGACTCGGTATCCATTTTACTCCAGCGCTCCAAAGACTTCAACTTCAAGACATACGCAATCAAAATCTCGACTGAAAAATACTTGAATGTCAAAGCCTCGTCAAGGTAGTTCCACAAAACGCAGTCAAGTCCCTTTTCACGCTCTACCAAATTGGGCGAGGCCATAAGGGCAACCACCTGCGCAACCCACTCATTTCCGTCGGTCAAACCGAAATCCTTCAATTGAGAGGTTTTTAATTCAGCAGCGAAAGCATTATTACCGATAATCTCATCGGCAATACTCTTACCGAATTTTCTGCAATTCAGGGCCGCAATCAGGTTCTTCAAATTCATCGAGAAGTTCGCATACTCAGCAATGAACTTATTGCCACAACTCTGCAACGCTTTATAATAGCGCTCAGCCAAAACATTCTCGGCTATCTGATCCTCTTTAATCTTTCCGTTGTTGTAGTCCTGAATAAAAGATTGCAAATAGCTCGGCAATTGCGAAACCTCAACACCCTCAACCTCATTTTGCAAAACTGTCAATGGATAGACAGTATCGAGGTTTGCATCGGGCTCTTGCTTCTGCAACAGACGCACAATCTGCTTGTTATCTTCGGTCAAAAGCAGCAAATCGAGCATCTTTCTATCCTTAAGGCTCAAATAGTCGGCAGCTGCCTCATTGAAACCTTTAAGGGTAATGCTCAACTTTCTGTCGTCGGCCGAAATATCCGGTAAACCTGCTATAAATGCAATGTAACTCATAAATTACTTGCTATAAAGCAACTCCTTGGTTATTCCACGTAAATATTGTGAGAAGAATGCATTGAACAACTCCTCGGTAAAGGCAATCTGATAGCTGCCATCCTTTGGACCAACAGAGAAACCCGAACTCATATTGCCAACCTTAACCTCAAGACCCTTATCAAGCAACTCCTTGTAGTTAGCAGCAACATACTTGGCAAACTCAGCCTTCTGCTCCTCAGAAAGAGCTACAGCCAAATCCAATGAACCATCGGCAACATTCCACTTGTTCACCATGGCAATGATAAGCTCCTGTACATACTTTTTGTCGCTTAGAGCCGCAGCAGACATCTTGGCAGCAACGCTATCTGCCAACATATTGGTAATAGCCTGCTTCAAAGTTGTCTCGGCATTCTTAACTGCCATCGCAATCTCTGACTCTGATTTCTTTTTTAGACTCTCGGCATCGGCAACGCTCTTCTCTGAGATTTTTTGAGCCTCGGCTTTCGCCTCAGCAACAAGTTGCTCTGCCTTTTTCTGAGCCTCGGCAATGATAACCTCTGCCTCGGCATTTGCCTTACCTACTCCCTCATCATAAAGCTTTTTGGTAAGCTGATCAAGACTTGTACTCATATTATTATGTAAAATAGATTTAATTTTTTTCAAACAAAATTTAAAGTTGCAAGTTACAACATTTTTATCAATTAGCAATCGTTTTCGTTCCAATTATTTTATTTCGGCTCAACCCTCAATTATTCAAAGAGATTCACTACCTTCGCAGTCTGAAAATAGAAATCACAAAGTTTAATTAAAACAAAATATTGCAATAATTATGATAGCACTATCTGAAGGTATAGGCCTATTCAGCATGATTTTGAAGGGCGGATGGCTAATGATTCCAATATTTGCTCTATCAGTATGGGCAGTCTATATTTTCTTTGACAAATATTTTACGCTCAGAAAATATGCCAATCAAACCATATCTGTCGACAGCGAATTGGCGCAAATCGAGGCAAAATTATATGCAGGCGCAGCCATTGAGCCCTCGCCCATAAACAATATAGTCAGACGAGGATTGAAATTTAAAAACCTGCCTGCACAAGAGCTTCGCACAATCTTAGAGAGCGCAGCAAATGAAGAGACCGCTCGCATGGAGCGTAGCCTGCCAAAGATAAACCTATGCGGTACACTGGCTCCAATGATTGGATTCTTGGGAACCGTAGTGGGTATGATTCAGGCATTCTATGACATGGCACAAGCCGGAAACAATGTCAATATTGAGGTACTTTCACGAGGAATCTACACTGCAATGGTTACAACTGTTGCAGGATTGATTGTAGGAATTATTGCAAGTCTGCTTGCAAATATGCTTGCAACCGCAATTGACAACGTGGTGAGCAGAATGGAGCAGGTTTGTAACGTATTTATTGAGAATCAATACAAAAAGTAGTCCATGGCAATACGAAAATGTAAACGTCCACAGGCGACATTCAACATGTCATCAATGACCGACGTGGTGTTCCTATTGTTGATTTTCTTTATGGTTACATCGACATTGGTGAACCCTAACGCTCTTAAATTAATACTTCCCAAAAGTACAAACCAGACTGCAAACAGACCTAACGTTACCGTCTCTATTGACCAAAACAACGTATTCTATCTGAACGCAAAAGCAACTCCATTCTCACAACTGGAGCGTCAAATTGTTGACATTCTTAAAGATACCGATGACCCATGTATCTCTATCGAAGCAGAAAAGAGCGTTGCCATTGAACAGGTCGTGAGGGTTATGAACATCGCCAAAAACAACAACTACCGCTCAATCCTGGCGACACAACCGGAATAATTTATAACCTCGTCAGTAGTTTTTCCGTATATGCAAGCACTTGTGAAACCTAAAACGACATGTAATGAAAAACTATCTGATTTTAGCCACACTATTGTTGGCAGCATCAATGCAGTCATGCTATCCAGAGGGACCCGAGTACACCTCCGACATGGATATAGCAATGACAACCTACGACACAAGTGCTAACTTTTCCAACTACAGCACTTATGCACTTCCAGACACCGTAATCTACTTTGACAACAACAGCAAAGCCGTATTGGGTGCAAAATTCGATTCACTAATCTTACGCCTCATTGAGGAGGAGTTCAACGCTCTTGGTTATACAAAAGTAACTCCTTCCGAGACAACCTCACCGGCAACTGTTGTTACCGTATCTGCCTATTCACAAGACAATTACGGTTACTATGCCAACAACTGGTATGACTATTGGGGTTGGTATTGGGGTTCATTGTGGCCCGGCTACACCTTCAGTCCTTTCTATGACTGGGATCCATACGGCTACGGCTATTACGCATACAAGGATGGAGCCATTGTCATTGATATGATTGACAATACAAAATTTTATAAGGGCGAGGGCTCAAAATCGCGTTCACTCAACATTTTATGGAAAGGAGTTGTAAACGGAATCATTAGCGGAAGTTCCGAGCAACTTGAAGCACGTATTGCCAATGAAATTGAACAGTGCTTCAATCAATCACCATACCTTGACATAAACAAATAACCCAAACCAACAGATTCTAACATGAAAAAGATATTTATCGTGCTACTATGCCTAATAGGCGCAGTAGGCATAAGCAAGGCGCAAAACCTTAGCATGAATTATCAGATGAGCGTTCCTACCGGAAGCGTTAAGAACTTTATTGACAAAGCCAGTTTCCGCGGATTCGGAATCAACTACCACTACTTTGTTGACAAGGCAGAGCACGTATCAGTAGGCTTAGACGTTTCGTGGAACACATACTACAATGACTATCAAGACATCACCGGAAAGTTCAAATTCAAAAACGATAACAACATCTATACAATTACCGGTAATCAGTACAGATACATAAATTTTGTACCTATGCTTGCTCAAGCAAGATACTCTTTCTGCAACAACATGGCACTATTCCGTCCATACGTTGGAATGGGAGTCGGAACAAGCTGGTGCGAGAAACGCACAGAGGTGGGACAACTTAGGTCAGACATTTCTCGATGGCAATTTGCCATGAGTCCTGAAGTTGGAGTTACTATCAATGCAAGCAGTGCACTTGGAGTTAATGTAGGTGCAAAATATATGTATGCCACTCAGGCAGCCGATGGTCGCATCCCTGAAATTTCACAATTCACCTTCAGCATAGGATTAGTCATATTCGGAGTTGAATAACAACGAACCTTTTAATAAAACTAACGCCCTAAATCGATATACTCGAACTCAGGGCGTTTATAGTTAATAGATAACTCTAATCCTATTTAAGCAAGGCTTTAAGCGAAGCCTTATCCAATTGTGATGGACGTGGAGCATTTACAGTAATAATCTTACCATTTTTATCGATAATAATAAAACGTGGAATACCGCTGATTTGGTAATCCTCGGAAATACTCTTCTGTCCTGCCTCGGTAGCCAAATATTGTGGCCATGCCGGCTTATCCTTTTCGATAAGCTTCTTCCATGGTGCCTCGCTATCATCGATAGAGATACTTATACAAAGGATATCGGGATCATTGTTTCCAACCTCCTCGACAAGTTTTGCCAAATGAGGAATCTCCTCACGACAAGGTCCGCACCATGAAGCCCAGAAATCGATATACAACGCTCTACCCTTCAAATCTGCAAGGTTAAACTTCTTACCGTTTGCATCAACAAACTCAATCTCCGGTGCAGAAGCACCTATAGCCAATTTGCTTGCAGCCTCGTAATCGGCAGCAATCTGGTTGTAGTAGTTCTCATTGGTTACAACAGAACGGTAATACTTATAGGCCTCGTCAAGACCGTTTGGTCCCATAAGTTTTAATCTATTCATCAACAAAGAAGTCATAAGATAACTGTTCCAATCAACATTGGCAGTTGTCTTCTCGGCAATCTTCATCATTTGAAGCATATCTACATCCATTGTCGCAACGCAAGAGATAAGCATATTCATAATAGCGGTAAACTCCTCATCGCTATATTCTGCCAATCTATTCTCGGCAATAAATTGATCATAAGCTGCATCGGTAGGAATAACGCCATTATCTCTTAGGTAGAGGTATGGATACAAATAGTTATATACCAACTCTCTTTCAACCAATTTAGCCTCGTAGAAAGCAATAAACGGCTTATTTCCTGTTGCCTCCATTGCTTTACGATAACTATCGGTCAACCCCTTGATATAGCCATTATATGCCTCGAATGAGCCTACATTGGTTGCCTTCTCGAAGAATGCGTAAGGAAATCCGAAATTGTTCCAGAAATCACAAGTAAAGGCATTCTCTTTTGCCATCTTACCTGTAAACTTGAAATTGGTCTCTACACCCTCTTCACGAATATCAAACTCCGCAACATGTTTTGTACCCTTCTCAATACTTGTGCAGAACATGAATTTATCAATAAATAGGCGTGCATCGTACTCTGATTGAGCAAAATCCAACTCCGCATCAAAAGTTCCATCTTCATTTACAGGGAATTGTATCTCAAATGGCTCTCCTCCCGGATTCAAAAAGAAGAATCCACAAATTTCACCATTGTAACCTACAATCTTTCCCTCGAAATGGGTCTTCCCGTCACTGCATGAGAATAGCAGCGACAGGAAGAGTACAAAAATGAAATTACCACTCCTCATCATCAAAAGCTGTTGCGTCAACAATCTCAATGGTCAAACCCTCGCCCATCAGCAAATAACTCTCCTCATCGGCATTGCTCAAGTTTGCCATAACAGTATAGGTATCAGCTCCCTCATTTTTTGTAATCATAACCATTGAAGCTCCGTCAGCTACAAAGTACTCTCCGAAACCGAACATGATATATGCTCCCATTGGGAAGCTAAAGCCCTCCATCTCCAACATTGAGCCTTTATCAATTGTATTTGCCTCACCATTGTTTTCTCCCTCAGGAGTTGACAAGATTGCACTGTAATCGGTAATTGCATCAAATGTTGTTGTTGGAATATAGTAATCAATGTTTGTTGTTGCGCCTGATGTAGAGGTAAGCATCAAATTCATTGAGGTTGTTCCAAATCCGCTATCTCCATTGTAAGTTATTACTGCACTCTCCACAACTGAAGGATCTTGAATCTCTGCATTTGGGAACACAGCACCCTCGGTATCATATACAAACTCTCCCTCGTAGTAGTATTTGTACTCGTTACCATCAGCATCCTTGAAGTCGGTCTTAATCAAGTATGTTCCATCCTCATTTGCTGTGATTGAGAATGTTCCGTCAACGCAATATACATCCTCGGTAACATCGCTGGTAGTGAATGAAATAGTTGTACCTCCGGCAAACTCCTCATCACCCTCTTCATCGCTCAATACGTAACTACCTCCGGTAACGTATGTCATTGGTGTTCCCTGTAGAGCCATCTCAGGGAATGCCTCGTATGCATCACCCTTGGTATAGGTTCCCTCTTCAACTACCAACTCATCCTCTGTACCAAATGGAGTTGTAAAGTACTCTATTGAGATAGATGTTCTCTCATCCTCAGAACCCAACTCAATCATTCCGGCTCCTCCCTCACAATCAGGCATAAACATCTGATACATTGTACCTAAATAGTATGCATAGAATACAGGAAGCTCTGTGTAACCCGGGTACTTAGAACCCTTCTCTTGAGTCACCTCAATTGTGCAGGTTGCCTCGTCAGCATTCAAAGTGATAGTTGTTGTACGTGGCTCAAGAGTTGTATTAGCCTCGGCAACAATTGTCAACTCTCCATTGCCCTTTGTAATTGTCAACCACTCAGCGTTGTTTGCATAGTTCCAAGCTACATTACTTGTAACAGCAACGCTCTTAGTCTCGCCATCAGCAGAGAAGGTCACTGCTGTAGGTCTTGCAGAAATTTCAGGTGTAACTTTGGGATCATCATCGCTACACGCAGTGAAGGCAAAGGTCATTGCCAATGCACAACACATCATTGAGATAAATTTTTTCATAGTTAATTAAGTTTAGTTTATTATTTGTTATCAATATTCCGGATGCCACGCTGTTATTTGTGGCGGTATATTCATTGTTAAACGCTCCTCGGTAAGTGTATATGTCTGCTCTCCATCGGTGTGGGTGTAGAACTCTTTCATAAACTCAAAGATAGGGTCACTCCACAAACGGCGCATATCGAACCATAGATTTCCATAACCTACAAACTCACGTACTCTTTCAGCAACAATGAATTTGATAAGATCATCACCATCGGCTGCATCAACCATGTAATCATCGCCCGAAATTCTGGTTTTACGCAACTCCTCCAATAGAGTACGGGCAGTATCATACTCCTCGGTTCGAGCAAGCGACTCACAATACATCAAGTATAAATCAGGAACGGTTATTCCTATGTTACCTACAAACTTTGAGAGATTTATATAATATGTATCGGTATTGTTAAACTTATTATAGGCAGTTACTCCCGACTCCAAGCCCGAGATAAAACATAAACGTAGGTCAGATTTGGTATAATGGCTCTTCAACACATCTCGTTTTAAATAGAGTAGCACGGAGCCATAGTACGAAGGATACATTGATGACCAGATATTTGACATCGACTCCACATTATAAATCAACTCGGGATTTAACAAATCATCTACCGGATAGGCAATTTCACCCTCTACCTCCATTGTGTTATAATCAAGCAATCCGCAGCCTGCCGACGATAGTTGCTCCATTGCAGTACCAAGTGATTTCACTGCATTCTCATAATCGCCCATTGTCCAATAGACTCTACCCAACATTGCATTTGCAGTTACAGAAAATGCTCGCAGGTGGTGCTCTTTTCTTAAAGGTATATCGGGGATTGCCTGTGTCATTTCAGTAATAACAAAATCGTACACATCCTTCATGGTGCGACGAGTAAAGTCATTACCTACTGTTGCAGCCTTTGTAATTATAGGTACACTGAGCGAGGTCTCAGCCTTTGCAGCATTGTAGGGTTCTCCAAAGAACTGTGCCATCATAAATGTCATATATGCTCGCAACACTCTTGCCTCGGCATACAAAGACCTCTTCTGCTCGGGAGTTCCATCGACAGCATCATTAACTCCGTTTACTACTACGTTCATCGGATATAGTAACCCCGCAAAGTGGTTCCACTCTCCACAATTCTCATCGGGACGGAAGATATTCTCCTCCCACTTGTAGGCATTGGTTACATCGGCTCCCATCAATGAATATACATTCTCGTATGCCTCACTGTTGGTCTCCCACTCAAAACACATATATGGAAAGACCTCGTCCAACATAATTGTTTCGGTTCCATACAGCAATCCTTCGTAGTGACTTACCTTCTCGGCAACATCGTAACCACGAGGCTTTACATCAAGATAATCCTCACAACCTGCAAGCATTATCAAGCCCATTATAAGTGTAATATGTAAAATACTCTTCATACTCTTAGAATCCAATATTTAAACCAAATGTAACGTGTGGCTTATAGCGCTCTCCACGACTTCCCCCCGATAGATAAAAGGCCTCGGGATCGATACCCTCGCCATTCAAAGCAATCAGGAATAGATTTGACGCTTGAAGACGCACACTCATATTTTCGGCTCTGATTGCCGAGGTTATACTCTTAGGGAAGTGGTATGACAAGGCAATATCGCGCAACTTGATATACGATGCGTTAAGTACGTTTATATCCGCATATCTGTACAGGCTAAGCACATCCGACTCATTAATCGAGGTGTTGTTCAACTTAAAATAAGCGGGAACATTTGTTTTAAGTTCATCACCGGGACGCTGCCAACGTTTTGCAAAATCGTTATGCAACTCTCCACTCAAACGATAGGTGTATTGGGTATTAATATCGTTTCTAAGTCTATGACCTGCGTTAAAGATAAACATAAACGACAACTCCAACCCTTTATATTTTAGGGCATTGCTAAACGAACCATAAAGTGGAGGTACTGTTGTTCCCAAATATGGTACAGCAGAGGCATTATCAATATCGGTAATGCTCCTTACCTTGTTCATTTGTGAATCATAGACTCTTGACATTCCATCGACGGGGTCAAGTCCTGCCCAACGGTACCCGAAAAGTGTTCCGTATGAATACCCCTCCCAATACTCATATCCTACCATACTCGATGGGGTATCGGGTGGTGAGACATACATACTTACCAATTTGTTGTGGTTATATGTAATATTAAACAGGGTATTCCATGTAAATGAAGCAGTTGCAATGTTCAGGCTGTTCAGCGACAACTCAACACCTCGGTTATTCAAAGTTCCTACGTTTGACAATACAGTTGTAAAACCGCTTGTTGGATCGACAGGAGTTTGCGCCAAAAGGTTGGTGGTATGTTTATCATAAAGATCTAATGAACCTCCGAATCTATTACCGAACAGAGCAAAATCAACTCCAAGATTCCATGTACGGGTCTTCTCCCATGTAAGTTTATCATTTGCAGGAGTAGTTACCACATACCCCAATCCGAACTCGTTGTATCGCGGATCAGAAAGCGATGAAAGAATATCATACGGACCACCCTCGCCCGGTCTTGGTGAGTTTCCTGCAAAACCATAACTCAAACGCAAATTGAGACGGTCAATCTTCTCTTTCGATGCCATAAACTTTTCACGAGCCATGTTCCAAATAGCACCAACCGACCAAATGGGTTTGAACTGCACGCTTGGATCACTACCGAAAAGGTTTGATTGATCAACTCTTATGCTGGCATTTAATGAGTATTTATCATTCAATGTATAGGCTCCGTTTGCATAGAGTGACACAAAACGATACTCCGTCTCTCCCTGCTCATAATCATTAGGTTCAAACTGATTGGTTGTCGCTGCAGCAATCATTGGCAGTAACGGGTCTCTTACTCCGGTCTGTGATAAGTTGTAATCATCGTAAGAGATGTGCTGCATTGTCTGCATATCATAGCCTCGCATAAAGGTTGCATTTGAAGAGCTCTTGTTACTATTCAACTCAAATCCTGCAAGGGCAGTAACATGGTGAGAGTGTTTTTTCTCTACCGACTTATCATAACTCAACTGATTACGAACAGTATAGGCTGTTCCGTATGAGTTACCCATTGTAAAGTAACCTCCCGACGATGGAAGATATTGCACTCCGTTCTTATCTGTCGCAAATGCTCGGTCGAGTCTGACCTTATATGTTTCGCCGGGATAGAACTGCTCACTTTTGGAATTATCAATCATATATTGAAATCTTCCTTCATACGAAAGACCATCGAAAATATCGATTGTCAAACCCGCATTTGCCCGAACGCTATAAATATTTCTCTTATCCAATGATTTACGCCAATCCGATACCGGGAAATAGTCAAGACTGAAACCTGTAACCGACTCTACACTCTGTTGCAGCGCACCATTCATTAAATATCCGGTATATGAAAGCTCCTCTCCGTTTTCATCGAAGAAGGTTGCGTAGGGTAATGAGGTTAAATGGTTACCCCCATACTCATTACTCGACGACAAATGGCTTGTCTGCTTTGCATAAAAGGCATTAAGCGACAAATCCAACTTCAGCCATTTGGTAATATCGAGCATATCACGCATATAGACCTTGTACTCATCAGCAATATTTTGCGATGATCCCTGCTCTCTTTGGTACTCTAACGACAAGTAGTAGTTGTTATTGTCACTTCCTCCGGAGAATGACAAGGAGTGGTTGGTAAGATATGAGTTACTCATAAAGTATTTCTCATACTGTTCACGCCCATTGCTTCTACTCAACTTATCCAAAATAGAGTTACACTCTGCTGCCGAAATCTCGCCATTATAGAAACGGTACATTGCATCCTCGTGAGGATAGACAACAGGGAAACTTGCAGAGGTACCAAAGGTTGTGTTATTTATATCTTTCCAACTATATGTATCGGGATCGAACACCTCTTGTGCCACCTTTATAAAATCGGCACTCGACATTACATCCATATATTCATAATCGGGCATTCCTTTAAACGTAAAAGAGCCGTTGTACTCTATATTCAACTCTCCTCGTGAAGAGCCCGACTTGGTTGTCAATACAATTACACCATTAGCCGCCTGTGCACCCCAGATTGATGCCGCTGTGGCATCTTTTAGAAAGGTAACATTCTCTACATCGTTGGGATTCACCATTCTACTCACCTGGCTACGAGACATTTTCACGCCATCTACTATGTATAGAGGCTCCTGCGAAGAGTTAATCGATGTTACACCGCGAATCAAATACGAAGTTCCTTCGGCAGTGGTGTTTACGCTCAACCCAGGCACGGTTCCCTCTAAAGCCTTTAGAATATCACCATGGGCATTTCCTCGATCCTTAATCTCAGCTCCATCGACCTTGGAAAACGAGCCTGCCGAACGCTCACGCGAGAGTGTCTGATAACCTGTAACCACAACCTGTGCAAGGTGTTTATCATCCATCTCCAACATGACATTACACACTCCACTCTCACCAATCATCTTAACTTGCGGTTTCATTCCCATAAAGTTAAAGTGAAGGGTCGTCGATGGGTCATTAGGAACAATGATTGTGTAGGTTCCATCAATATCGGTAATTGCCCCTATTGCAGCACCGTTTATAGAGATTGATGCTCCGGGTAAGGGTTCTCCATTACTATCAATAACTCTACCTGTAACGCTTCGAGACTCTATCTCTACCGTGTCAACACTATTTACAATACCGCTTGTCTCAAGAGACAGGGCTATCTGCTTGTCGATGATTGTATAGGTAATGTTTGTACCCTGCAAAATGGCATTCAGCACAGCCTCTATATCTGTATCACTTACCTTTGCAGTAACCTTTCTATCAACATCTATAACATTGTTGTTATAGACAAACTTGTAATCGCTTTGCGATGATATACTCTTCAAGACCTCGCCCAAAACAATATTCCGGGCATTGACCGAAATGCTCTTACTCTGTGCAACAAGCTGATTGCTGCACAGAAGTGCAAGAGCAACGAGTATTAATCTGAATTTTTTAGAATATTTCATTAGCACCATTTTTCTATAATACAAGAAAAACGGCATCTACCCTAAAGAGAATCGGGAATAATTAATAGATACTAACCTCGTTGCCCTCTATTCTATAGTTGACAGCAGAGGTAATCTTCATTAGTTCTAATACTTGAATTATTGACTCTGATTGGAAATCTCCTGTAAACGAAGACTTTAAGATCTTGCTATTTTGCACCTTGATGCGTACACCATACCACTTCTCCAATTTTTTAACTACCTCCTCCATAGGGGTATTATCAAAAATAAGTCTGCCTTGCATCCATGCAGTCCTAACCTCTGCTTCGGCTTTCGTAGGGGCAACATTACTATTTAGAATTGAAACCTCTTCGTGCTGGGTCATTTTATAGATGGTCTTCTTGCCGCTAAGTAGCTCCACAGACCCCTCTAACAGACAAAGCCTTACATCATTCTGATCATTATAGCAGCTCAAATTAAACTCGGTTCCTGTAACCTTAATAGTAACCCCTTTGCCGGTATTGATATAGAATGGATTTTGCTTATCTGCCTTTACATCAAAATAGGCCTCGCCCGAAAGAGTTACCCAACGTTGTTGGTTAAAATCATCACTCAAAGCCAATGTTGTACCACAATTCAGCCACACAACGGTACTGTCGGGTAGTGTAACTTTACCCTTTACCCCATTCTCTACCGTATAGATTCTGTTTGAAATTTCGGGCGAGGTTTCAGGAACAACCTCGCTCCTATTTGCATACAAGGTGATGAAGAAATAGAGCGCCAAAGGTATCGACAACACTGCAGCTACCTTGGTAACAACACCCCACACCGAGCTACCGCCCTTAGAGAGATGGGGCAGTTCACCCAAATAGGGGGTATTGGGCATAGAGTCGAAGACTCCTCTGTTTCGCTTTTCAAAATTCAAGTTATCCATCATATATAATACAACAGATTGCCTATTATCCCTAAAAGGATAAAGAAATCTTTAAGCATTTTCCTGAATAGATTCAGTGAAATATGGATATGATACTCTATTGCCTTTGTACTTAAACCTCGTATTTTGGCAATCTCTTTATTTGTCTTCCCCTCCTTACGACTTAATGTAAAACTCTCACGCGCACTCTCGGGAATAGAGTTCCATACATCCTCAATAAGTTGTGCCAACTCAAGTGACTCTATCAAATTATTGAGCGAGGCATCCTCGAGAGCCATAATATCTTCATTCAACTCTAAGCGGCGTGAAGTGTCGGCAAACAGTGCCTTAGAGTTCAATGCATTCAACGTTTTATTCCGAGCAATCTTATATGTGTAGGCACGTAGATTACCATTACAATCTATTCTGTCGCGACACTCCCAAACGGCACAAAGAGTCTCTTGTGCCAAATCCTCGGCCAACTCTACACTATGTACGTAACTATCTACAAAGTGCACAAGGTTATTGAACTCCATTCTATAAAAGAGTTCAAAAGCCTTGACATCGCCTCGACGAATATCGGCAGCAAGTTGTATAGCTTTACTTTCCTTCAAGATACTCGGCAAAAATTCTTGCCCCCTCTTCAACCATCTTTGAGCATGGGCGTTTCTTGTAATACTCCTCTGTTCTGGCCTCGGGATTGGGGTTCAAAACCGCATTGGTTGCATTTGCACACGCGGTTATATTGTCTGAGCCCTCGCCCCTCTTAACCAAACCAAGCAACTCTCCGCAAATCAACGAACCATTGCGTTTGGCAAACTCGGCTGCAAGCTGTTGCACAACCTTATAGTTTGCTCCTTTGGCATCGGCATCCTTAGGATCTGCAGATCCGCACTCCAAACCGGCCAAAAGGAACATTCCGCTTGCTGCTCCGCAAACCATTCTCATTCGACCGATTCCTCCACCAAACGACGCAGAGACCTTCAAAGCCTGCTCAAAGGTCAATCCATAAATATCCGCAAAGGCGGCACACACTGCCTGCGAACAGTTGTAACCCTCCTTAAAAAGGGCCACCGCCCTCTCAACTCTCTCCTGATACTTCATTACCTCTCACCTTTTACCTCTCACCTTTTACCTTTCACCTCTAACCTTTCACCTCCAAAATTCTAATCCCATAAGTTGGTGCAGAGCGGGTAATTGGAACGAAACGTAACTCTACACGCTCCTTACCTTTAGTCAACTCCTCGGGCAACTCAAAGAAGTGGTTTGCAAACTGACCTGCAGGAGCAAGCTCCACCATCTTTACATAAAGAGCCTCCTTACCATCAATGTAGATTCTGTAATCAACATCGGTATCGCCACCCCAATAGGTCAACATCAACTCATTTTTGCCATTTGGGTTAACCTTAACATCGTAACGGATATAACCATCGATACGAACATCGCGGCCCATCTTTCCACCCTGTTGATAGATATAGCTAACCATACTCTCAACATTGTGGTCTCGCTCGGATTGCGACTCTCCTACACCAATCCAATCGATAGTTCTATCTGCAATTGCCTTCTCTTCAGCCAATTTACGTTTATACACCTCCTGCTTGTTTGTCCAATCCTCCTCGGAGAAAAAGTCAAAATATACAGCATAACGCTGATCGTTAATTCTGAATAGCGGACTCAACAAAGCCTCGTTCGGACGACCGACACCAACGGTCTTAAAGGTCATTGATTTTCCCTCGACAGGCTTGATCCAATCTGTTAGCTTTTTGGGCACATTAACAAATACAGGCACACCAAAGGTCTCGTCAATCTGCTCCTTACCAAGCTCTGCAGCCAATACAATCGGGCCATACAGAATTGCACCTATCTGCTTATTATCAGGCATATACTCCGCATGAAGCGACATTGGCATTACAGACTCAATCACATCACCGCTCTTCCAGGTTCTGTTGATTGCAACATAGCTTCCCGGCTTACCCTTGACAGCCACCTTTTTACCATTCACCTTAACTGTAATTCCATCTACTGCCCACTTTGGATAACGCATATAGATTGTCAGGTTTGTTGGTTGCTCCGCTTTCACTGTCAACTTGGTCGATGAGACATCGGGGAAATTTGTCTCCTGCTTCAATCCAAATCCCTTCTCCTCCCAATTCAACTCTGAAGCGATAAAGAGATTCACATAGATACCCTTCTCATCAGCACTCTTATAGTAGATAGCCTCGCCATACTTTGAGTGGCTCTCATAGGCTGTTCCGCAACAACAGGTAAAATCATGGAAAGGACGGTTAAAATCCTTTGCACTACCCGGATGCAGTGTATGGAAATAGGTAACACCTCCAGTTACAGGATCCTGCGATGACAAGATATGGTTAAACAGAGCTCGCTCATAATACTCAGCATATTTGGGCGAGGCCTCCCACAAAAACATGTGGCGGGTCAATTTCAACATATTGTATGTGTTACAGGTCTCGGTAGTGTTCTGACCAAGACGGGTACTCAACTTTCCTGCCTCGCCAAAATACTCACTATCACTATTACCTCCGGTAACGTAGGTGTGGTTTTTCAAAACAGTCTCCCAGAAGAATTTTGCAACTCCCTGCTCGCTTGTATCTCCGGTAACCTCATAACCGCGAGCCTCACCGATTGCCTTTGGTATCTGAGTGTTGGCATGGTTTCCTCCCAACTTATCCTCGCGACGGGTAAGAGGGTCGAAAATCTTATAATCGCGGAACATATATGCCAAATCTTTGTGGCGGGTATCGCCTGTAACTGCATATACGTTGTACATAGTCTCCTCCATTCCGCCAAACTCGTTCAACAACATTCTGTTCAACTCCTCTTTGGTAAGGGGACTCAACTTGGCGTATGCCCAATCGCACATCTTTTTCAACACCTCAAAAGCCTGCTCATTTCCGCAGATAAGGTATTGATCCAGCATGCCCTGATATATCTTGTGAAGAGTGTACCATGGCGCCCAAACCTGTTTACCCTCGATAGCTCTGTCGATAAGTTTCTCGGGGAATGCGCTCAAATATCCCGATGCTCCAAGAGCCTCCTGACACTCAGCCAATCCTGCTACAAAACGTGCACTCTTCTCCTTATAGAACTCATCGCCGGTTGTGGCATACATAAGTGCGTATGCAGAGAGAAGGTGTCCCAAAGTGTGGCCTCGCAACTCAATATCCAAAGCCTCCCACCCCTCGAATGCAGTTGCATCGGTTTTTAAACCTGCAGTTACACGGAAGTTGTGCAAAAAACGTTTCTCATCGGCATTTTTCAACCACTGCTGATTCACCTCCATTGCACTCTTGAATGGGCCGTCCAACAGACGCACCTCGTCATAATCGAAAGACAAAGCCTTCAAAGGTACTACCGCCTGATTACTCTCGATGGGGTACTGCGCAACTGCCACCTGAACAGTAGCAAAAATTGCAACCAAGATTGTCAAAACTCTTCTCATATCATTTGTTGTTATTGTTTCTACTTCATAAGGAAAGCCTTAAAATCAGCAAACTCGCTGCTCATTGGAATACTCTGCTTCTCACCGGCCATAAAGGCAGCCAACTTTGCAGGAATCTCAATATCTGTTCCGATTACCCCCTCTACAACATCTTTAAACTTTGCCGGATGGGCTGTCTCGAGGAAGAAACCGGTCTCGCCCTCTTTTAAATCCTGCTCCAAAGCCATATAGCCACAAGCTCCATGAGGATCAAGCAGATAACCACACTCTGAGTTTACCCTTTTTATTGCAGAGCGAATCTCATCATCACTATAGGTATATGCACTCATCTCCTTGCAAATCTCCGAGTGCGACTCTCCATACATATCCAATATTCTGGCAAAGTTACTTGGAGCACCCACATCCATAGCATTGGCAATTGTCTGAACCGATGCCATAGGGGTATATACTCCGCTCTTTATGTATTTATAAAAGACATCGTTTCTATTGTTTGCAGCGACAAAACGTTTGATAGGCAAGCCCATACGTTTAGCTATCAAACCTGCTGTAATATTTCCGAAGTTTCCGCTTGGAACACAAGCCACAATATCATCGGTGCAACCGGCCTTACGCAACTGTCCGTAGGCATAGAAGTAGTAGAAGGCCTGAGGCATAAAACGGGCAACATTAATCGAGTTTGCCGATGTAAGCACATGCTTCTCGTTCAACTCCTTATCCATGAATGCACTCTTGACCAATGCCTGACAATCATCAAACACTCCATCAACCTCGATTGCAGTGATATTCTTACCAAGAGTTGTAAACTGCTTCTCCTGAATCTCGCTCACCTTACCCTTTGGATACAGTACATACACATGTATTCCGTCAACTCCCAAAAAACCGTTTGCCACAGCACTTCCGGTATCGCCCGAGGTTGCTACCAATACATTCACCTGCTCTTTACCCTCGCGCTTAATGAAGTAGCCCAACATTCGCGCCATAAAGCGAGCTCCAACATCCTTAAATGCAAGTGTAGGCCCATGGAAAAGCTCAAGAGTGTTGATTGCTCCATTTACATTAACTACCGGAGCATCAAAACTCAGCGTATCGTAAACAATCTGCTTCAAGGTCTCGGCAGGAATATCCTCGCCAAAAAAGGCATCGGCAACTCTATATGAAAGCTCCTGAAATGAGAGTTCAGGCAACTCATCGAAAAACTCTTTTGGTAACTGCTTAATCTGTTCTGGCATATATAGCCCTCTATCCGGGGCGAGGCCTCGAACAACAGCCTCCTCAAGAGTGGCTATCGCAGCATTATGGTTGGTACTATAGTAGTTCATAACATTAACTCATTAATAAATTGATCCTTACGTAACACCCCGTATGCACCCTGCTTTGCAGCAATCTCGTTGTATTGGGTTACGGTATCGGGTTCAACACCCGGTTTATATATCACAAATGGGACTGCATCAGCAGTATGGGTTCTGATATCGCATGGTGTTGGATGGTCAGGCAATACCGCTATTGCCACAGGCTCGTCCCAACTCATAACCTGATTCATAATCGGCCCCACTACCCTCGAATCCAAATCCTCTATTGTTCTTAGCTTCAAATCAATATTGCCCTCGTGTCCCGCCTCATCGCTCGCCTCAATGTGGAGATAGACAAAATCGTTACACCTCAACGCTTCAAGCGCAGCCTTTACTTTATTCTCGTAATTGGTGTCATACAATCCGGTTGCTCCCTCAACATCAATCAACTGCAACCCTGCATATTTACCAATTCCACGTATCAAATCTACTGCGGTAATTACCGCTCCACTCTTAATTTGCGGAAATCTGGCCGAAAGCGGCTCCATCTTTGGTCTGTAACCGGGAGACCAAGGCCATATCGAGTTGGCCATATCTCTTCCTGCTGCAGCTCTCGCAATATTCAAAGGATGCTCACTCAACAACTCCTGCGATCTGAATATCAATCCATTGAGCAAATCAGCAGTAGGCTGAGCCTCAGGAACCAATGCCTTAACCAAAAGCGGTCTCCATGGTTGCAAAGGAACATCGTGAGGAGGAACGCACTCAATACGTTTATCTGCATTATCAACTACCAAAAGGTGGCGATATGAGACCCCTGTATAGAGATGAACTCCATTACCCCCTAACTTCTCCTCCAGATATTTAATCAATATGTCGGCATCGGCAGTTGTAATATGGCCCGCAGAGTGGTTTTTCAGAATCTCGCCATCAATAGAGACCAGATTGCAGCGCATTGCCATCTGACCGGGTTTTAAATCTACACCGATACTTGCAGCTTCAAGCACTCCTCGCCCCTCATAGACCATAGGTAAATCATATCCAAGAACAGACATATTTGCCACCTCGCTTCCGGGGTGAAAGCCCTCCTCTACGGTTATCAGCTCACCGCTTCTGCCCAACTCCGCCAACTTGTCCATATTGGGAGTATTGGCATATTGAAGCAAAGTTTTATTATGCAGAGACGGGCATGACCTATCGGCCATGCCATCGCCCAAAATTACTATGGTTTTCATAACACTATCGAACGTTGGCTATACTGATAATATCAGCAAATACTCCGGCAGCAGTAACCTCGGCTCCTGCACCATAACCCTGAATCAACATTGGGTACTCCTTATAACGTTCGGTAGTTATCAAGATGATATTGTTACTTCCCTCCAAATCATAGAATGGGTGGTGCTCAGGTATCTCCTGAAGGCTTACACTACCCTTACCATCCTCAAGTTTTGCCACAAAACGCCAGCACATTCCCTTCTCTGCCAACACCTTGCGTTTTGACTCGAAATCTGCATCGAGCGATGGCAAATTCTGCCAGAACTCATCAAGAGTTCCCTCGAAGAATGAGTCAGGCAGGAACAGATGCTTCTCAATATCATCGATATCCATTGTATAGCCTGCCTCACGGCTCAAAATAACAAGCTTACGCATCACATCCTTTCCACACAAATCGATACGTGGGTCCGGCTCGGCATAACCCTGCTCCTTAGCCATCTTCACTGTCTGGCTGAATGGGATTGTTTCACTGATTGTATTGAATATAAAGTTCAAAGTTCCAGACAAAACCGCCTCCAACTTAAGAATCTTATCGCCACTCGACTTCAACGAGTTGATAGTATTGATGATTGGAAGTCCTGCACCCACATTGGTCTCGAATAGGAACTTAACACCACGCTGACGTGCAATAGACTTCAACTCCATATACTTATCATAGTTGCCCGAAGCTGCAATCTTATTGGCGGTAACAACCGAAATATTATTGCTCAAGAAATCCTTATACAACATTGAGACATGCTCATTTGCAGTACAATCAACAAATACCGAGTTGAAAATATTCATTCCGATAATCTCATCGTGAATCAACTGCAAAGAGCTTGGCTTACCCTGAGTGATTAGTCGCTCCTTGTATCCCTCCAACTCCAAACCGTTTCTGTCGAACATCACGTAGTGACCATTCATGATTCCCACAACATTCAGCTTCAAACGGAACTGCTTCTTCAACACCTCCTGCTGATGAGCAATCTGCTTAATCAAACTTCCTCCTACAGTGCCAATTCCACAAATGAAGAGATTCATCTCTTGATACTCAGAAAGAAAGAATGCATCATGAATTACATTCAATGATTTACGCAAATCTGCCAACTCAACAACAAACGAAATATTGGTCTCAGATGCTCCCTGAGCCACAGCAATAATACTGATACCATTTCTTCCCAAAGCTCCGAACAACTTTCCGGCCAATCCTGGAGAGTGTTTCATGCGCTCGCCCACAATGGCAATAGTAGCAAGATTATTCTCGGCTGCAATTGTAGTAATCTCACCTCGCTCAATCTCTTTATGGAACTCATTGGCAAGCACCTCGCAAGCTGCCTCGGCATCGGAATTCTTCACACCGATACTTGTACTGTTCTCCGACGATGCCTGCGACACCATAAACACACTGATTCCCTGCTCAGTCAACGCCTTGAAAATTCGATAGTTCACACCAACAACTCCAACCATTCCCAATCCCTGAACGGTAATAAGGCTAGTATCATTAATCGATGAAATTCCCTTAATCAACTGGGTTGACTCGCCGTGGCTCTCTTTGTTGATAACAGTTCCACGTGCCTCAGGATTAAATGTATTCTTTACCCAAATAGGGATATTTTTCAAACACACAGGGTAGATAGTCGGAGGGTAGATAACCTTAGCTCCAAAGTTACACAACTCTGTAGCCTCAGCATAGCTCAACTGGTCAATTGTATAGGCATCCTGAATAACCTTCGGATCGGCTGTCATAAATCCGTCAACGTCGGTCCAAATCTCCAAAGCCGATGCCTCAAGAGCTGCAGCAATCACCGATGCAGTGTAGTCGGAACCTCCACGACCAAGGTTGGTAATCACTCCGCTCTCTTTATCGGTTGAGATAAATCCGGGAACCAAACAGCGCTCAGGAGCACCCTGGAACGTCTCGCAAACAAGTTGCTCTGTAAGTTTTTTGGCGAGGCCTCGCTTATTATGCTTAACCTCGGTCTTGATAAAGTTGCGCGCATCGTAATGCTTAGCATTTATCAACTCGGCAACTATTATTGATGAGATCCTCTCACCATAGCTCAAAATAATATCGGTAGTCTTTGGAGACAAATCCTGCAACAACGATACTCCGCGCAAGATATTTGACAACTCATCGAGTAATGACTTAACCTGCTTCCACACTCTGGTCTGCTGCTCACCGGCAGGGATAACAGCCTTAATCATTGTCTCATGACGACAAATAATGTCACCAAGTAGTGTCAAGTAGTCATCGCTACCTGCAACTGCCATATTAGAGACCTTAATCAATTGATCGGTTATACCTCCCAATGCAGAGACCACCACAATAACCGGCTCCTTCTCACTCTCAACAATCTGTTTTACTTTAAGTATGCTATCTATAGAACCAACCGAGGTTCCTCCAAACTTTAATACCTTCATAATTTTCTATATATTGTAATCGCAAACCACACCAATGGTTTATATTCGATTTTAAATAAACTCTTTGATTTTAACTCTCGAAAAATGCTTGCATCCACAAGCGCAAATCACATAGACTCGCCTAAACTACTCCTACCCCCGAAGGGTCATCATAGTGCGACACATAGTTCGGCCAGACATGACCGAAGTTGAGATAATATTATTGTTATTCATTAACAAATTCATAGTCGCAATTCCATTTGAAAGCACAAAAATAATAAAAAAAATTAATCAGTATCGTAGATATACCATTTTTCGTACCTTTGTAAGCGGAAATTTAAATAAAATGAGTATGAAGATGAATGATGAGTTCAAACTCTTTGCTCAAAAACAGATGGGCATAAGCAGTTTAAATCTACACAGATACCAATCTATAACCGATAATTACATTTCGCCTACCATTATTGAGGAGCGTAATTTGAATGTAGCAAGCATGGATGTATTCTCACGCTTGATGATGGATAGAATCATATTTTTGGGAGTCCCAATCGATGATACCGTTGCCAATATTGTAATGGCACAACTACTTTTCCTTGAGACTGCAGATCCGGGAAGAGATATTCAAATCTACCTGAACACTCCCGGAGGTTCTGTATATGCAGGCTTGGGAATTTACGATACAATGCAATATATAAGTTGCGATGTATCAACCATCTGCACAGGAATGGCTGCATCGATGGGAGCTGTACTGTTGGCAGCCGGAGCAAAAGATAAGCGTTTTGCATTAAAGCACTCTCGCACAATGATTCATCAACCTCTTGGAGGAGCGCAGGGACAGGCCTCGGACATTGAGATAACAGCCCGCGAGATTGGCAAGTTGAAAAAGGAGCTATACACAATCCTCTCTGAACACACAGGCAAGAGCTATAAGCAGATTGAAAAGGACTCTGACCGTGACTACTGGATGACATCGGAAGAGGCAAAGGCATACGGAATGATTGACAACATTCTTACTCGCGAAAACAAAAAGGCAGAAAGCAACAAAACCGAGAGCGGCATTATTCTATAAAACAGGCAACTATGAAGATGACAGATAAATGCTCGTTTTGCGGACGCTCTCGCAAAGATGTAGCGCTATTGATTGGAGGCATAAACGGCTTTATTTGCGACCAGTGTGCAGAGCAGGCCCACTCTATAACCAAAGAGGCATTCGCGCAGGAGGAGCAAAAGGCAACAAAGGAGCTTCAGATTAAGAAACCTATTGAGATAAAGGAGTTTCTGGACCAATATGCAGTTGGTCAGGACGAGGCCAAAAAGCACCTTGCCGTGGCTGTATATAACCACTACAAACGAATCAAACAGGAGAAGGGCGACAACGATGTTGAGATTGAGAAATCGAATATCATTATGGTTGGTCGCACCGGAACAGGAAAGACTCTGTTGGCGAAGACTATTGCAAAAATGTTAAACGTTCCATTCGCCATTGTCGATGCAACAGTTCTTACCGAGGCAGGATATGTGGGCGAGGACATTGAGTCGATACTTACACGTCTGCTTCAAGCCTCTGACTACGATGTCAAGGCTGCCGAGCGAGGAATTGTCTTTATCGACGAAATTGACAAAATTGCCCGTAAAGGCGACAACCCATCTATCACTCGCGATGTTAGTGGCGAGGGCGTACAACAGGGTTTGTTGAAACTTTTAGAGGGCTCGATTGTAAATGTTCCACCTCAGGGAGGTAGAAAGCACCCAGACCAAAAGATGATTGCTGTTGACACCAAAAACATTCTGTTCATCTGCGGAGGAGCTTTCGATGGCATTGAGAAGAAGATTGCAGCACGCATGAATTCACAGGTTGTAGGTTTTACTGCAATTCGTGAAGTAGAGAAGATTGACCGCAATAATCTGCTACAATATATTGCACCACAAGACTTAAAGAGTTTCGGTTTGATTCCCGAAATTATTGGTCGTTTGCCGGTGCTTACCTATTTAGAGCCACTAAGCCGCGAAACATTACGAAGCATTCTAACCGAGCCAAAGAATGCCATTATTCGCCAGTTCATAAAGCTCTTTGAGATGGATGGCATTGAGCTTACATTCGAGCCGGAGGTATTCGATTTTATTGTAGATAAGGCTGTCGAGTATAACCTTGGAGCTCGTGGTTTGCGCTCTATTTGCGAAGTAATTATGAATGACTTGATGTTCGAGTTGCCATCAACCCGCAAAAAGAAATATACCATTACCAAGCAATATGCCGAGGCCCGCCTTGCCCACTACTCTGTCGGCAAGCTAAGAAGCTAACAGCTGTCAGCCCAGCACCCTATAAATAATCATCCCTCCCGACCATTACTCTGAAATGATTGTCGGGAGAGGGTTGTTATTGAATACCTATAGTGTAAATCCTTGATTCAGCGATATTGGCAATTAGAATTAATTGAGGATTAATCCCTGCCTCGGGTATATATTGTACTTGTATATTTAATGTTGAGTCTTGTGGTATATAGTATGGAGGGGAAGTATTTACATGGATACAATCACATGAAACCATTATGTCACTGATTACTAAATCCACATCCCCAATGTTGCAAACAATAATTTCAGACAACACTTCATTGTTATTAGTTGTACATAGTGTTCTTTGGCTTATTCTAATCTTCGAGAAAATAGAATCTGATTGAAATAAAAATTCCTCAAGTAATCTCTGTTTATATAAGATACTATTCGGAGCATTAGCCCGCATTACCATCCTTCCTTCTTTAATTGTGAAATATTGAATAGGCTGAGTCATATTATCAAAAATCGCTTGATCCTTATTATAAAATACTTTCCACTTCCAATCAACTTTCCTAAAAAGCACATCTACCAACCTATTCTTATCCTGCTGCAATACATAGTACATGCCCAATCTCTCTTGATTAATATCAAGAGAATCTAGCCATAAATTTAATTTATCTATAAAATACTTCCATTTATACGGATCTATATTGCATAAAACACACGACGAATCAACAAATGCCAATATACAATTCTTATCTAATAGAGAATCCTTGATTTGGGAATCATAAAATCCTAAAACTTGCTCATCAATATTACCTACTTTTAAATTTTGATTAGGTGAACATGAATTACAACAAAGAACAGCTATACATAATAGTACAAAAACACTTCTCATAACTAATGCATTTCAAAAAGAATTAAGGTGGGATTCGCATCGCTAGATAATGTATCAAGAACCGAAATATTATCTGCTTTCTTCCTTATCCAAGAAGAGGCATTCTGTTTAATTTTTTCAATCTCTTTTGTCGGCAATTCACTCAACAAATAGTTTTCATCCATATACAACGGAGTATATGCAGCATCATTACTCCAGAAATTGAACAGGAAATATTCTTTACTACTTTTATTGTACAAAATATTAATTGGCTTATTCTTCAAACTTCCCAATTGAGCATACCTGTACAAGTCATTCTCACCATTAAAAACAAAAAAATATGGAATAGAACCATCGGTCATGCAATTAATTAACCTATCGTTCGCAACAACTGAATTTGACGTAGTAGTCTTGAATCCTTTAAGAATATCATCATTCCATAAGGAATTATCCAGATTCCATGAAAAGGCATTTGATAGACCATCAGTTGCTAACTTATACACCTGTGTATCAAATGTACTCCAAAAATACATAGTGTCATTATAGTTGTTAAACGCGTTGTGTTTCAGACTCAGACTCTTGTCACATTCATAAAGCAGACTTAACTCATTGCTGTTTTTAAAATCCCACACCAATATGGACGATAAGTTATCATTGCCCGGATGATAAAGCGCAAAACAAGAATCATTTAAGGTTGATATACCCCAATAAGCATCTTTTTCAGCAGGCAAACGATAAGTTGCAATGTATTCTCCATGAATAGCATACTCATAGACAGAGCCAAGAGCACTTAATAAATATACTCTATTTTTATTTGTGTTGATACAAAAGTCATATAACAAAGGATGTTCCCCAGGCCCTCGCCCTGTTTCTCCAATTGTATACAAGAACTCTCCGCTCATAGAGAAGGCATAGAGCGATGATAAAGTAATGTCTAAAACGAATATGGTTGAATCGTGCACAACCACTTTATTAACTCTTGCTATCAACGAAGAATCTTTTGTTTCTAACGGAATGATATGAGCCCTTCGAAAGATATTTTCTTCATCTAACGTTGTAACCACATCTTCATCACAAAGAACGTGATTCTTGCTTGACTCAACACGAACACAAGAGGTACATACAATAAGGAGAAATACCAATATATTCTTCATGTAACCTTTATCTTAACTTTCTGCGCCGCCGAACTCCATTAAGTAGGCTTTGATGAAACCATCCAGATCGCCATCCATTACTCCGTTGACATCAGAGGTTTGGTAGTTTGTTCTATGATCCTTTACACGACGGTCATCGAACACGTAACTGCGTATCTGTGAACCCCACTCAATTTTTTTCTTACCTGCCTCAAGCTTTGCCTGCGCCTCCATACGGTGTTGAAGCTCACGGTCGTAAAGTTGTGAACGCAACAAACGCAAAGCATTCTCACGGTTATCTTGCTGAGAACGAGTCTCGGTGTTCTCGATAAGAATCTCCTCCTGCTCTCCGGTATATGGGTCAGTGTATTGATAGCGCAAACGCACTCCGGTCTCAACCTTATTTACGTTCTGACCTCCGGCTCCTCCTGAACGGAACAAATCCCATGTTATCAATGAAGGATTTACAACCACCTCAATCGAGTCATCGACAAGAGGTGTTACGAATACTGATGCGAACGAGGTCATTCGTTTACCCTGAGCGTTATATGGAGATACACGCACCAAGCGATGAACTCCATTCTCACTCTTCAGGTATCCGTATGCACTATCGCCCTCAATCTGCATTGTTACAGTCTTGATTCCTGCCTCATCGCCCTCTTGAAGGTTACTGATAGTCATTTTATATCCACTCTTCTCAACCCAACGCATATACATACGCATAAGCATTGATGCCCAGTCCTGGCTCTCTGTTCCTCCTGCTCCAGAGTTGATTTTCAGAACACAATCCATAGAATCTGCCTCCTGACGAAGCATATTCTTTAACTCAATCTTCTCGAACTCCTCTAATAGTACAGAGTATGAGGTATCGACCTCATCCTCCGAGGCCTCGCCCATCTTAGCGAAATCAAAAAGCACCTCTAAATCTTCAAGTGAAGAGCGTACAGACTTATACCCCTCTACCCATGAGCGAATCTCACGGAGTTGTTTCATTACCTTTTCAGCCTCTTTCTGATTCTCCCAAAAGGCGGGATCCTGTGTACGCAACTCCACCTCGTGAAGCTCAATCTGCTTGTTCTCGATATCAAGATATTTGTGCAGAGCATCTGCACGATTTTGTAAATCCTTTAACTGCTCAATAGTAATCATATTCTTAGAAATTACTATACTCCATTAGTTTCTGATTAGCCATCTCCTCACGGCCAAACATCTTCATCAAATCAATAATGTATTTAACATTCTCAGTTGCCAAACGAGAGTTTCTATTGATTGTTGCATCGGCTCTTCCTGACTCGGTCAATACTGTTGTGTAACGGAATAGTTGCAATTGATCATCAAGAATATCCAATGCCAACTTATCAGCCTTCTCCTGCTCACCAAACTCGTAGTACATTGCTACATAGTTAAGTAGCGGGCTGTAAGCCTCGAATGGCACTTGTGATAGTGGCAACTCCTCCATTGCTTTATCAAGCACCTTAACAGCACGCTCAATATCGCCCTCGTCGTATAACGCCAATGCCAAACGCATAAATGTGTTACGGAAATCCATTACCGAAATTGTTGAACGGTGGAAGTGGTCGATATAGACATCAGGGTTATTGATATTGCCCCACTTATACTTGTTCATCAAGTTGTCATAAAGCACCTCAGTATCAATACGGCCTAATGCTCCCGACTCAACCTTTGTCTCTATTGGAACCAAACGATATGCCGCTCCGTCAAGCTGGAAGTATTTCTGGAGACCCATATAGTTGTCCTCGCCCATTCCTATTCCAAAGTAGATTGGACGCTCCCAATTGTTGGTATTCAAAATATCCAATACCATAAGTTGTGACTTGGTCAAGTAGTTACCTCCCAATGTAAACTCAAGGTTATCTACCAAACTATCAGCCATATTAGGATTTACCAAACCATTTGCCACGACAGCTTGCTTGTTTACAGGCAACGATAGCTTCTTACTTGGAATGTAGTTATAATCGCCAACCTTATTGCGATCATCCTTTACACAAAGAAGTGCATTTGCCAATGATACAGTGCCATTATTTTGGTTCTGACCCGGAGCAACCAATACAATATCACGTTTTCCTCCATGGTACTGATTGTCTGCAAATGAGATAGGAACTCCCGGAGTCTCGTATGCCTTACGCTTCATCTGGTCAATGTACCAATCACCAGAAAGCAGGCTCAAATTGACAATTCTTACATCACGACGAATTCCCTCAACCTCTTGTGCATACCACAATGGGAAGGTATCATTATCTCCGTATGTGAAGAGAATTGCATTAGGAGCACATGACTCAAGATAGTCTGTAGCGTATGCCAATGTTGCATAGCGTCCGCTTCTATCGTGATCATCCCAGTTCTCGGCAGCCAAATTCAATGGAACAGCAACAAAACACAATGTTCCAACTGCAACCGGAACCCAAACCTTATCGGAAGCCTTAAGCTTTTTGCCTATCCAATCATATAGCGCAGTAACTCCCAATCCTATCCATATTGCAAAGGCGTAGAACGAACCTGCGTATGCATAGTCACGCTCGCGAGGCTCCAAAGGCGATTGATTCAAGAACAGAATAATTGCTATTCCTGTCATAAAGAACAGAATCATCACAATAGAGAAATCTTGCTTTCCCTGCTTTCCTTTACAGTATTGATATACCAAACCTACCAATCCCAACAGGAATGGCAACAGATAGTATTTGTTGTGAGCCGGAGACTCCTTGGTTCTGTCCGGAAGATAATCCTGATCTCCCAAACGAATCTCATCAAGGAATTTTATACCTGAAATCCAGTTTCCATCGGCAACATCGCCATAACCCTGTTCATCATTCTGACGACCGGCAAAGTTCCACATAAAGTAACGCCAATACATGTGGTTCAACTGATAGCTGAAGAAGTATTGCAAATTGTTCTTCATGCTTGGGGCTGTTACCCTGCGTCCATCAACATTATATGTTTTTCCGCTTGGTTTTCCTCCCCAACTCTCATAAAGCGATGGGAAATATGAACGGGTACTGCTATGCATTCTTGGGAAGAGTGTACAGAAACGTTTGTCATAAACATACTCCTGTTTATGATCTACCAATACATACATTCCTCTCTCTTTATCCTGGAAATAGATAGGGTCACCCTGCTTTGTCTCAACCAACGGAGCATTGTAGTACTGACCATAAATAAGCGGCGAATCTCCGTACTGCTCACGGTTGATATATGCCAACAAGTCGAAGACATTATCCGGACTATTCTCGTCAATTGGAGGGTTGCTAACAGAACGGATAACCACCATTGCGTATGAAGAGTAACCAATAAAGAATACCATCAAGCAGGTCAAAGCCAGATTGAGCATTGGTTTACACTTCTGTACCGAATAACGAATTCCATAGAACAATCCCGCAGCAATTGCAAGGACATATATCACAACTCCGGTGTTAAATGGCAATCCCATTCCATTTACAAAGGCCAACTCAAACCAACATGCAATCTTGATAACGTATGGAATAAGGATAAAGTTCACAAATCCCAATATCACGACTGCTGCTACTGAGGCCCATATAATTCCCTTACGACTTACAGGATATTTTCTAAAGTAATACAAGAAAACAATTGCAGGGATTGCCAATAGGTTCAAAAGGTGAACTCCTACAGACAAGCCCATCAGGAACATGATAAACACCAACCAGCGGTTTGAATGCGGCTCATCGGCACACTCATCCCACTTCAGAATTGCCCAGAACACAACTGCGGTAAAGAGCGATGACATTGCATAAACCTCACCCTCAACAGCCGAGAACCAGAATGTATCGGTAAAGGCATACGCAACAGAACCAACAAAACCTGACAACAATATTGCCCACTTCTTGGCTCCTACCGGCTCCTCTCCACGCTTAACCAACAAACGCTTTGCAAAGAATGTAATTGTCCAACACAGGAACAGAACTGTTGCTGCCGAACACATTCCGGACATGTAGTTAATCATCAAAGCTTGCTTATCGGGCGAGGGCGCAAAGATTGCAAACAGACGCGAGATAATCATAAAGAGCGGTGCTCCGGGAGGGTGTCCAACCTGTAATCCCACTGAGGTAGTTATAAACTCACCGCAATCCCACAAACTTGTTGTAGGCTCTGCAGTCAAAATGTAGGTTACAGCAGCTATCAAAAATGCCACTGCTCCGGTTAATCTGTTAGCTATCTTATAATTCATATTCTATATATTTCAAAGCAAATAACTTCTGTTCTATTTCAAGCCACGAAAGTACATATTTTATGCGAAATTTCCGAATTTATTTTGCACTATAACATTTTTTATATACCTTTGCCCCGTCTTTTGAAAGAAAGGTGGCTTTGTCCTATGGTGTAATGGCAGCACAACAGGTTTTGGTTCTGTTTGTCCAGGTTCGAGTCCTGGTGGGACAACTAAGTGAAACAGTTTTGAATATGATATTCAAAACTGTTTTTTGAATAACGCCCGAATGGTGGAATTGGTAGACACGCTAGTTTCAGGTTCTAGTGGCTTTACGGCTGTGTAGGTTCGAGTCCTATTTCGGGTACAATTTTCTTATCCTATAATGCCCAGGTGGTGAAATTGGTATACACGCTACTTTGAGGTGGTAGTGGCCTTACGGCTGTGCAGGTTCGAGTCCTGTTCTGGGCACCAAAAATCCCTTGTAACTGAAGTTTTTGACAGCTACAAGGGATTTGTGTTATAGAGTAATTTTTAGTTACATTGTTATCTCGGTGACAACCTCTCCATCGAATAGGTTAATTACACGGTCAGCATAGCTTGCATCGTGCTGAGAGTGGGTAACCATAACGATTGTTGTTCCGCTCTTATGCAACTCGCCGAGAAGAGTCATAACCTCTTTTCCATTTTTTGAGTCCAGATTTCCTGTCGGCTCATCGGCAAGAATCAACTTAGGGTTCACCACAATTGCACGAGCAATTGCAACACGCTGCTGCTGACCTCCTGAGAGCTGATTAGGGAAATGTTTGCTTCTATGCGAGATTCCCATACGCTCCATAGCCTCGTTCACTTTACGTTTACGCTCTGACGAGCCTATTCCCATATAGAGCAAAGGCAACTCTATGTTTTCATAAACATTCAACTCATCAATAAGATTGAAGCTCTGGAACACAAAACCTATCTTTCCCTTTCTCAATGAATTTCTCTGCGACTCATTAAATGAAGCAACATTGACACCATCAAGGAAGTAGTTTCCCTCGGTGGGGTTATCCAATAGGCCCAATATGCTCAACAGCGTTGACTTTCCACAACCCGACGGTCCCATGATTGCAACAAATTCTCCTTGTTTAATTTGAATTGACACATTGTTTAGTGCCCAAGTCTCAACCTCTTCAGTCTTGAAGATTTTTCTTAATTTCTCAACCTTAATCATATCTATATTTTTTATTGTTTATACATTTTTACTCTGCTCTAAGCAGCTCAGATGGATTTATTCGTGCCACTTGGTATATTTTAGAACATATTGATATAAATATCACGAGTGCAGCAAACAGATAAACAGCAATCCACTCTAATAAAGAGACTGTAATGAATTCACCAAGCAGTTGCAAATGGGTTACATAAAATATTATAAACGTAACCAATAGAGCAACTATTACATATATTCTGAAATAGAGTTTGGCAAAGAGCCAATAGATCTGCTTGAATCCGGCACCATTAATTTTGCGAATAGCCACCTCCTTCTTTCTACGGTCGGTATCAAGGGTTATAGTTCCTACTATTCCGGAAACGGTTATCAGAAGCGAGATTACCATTGCACAAAAGGCTATTGTCATAAAGATTGGGACATCGCCACCTACCGTCTGCAAATAAAAAGTCGCAATCATTGAATTATTCATTACATAGTATTTATTAATCTGCTCACAGACTCTTTCATACCCATCCTTAAATGAATATTCATCATTTATCTTAATAAACAGTTCACACCTATTGGGTTCCCATCCATTCGAGGGAAGATAAACAACACTCTCTCTCGGAGAATTACCACCAATTACATGGGTCACTGTGAAAACCTCATTGTCAAGCATTATATTGCCATTCTCATCAACAGCACTCTCCATATCTTTGGTAATGTAGCAGAATTTGTCTCCCTCATTCAAATTTTCCGATCCGGGTAGATTAAGCATCTTCAAATAATCTACATTTACAAGATATTTTGAAAGTAACCTCTCTTCGAACATTCCATATCTGGTGTCACGCCATGCTACACTATACTGCGGCATGGATTCAATATCGCTCTTGAACATACTGAATTTTTCGTATGGAGCCGGGGCTCGCATCACTAAGATTCGTTTCATTTGAGTTTCAGATATATAGGGGGCAACCGAGTTAATTCTGTCTGTTAGAACTGAATTAAAGATTAAGGAGGTTGCCAGAAAGAGCAGTGTTATAAAGAATTGCACCGCCAAGGTTACATTCTTCACTCGGTGTTTGGAATTCCTAACCTTGTTTACCATAAACACAGATATAACCGAAACCACCATAAACAAAGCTAACAACAAAAGCGAATAGTGCAACAAATGTTGTATAATCTGCACTTTGGATAGCACCAAATAGACATCGAAATCGACCACCTTATAGAGTATATCGCAAAAGATTATCGACACAATTAACGAACAGAGCGTTACAACAAGTAACTCTGCAAAGAGCAGTAACGAGTTAGAGATGTATCCGGCTCCCAGAAAATTACGCAGTTTCAGCTCCTTTGCTCGCAACATAAAGAGTCCGATAAAGAGATTCAATATATAGACTATCGAGACCAAAAGGATTGCAAATCCCGCTATTGAAACAACTAAAAAGACCTGTATCTCGTCTCTATTTAAATCTGAAATATGGTTAAAACAGAGTGGGCTATCTTCTACCCCTCGCATAGATTTCGACATATCGTATTCCGACCATCTCTCCTTTTCCGAAATATTGTTTAATGCCTCCAGTTCATCCATTGAACGCATTGTAAGATAGATGCGGTAGTAGGGATTAGTATTAGTCAAGGGTTTGGCGCTACTCGATTTTGCATTAAGGATAAAATCAAACTCTCCCAATGCACTTCCGGTGCTTTTGCGGTAATCCTTAACTACCGCCACCACCCTTAATGGTTCGCCTATGTCGGTTCCTTCAACACGTACAACATTTATCTCCTTGCCAATAACATTTGTGGAAGTTCCAAAAATCCTTTCGGCAAATGCCTTTGAGATTATTATAGATTTGTTATCGTCATCGAATGGAGCCATAGTACCCTCAACCAACTCCATGGGGAACACCTTACTGAACTCCCCCTCGTAACACACAAAACGGGCATTTAACTCTACTCCATCGGAGGCCGAAACAAGGCACGCTGCCCAACCTCGAGCAAATACCACTCCATCGACCATAGGCGATTCGACAAGTTTATCCCAAACACCCTCGCCCTTGAAAAAGATTTGATAACCCATAGGTTTTCCATCTCTACAATAGGTAGGGCACACCAATCTATCGTATGTGGCAAACTCACGATTTGCCGCTAATTCACTCCTAAGAAAAGAGTTACATACTGCAAATAGAATCAAGCCTGCTCCCATTCCCAAGACGCTCACCAAGGCTTGCCATTTAACCCTGTAGAGTTGGCGTAATGCCATTTTAAAATAGTGTAAAATCATATCTGTAATCTAATTTTTTATTATTAACTCATCAACTCCTTTAAAATCTGCATATCCTGCAACCACAACCCTGTCTCCTTCACGCAAACCATCGGCTATCGAGACCTTCGACGGATTCTGGCGATCAATATGAATCTTTACCTTTGTTGCTTTTGTGCCACTCTCATTAAGTTTATATATCCATAAACCTCCGGTCTCTTGAATAAAGTCGCCACGATCCACCGTCAACATCTTCTCGGGTTGCCCCAACTCAATCTGAAGTCGGTAACTCTTTCCCACTCTCAAATTATCGGGCATGGTATCGGTAAATATCAAGTCAGCTTTAAAGGTTCTATCTTTAATTTCAGGAACCACCTTCGACACCTTCAAAGGATAGTTCATATTCTGATAATTTATGGTAGCAGGCAACCCCAATGAGACCCTGTCAATGTAGTACTCGCTTATCGAGGTTGAGATTTTATATTGGGTCAAGACCTTCATCTCCGCAACTCCATACCCTTCGGAGAGCTGCTGACCTATCACAACTCCCACAGAGCTTAACTGCCCGGCAATTGGAGCACGAACCACCAAGTTATCCAAACGGCTGTTCGAGTTTTCAACGCGCCTTCGTTCACGCTCCTGGTCATTAAGGAGCAACTCCCTTTGCAGTTCGGTTACTAAAGAGTCATGCTTTAACCCCTGGCGTTGCAAACGCACTTTTTCAGTTTTGTATTTATACTCATCCTCGGTAAGTTGAAGCTGTGCAGCACTTTTGGCCCCAATCTCGAACTCCTGCCTCTCCTGATTGATTTGCTTCTCCATGCGCTGCAACTCATACTCGTTATTAAGAGCCTCAATCTGCAAATTCAACGAACTCTTCTCCATTTGGACCAGTTTTTCGCGATTGCTTATCTTTAACTTCTCCCACTCATCCTGCATATCCTGAATTTCACGTTCAAGAGCCGAATTCTCCAAAACAAGAATGGTATCGCCGGCATTAAGCATTGCACCATCATCCTTAACAATTCGTGCAACCGTACCGGCCTCTTTACTATTCACCTTGATTGTCATAATAGGCAACACAACTCCCTCAACGTCGATATAATCGGCAAAGTCGGCAAACTCTACTGTCGAAATTTTTATATCGCGCATTGACACCCCCCTTTTCGATGGTCCGAATGCCCCCACTAACAGGTATATTAACAGCACGGCCAACGGCACGGCCCACAACAACATCGACCTGCGCCTGATATACCACGGTTTCTTATCTAACTTTATATCCATTATTCACTCCTTAACATTTCTGATGGGTTAATTCGTGCAACTCTGTATATTTGAGGTACAATTGAGATCAAAATAACCACAGCTGCAAGCAACACAACTCCAAGCCATAGCAAAGGATTCCTACTTAACTCCTCGCCGGCAAGCATGGTGTTTGTAACAAAGAACCACGCTATCAGCACTACAATCACCGCTATTACATAAATTCTGCAATATAATCGGCCAAATAGCCAATAGACCTGTTTGAATCCGGCTCCATTTATCTTTCGAATTGCCACCTCTTTCTCTCTGCGATTTACATCGACACTAATTGTGCTGACTATTCCTGAAACCGAAATCATTAACATTACCACAAAACAGATGAGCGCCATACTGAACAACACAATATTGCTATCGCTCACTACCAAATTATAGGCCGTTACATTTCTACCCTGCACTCCCGGTAATTTCTTATTATAATCTGACTCCAAATAGTAAAACTCATCATCCACATTATAGCCATCTTTTACCTTTATGTAGTATATACAAATATTTTTATCAACTTCACCCAATGGTAGCAGGACTATATTTCCAGTAAAAGCGTCTCTGTTATCAACCAAGCCTGTCACCCTGTGTCTCTTTTCGAAAAACTCTCTGTTTACAGGCACATCGGTCAACGTTCCCAGACTCACCCCCCGAAACTCCGATACATCCAAGTATCCAAGCGAGTCAATACTATTTTGCAAACTATGTGAAATAAAACAGAAATCATCGCCCTCGTTCAGATTCTCCGCTCCTGGAATCTTCATCATTTTCAAATATGATACTGACACATAATGGCGTGCAAGTGAATAAGCCCCAAGACTCTCGTTGAATATAGGATCGCTATGTGCGTATGCTGTTTCATATTTAGGCGAGGCCTCAATATCATGTATCATTTCCTCATATTGTGCCAATGTGAGATAGTTTCTATCATGGGCATAGCACCATATCGAGCTTAGCTCCTTATCGGAAATGTATGGATAATAACCCTTTTTAGTGTTACAGATATCCATATACATATACCCCGATAGCAACAAAAATGCCAAGGTTATTGTAAAATGGAAAGCCAACATTACACTTTTAACTCTATGTTTAGGACTTCTCAATTTCGTTACCGCAGAAGCAACACAAGCAACCACAAAGAACAAAATCAGAAGCATTGGCACCAAGGTTACCAACATTCTTACAATATCATCAACGCGAATATTTATACCATCGGCAAGCATAAACTCCTCAACCAAATCTATGCTAAACAGTAATTCACACATAACTATCGATAAGAGAGCTACAAAAAGCAGGTATATGAACATCTCTACAAAACATAGCATTACATTTGATTCTCTGCCGGCTCCCAGCACCTTACGAAGTTGCAACTCCTTACTGCGCAACATGAAGTTTCCTATAAAATAGCTTAAAGCATAGATAAGCGATATAAGAAATACCAAACTAAAAGCACAATATATTGTAACCATTATGGGCGAGATTCCGGCACTTGTCAAATATTTTATTGGAATAAGGCGCAAACGCACACTTTCATTAACGCCATCGAAAGCGGTATTGGCCAATATATCATTTACCGTTTCAAGCATATCTGCCGATTTTAGCAACAATATACTGGTTACTGCATACGCTTTAAATATTGAACCCTCAAGACCATCCCCGAATATTATATCATAGCTTTGGGGCATTCCATCGGTATTGGGCAAATGTTTATCACAAACAACTCCGGCAACGCTAAAATATTTATCTACCTTAAGTGAACCACCTATATTTGCCACATAGAGCGACTTACCTACTGCCCTTTCTCCTCCAAAAAGTTTTTCGGCACAACTCTCGGTTATAAGAATTGCATCGGAATTGCTCTGGAAATCCACTATAGACCCATCGACAAACTCCACCGGCATCAGATTATTAAAATTAGAAGATGTGAAGAATGCATTCAAAAGCAACTCCTTACCATTTACATCTACATTAATCGGCTCTTTTCCATAACCAAACATTATCTCCTCTACCTGTGGCAATTGAGCAATCACTCCTTTCATAACGTCGTCTCTCAAATATGATTGATAGTTATTATCCAATTCGCCACCGGGTTCATAAACAGTGGGATATACCAATCGGTCAAATGTGGGATAGGTTCTATATCGCATAAAATCATCATGCCACAAATATGCGGCCCATGCAAATAGCAACAAACCAGCTGCAAGTCCCAACGCAGTAATCAGGACATGACCCCAACTCTTTTGCAAGTTTCTTATTGCAACTTTAAAATAGTGTAGAAGTATCATTTGTCAAATTTTTTAGCTGTTACACATCTATTCACTAATCACTATCTCAAAAAACGTGCCATTCACATAACTCATTGATTATACAGTATTTACTATATTTACAAACTCATAAAATTCGTGCGAAACCGCACAATATTTGGTGCGAAACCGCACAATCTTCTATAGTATATCTCAAAATTAATACTTAACTTTGAAAACCTGAAAAGAGGAGTTAGCGGGGTAGCGAATGAGATTAAAACATACAATGGAATAGATACAATGAAGAACTTCGGCACAATATTAATAATCGATGACAACAAAGATATTCTCTTTGCACTGAACATGTTGCTAAAGCCCATGACCGAGAGTATCAAAGTTGCAACCTCGCCCCAGAAAATTGAGCAATTCATGCACGAATTCAAACCCGACATTATTATGCTCGATATGAACTTCAGCAAGGATGCTATCAGCGGTCAAGAGGGTTTCAACACATTAGAGAGAATATTAGAGATTGACAAAAATGCCGTTGTTATCTGTATGACTGCGTATGCCGACACCGACAAAGCGGTCAATGCCATCAGACATGGAGCCACCGACTTCATTGCAAAACCCTGGGACAGAGAGAAACTTCTTGCCACCCTACACTCGGCAAATGAGCTGAAAAGGACGAAATCCGAGAATGCACGCTTAAAAGAGCAGGTACAAGCCATAAGCTCGCCTACCCCTGCCTCAACCTTGATAATAGGCAACTCCCCTGTCATGCAACAGGTATTCTCCACTATCGAGAAGGTAAGTCCAACCGATGCAAACATTCTGATTTTGGGTGAGAATGGCACCGGCAAAGATCTGGTAGCAAGAATGATATATGAAACCTCGCCCAGAGCAGAAAATCCATTTATCCCCATCGACTTGGGAGCAATTCCCGAACAGCTCTTCGAGAGCGAACTGTTCGGATATGAGAAGGGAGCATTTACCGATGCACGAAAAGCAAAGGCAGGAAGAATGGAGATTGCCAACAAAGGAACTCTGTTTTTGGACGAGATTGGCAACCTGACTCTCCCAATGCAGGCAAAACTGCTCACTGCCCTTGAGAAGCGGGTAATCAACCGATTGGGCAGCACCCAATCCATCCCCATCGATATAAGGTTGATATGTGCAACAAATGCAGACATATTCAATATGGTGAACGAGGAGAGATTCAGACAGGATTTGCTATACAGAATCAACACCATAGAGATTCATCTGCCGCCCCTGCGTGAACGAGGCGAAGACATTTTACTTCTGGCAAATCACTTTATGGAGCGATATGCCAAGAAGTACAAGAAAAAGATTGCCAACATTAACAGCGAGGCCGGCAACAGACTTATGCAGTACGGCTGGCCGGGAAACGTGCGAGAGTTGCAACACGCAATTGAGCGAGCTATTATTCTGTGCGACTCAGGCACCCTGAAACCGGAACACTTCAGCTTGAATACCGTACAAAGCACCCCTAAAAAGCATACACAAAGTCAGCCTAAAACCCTGGCTGAGATTGAGAAGCAGGCAATAAGCGAAGCGCTGATTCGTTGTTCGGGCAACGTTTCAAAAGCAGCCACAGAGTTAGGAATTACCCGATTTGCCCTGTACAGAAAAATGGAGAAATACGAGCTATGAAGATAAAATATCGATTAATCGTCGCCCTGCACGTTCTTGCCATAGTAATATGCTCAGCAATGGCAGCCCTGTGCACTATTAGCGAACTATGGTTTACCATGGCTATAATCATATTGGCAGACATTCTGTTCGCAATGAATCTATACAGAGTTCAACGCCAACAATGGGAGGCTATGCACTCGGTAATTCTGGCTCTCAAGAATCGTGAAACCTCGCTCCATATATCATCGAAATACAGCGATACTACCCTTGAAATGCTCAACAAAGAGTTGCAAGAGTGTATAAAAAACATCAACGAGCAACACCGCTCCGATGCAATCCTACAGAGCTACTATGCCCAACTTTTAGACAAGGCAGATATTGCGGTATTAGTTTGCAACAACGAGTGGCAGATAGAGTGGTGCAATCAGGCTGCAACAAAACTTCTTGGCAACAGAGCAACCCTGCAACAAGAGATTATTGAGCAGATCAACTCGCCGATAATCACCATAAACAGACATGGCCAGATACGCCGTCTGAATATCTCAAAAACACAATTCAATTCTGGCAATAGTGCAATCACCATGATCAGTCTTAAAGAGATTGGCAGCCTGCTTGACATGAACGAGTTCGAATCGTGGCAGAAACTTACCCGTGTACTGACACACGAAATCATGAACTCGCTAACCCCGATTATCTCTATCTCGGACACCCTTCTTACCGGCGAGGTGGATGCAGATATGACCAAACAGGCAATCTCCACAATTAACCGTCGCGGACAGGGGCTGCTAAACTTTGTTGAAAACTACAGAAAGCTGACCAAGATTCCTACCCCTGTTTTAGGCGAGGTTTCAGCTGCAGAACTTATCTCAGATATCAACCACCTCTTCAATCTGCCCTACATTGAGTATGACGTTCACCCGGAAGAGCATAAACTACTCATTGATCGCACATTGATGGAACAGGTACTAATCAATCTGATTAAAAATGCCATTGAAGCATGTAGCGAAACCGAGAATCCAAAGATAAAAGTGAAGATACACAAAATTCCAAACTCGCATACACGAATCTCTATCAGCGATAATGGCCCCGGCATTCTGCCAGAGGTTCAAGATAGAATATTTGTCCCATTCTTCACGACAAAAGAGAGTGGCAGCGGAATTGGATTGAGCCTATGCAAGCAGATTATCCTGTTACACAACGGTCAGATAGGGGTAACCTCGTCAACCGATGAAGAGACTCACGGCACAAAATTCACCATAACCTTGTAAAAACAATGGTTACGATTTAACTTTGAACACGCAAATGCTTTCTGCATTGAGCAGATTTAGCTCTAAAATGCTTTCTGCATTGAGCACATAATGAAGATAAATTAAATAATGTATAATGAACAGCACAATCTTAACACAACTATATAGAGAATTCTTCGGAGCAGAACCAACATCAATGGAGAAGTTGCCGGCATCGGGCTCGGCTCGTGAATATTGGCGCATTTTCAACGAAGAGAAGAGCTACATTGGAACCATCAATGCTGATCTGCGCGAAAACAAACTCTTTATTGAATATTCAAAATACTTCAAAGCAAGAGGAGTTGCAGTTCCTGAAATCTTGTGTTGTGCTGCAGACAACAGCGCCTACATCCAGGAGGATTTAGGCAGTTACATGCTTTTAGATATACTAACCGCAGAGCGACAAGAGCGTGAATTATCTGAGCACACAATTTCACTATACAAAAAGGCACTTAGCGAGCTGTTGAAAATGCAGTTTGCAGGAGACGAACTGGACTATAGCAATGCGCTTCCTCGCCCATCATTTGACAAACGTTGCATAATGTGGGATTTAAACTACTTTAAATACTGCTATCTTAGATTAGCAGCCATTCCCATTGACGAAGATTTGTTAGAGAACGATTTGGAAAAACTATGTTCGATTATAGAATCGCAACCGGCCAACACCTTTATGTTCCGCGATTTCCAAAGCAGAAACATTATGGTTAAGGACGAGGAGGCAATTTTTATTGATTATCAGGGTGGCCGCAAAGGTCCATTGGGCTACGATGTAGCCTCGCTTCTCTACGATGCCATTGCCGAAATCCCCGAAACTCAACACCAAGAGTTACTTAATCACTACATAAGCGAGCTGCAAGCCATACGCCCCGAAATGGTTGATGACTTTGTAAAAAGTTACCACCACATAGCACTTGTAAGACTTCTACAAGCTATGGGAGCATTCGGTTTGCGAGGATTGCACGAAAAGAAGCAGCACTTCATTGACTCTATCAAACCCGGCTCAGCATCTATTGCCAAACTTCTAACCACCCACCTCCCCGGCGAATACCCAGAGTTGGAAAAAATTTTTGTTAAGTAAAGTTCTAAATATCTGTTTTTTTTAACTTTGCGAAAATCACTTCCAAATACACAACAATATGAGACAACCGGCAATAACAATTTTGATATTTTTAGGATTGCTGATAGGCAATTTTAGTCTGCATGCACAAACAGAAAAATCCTCCTCTACAAACAACATTAAAACCAAATATATTGTTGACAGGGAATCTCGCCCTGAATTTGAAAATGAATTTCCCGGTTATATAACAGTTATAAAATACAATGACACCGGTGATAAGTGGTGTGAAGAGAATTGGAAAACCCGAAAGATATATATTCCAATAGACTCCTCTGCATTCACAAATTATTATAAAACCAAAAAGTTATCTCCGAAGTTTTGGGAACTAAGACGTGTCGATGTAAAACCGATAACTTATGCGTATCCTGAATATTTTGAGGAGGAGTTGACTTATCTGAAGAGCAAATGTAAAGGATATAGACCCCTTAGTTACTACTATAAGGAGGATGCCTATGAAAATAACGGAGAGATGATTGACGACATATACTATGAAGAGATATACAAGGCAGGAACCACTGATTTATATAAGGGGCTCTATTCCCTACCATTCTACGACGAAAATTACTGCGACTCTCTTCAATGCGACTCTATTGCTAAACTATATTTTCAGGAAGAGTATAAGCAATCAAAATATTATCTTGATTCGTTACGAACTATCTTTCCAACACTCTTTAATGGTAAATTAGTGAATACCGGAATCATAAATGGCACGCCAGTTATTGACGGTTCCCACGACAATCGATATGGCATTAGGTTTGAAAATCATTTTATCAATTACCGATTTATGGAGTGTCCACCTCTTTACATGGTTAACGATATAAAGGTAGGTAAAAATGTTGTCGCCCTATCACTAACTTATCTTCCTTCGGATGTTTTATATTTTCAGTATCTACCCTCTCCTGACTTGAGCAACAAAATAATGTACATATCACAATACAAAGGTATAGAGGGAGGATTTATCATAGATAATGCCCTGCGTGTCAACCTTGAATATGGTTACAACTTTAACTATTTAAACATACACTGCCCTGGAGAGAGAACTACATACTACCCATATTATCAAACAACCGGAGACAGGTATGAGAAAGAGATGTGGAGTCAAGGAGACGACAAAGAGGAGTTCGAAAAATGGGCAACTCTAAAAATGGCAGAGAAGGGAGATATTGAAGCCCAAGTAAAAATGGCACAGATTACAAAGGACACAGTCCAGGCTATCGAGTGGTGGATTAAAGCTGCAGACCAGGGTAATACTGAAGCTCAATATAATGCAGGATTTGCATATCTCAAAGGATATGGTGTAGAGCAAGACTACAAAAAGGCTGTCAGATATTTACAGTTAGCATCGCACAAAAACAATCCCGATGCTATGTACCTATTAGGACACTGCTACTACTATGCAAAGGGGGTACAACACGACAAAGAGATGGCTGTTACCCTATTGAAGGAGGCTGCAAAACTAAACCACCAGAAAGCAAAAGAGGTGTTAACCGATGTTGGTGCAGGCAGAAGAGATTATGTAGAACCCATCTATATATTTAAAGATAATTCATTATACACAAATTCAAAATTCATAGATTCATATTCATGGACCCCTAAAAAAGAGTCTCAATATAAAGATCCCTTATTAGTCTATATAGACACAATTAATTTTAACAATCATTCATACACAATAGCAGGATATACTCTAACAAAAGATACCCTTAATATAGTGCAAAAGGTTGAGATTCTTGATAACAAAAGAAACGTTCTAGCCTCTATAACTTCGCCAACACATATTCATGGAGTTAAAACTAGTACCTTTGCAAGCGATATTTTGTTTTTTCAAGGACAACCTTCAAAAGATTCTCGGCTAATATTTTTAAGAAGTCGTATTCCATCGCGTGATAACTTAGAAACCTGTACCATAATTTTACTTAAAGATGGTAAAGCAACCGTTGTTTTTAACCAATTAATTGATTATGTCTCTGCAAAGAGAGCCGGAAGCGCATTTGAAGTTCACTATAATAACAATAGAAGTAAATATATGATTGAAGCAAAAGATGGTATATTGTATCATTTTAGAAAATAAACAAACTATGAATACAGTGAAAAAAGTTCTGATAATATTAGTTATTAGCTTATGCACATGGCACTATGCAACTGCTCAATATTCAATCTCGGAGTTGCGAGAGATGTTACCACTCACAGAATCATATCCAATTGTTGAATATAAAAATATAGCAAACAACAATAAAGATAACTATTGGAGATGGGGATGGATGAACAATAACGATATAGAAAAATTAAGAGCAGTACGATTCTTGGATATGCAAGGCAAGATAGAGGACAAAAATACTAATTGCTGGGTGATTGCAGGGCGTAGGTATAGACCAATATATAACCCCGAACATCAGTGTCCTGACATATTTTCTGTTCAAATCTCTATGGCATATGATTTATGCAGAGAAATTTTCGCAGTATATAAAGATAACCAGTTATGCGACACCATCGAAGTTTTTGTTAGTGGATATTCAGAAAATGTCAATGATGAAATTATCACAAAGCAATACGCATTATTCTCAAAAGGTATCCTTCGTATATTTGAACTATGCCCAACAACACAAGACCCAATAATCTTTGAATCATTGAGAAAAACGGACAAAATCACGGCACAACGTAAAGATGTTACATATCAGCTAAATGTAGAATCTGGTAAATTCGTAAAAATATCTGAGACGGTATATCTTCCACAAGAGTATGATATTAGTTATTATGGCTCTAACGGCACTGATATATGGAATGGTACAGAAACTAAAATAGGAACCATCACATACTAATATTTAAGCATGAAAAGGGTATTATTATCTGTTATCATAGCTTCATGTTGCAACCTATGTTTTGCAAAAACTGACACCATCGTGAATGTTAATGATATCAATTACAATTTTAGTAGGTGGATTGAAGATTTCGAGGATATTGAAGAGTCATATTATTCACAAGAAGAAATTTTCAATCCCAAAGTAATATACAACTCCGCTATTGGAACAAGTAGTATTTATTACATGTGCGGCATTAAAGGTTCTTCCTATGACACAGAAGCAACTATGACAGTACAAAAATTAGAATTCTACAAACAAAATTATCCCCATCCCATAAAGACTATTAACAATCAAGACCCATGGCTTCCCTGGCGCGATAAATACAAAAATTCATACAACTTCTTAGAAGTTGAATTATCAAAAAACTCAAAATTATTATTCTTTAGAACACAAGGATATGGCGATGGAACTATGGGATTGCTTACTATTATATTGGTTAGTGAATCATCTATCGACATTGTCTTTAATCAAAGGTTCGACGTTGAATCATTTACAAAGCACTCTGAATCCTCGCTTGAAATTATTTTAGGTGATGAATGGGGATCAACAAATGAAGGGAAATCAATGTCCAGAACATTGCATAAAATAGAGGTTGCCAATGGCATATTAAAATTTATATCCAACATTGGATTAAAAAATTCTCCTTTATAGACAAATTTCGGGGTGATAGCGCAATGCTACCACCCCGAAGTTTATACGGTAAATAATGTTTATCGGAACATTGAGTATGGAATTTTGGCTAAGGCATCGGCAAAGCCGTTAATTCCCTGCTCCAACTTTCCCTTAAGCATCATCTTATAAATCATATTCATCTCGCCACGGAAAGTTATACGTAAACGAGTCTCGTATGGGGCATCGGAGATAAGTTGAATCCACAAATAGTACTCAAATGGCACCACTCCACCCAACTTTATCAATTTTGGCTCCTCGCGCTCTAAAATCTGAAGAGCAATCTCGCCCATATTCTTAATTTGAATGTAGCAAACATCGTCGGTAAAGCGAACATCCTGAATCATCTCCTTCGCCTTCTTCATATCATCGGCCTTCGCGCCGGCCATCTGAGCCATATTATCCATATTGCCCATCTGTCTTACCATATTGACAAGCGCACCGACTCTATTAAAATCAGAAAGGAAACCGTAAATGTCGCCAATAGCCTGATTGATTTTTACAACATTGCTAACTACCTCAACTTTTGCCATAGTACAGAAAAGTTTACTTATATGTTTCAGGACTTACACGCCATGCTTTCAACTTCTCAACCTCCTCAGGTTTTACATAACCCTCCTTAACTGCAAGATCAATCATTGCATTGTAGTTACTCAAAGTATCTACCTGACAATTAGCTGCGGTGAAGTTGTCAACAGCCTTCTGGAATCCGTATGTGAAAATTGCCAACATTCCCAACACCTCGCAACCAGCATTGCGAAGAGCCTCAACTGCCTGCAAACTTGAACCTCCGGTTGAGATCAAATCCTCGATTACCACCACCTTCTGACCAGGGGTATAAGCACCCTCAATAAGATTCTCCAATCCATGATTCTTTGCTGAAGAGCGGATATAGATAAATGGCAAATCCAACTCCTGAGCAACCAATACTCCCTGAGCAATAGCTCCTGTGGCAACTCCTGCAATAACCTCTACCTCAGGATACTTCTCCTTGATAGCTGCAGCAAACTGCTCTTTGATATAGTCACGAACCTTTGGATATGATAATGTTTTACGATTATCGCAATAGATAGGAGATTTCCATCCTGATGCCCATGTAAATGGCTCTGATGGGCTTAACTTGATAGCCTTAATGTCCAACAAGTGCTGGGCCACGCTCTCTGCTACTGTACTCATAATATTTTGTTTTAGAATTAATATCAATACATATTACATCGTTTCGCAAATTTAAAATTAAAAATTCAGATTCTCAATTTCTATCTGCCCTATTTGCACTAAAATAAAAAAATTGTATTTTTGGCTATGAAAATATTAGTAATAGAAGACGACAGCTCATTGCGTGAAATTATATGCCGCGCATTACAAGAGGAGCGTTACATTGTCGAAAGTGCCTCCACATACATGCAAGCCGACTCAAAAATTGCCGGCTACACCTACGATTGCATATTGCTCGACATAATGCTACCCGACGGCAGTGGATTGAAACTCCTTGAACACATCCGCAACCTGAAAAAGCGTGAAAATGTAATCATTATATCTGCTCGTAACTCCATTGAAGATAAAGTTGCCGGTTTGGATTTAGGTGCAGATGATTACCTTGCAAAACCATTTCATATATCCGAGTTAATTGCCCGTGTTAAAAGTGTTCTTAGGCGAGGCCGCTCGCACGGAGAGTTTACGATTGAATTGGGCAACGTTACCATGCACCCCGATAGTCGCAGGGTAGAGATTGAGGGAACAGAGATAAAGCTGGTAAAAAAAGAGTTCGATATTCTTCTATACTTTATGCAGAGGCCCTCGCACGTAATAGATAAAGGGGTTCTGGCGGAGTCGGTCTGGGGAGACTATGCCGATGACTCCGACAACTTCCAGTTTGTCTATGCTCAGATAAAGAATCTTAGAAGAAAATTGGAGGGAGCCGGAGCGACCATCGAGATAAGCGCAGTATATGGGTTTGGATATAAATTGATAATAAAATAGAGCATGAAACTAAAGTACAAGATAGCCATACGACTCTCACTACTCCTATTGATATTGATGTCAATATGGGCGGTTCTTTTCTATTACAGAATGGTCGATGAGATAAACGACGAGGCCGATGACTCGCTCGAAGATTATGCCTCAACAATTATAAGCCGTAAATTGGCAGGCTTTGATATGCCGGACCGGAATGATGGAACCAACAATAGCTACTCTATTAAGGTAGTTGATACTGACTACGTGAAAAACACTCCCCATTTTCGATATTCAGACCGCAAAGTATATATTGACGCAAAAAACGAAAACGAGCCTGCACGAGTACTCAATATCATTTTTCAAGATGCTGCAGGTACTTTTTATGAATTAGAGGTTCTTACTCCAACATTTGAAAGAGCAGACCTATTAGGAGCTATCTTTTGGTGGATAATCTTTTTGTTTGTCCTGCTATTTATCTCCATTATTGGAGTTGCCATGTGGCTATTTGTAATTACAATGCGTCCATTATATGTACTGCTCGACTGCTTAGACAGATATAAACCCGGTACAAACTTCTCTATGGAACTGTCTGAAACATCTGTTCAAGAGTTTCGTAAATTGAATATAGCTGCGCAAAGTGCAATTGAACGTTCTGAAAAGATTTTTGAACAGCAGAAGCAGTTTATTGGTAACGCATCGCACGAATTGCAAACTCCGCTTGCCATTATTGGGAATAGAACAGAGTGGCTTATAGACAATGTCAACCTTCCCGAGAAGCAGATGAGCGAACTGTTTAAGATTCAGCGAACAGCAAAAAGGGCTGCACGTTTAAACAGTACCCTGCTTCTATTGACAAAAATCGATAACGGACAATTCCCCGAGAGCGTTACAGTTAATATCTCACAGATTGTTCACGAAAGCTTAGAACAATATAAAGAGATATACGAAGTGCGCAACATTAAGTGTTCTGAAGAGATATTGGAGTATTTTGCTATTAATATGAATGAATCGTTAGCCACAACCCTCATATCAAACCTTATAAAGAATAGCTTTATACACTCGCCCGAGGGAGGCTCTATTCATATTGAATTGAAAAACAACTCTTTTGTTGTTGCAAACCAGGGATTGGAACCATTAGATTCAGAACATATCTTTGACCGATTCTATCAAGGCAATAAAAATGCAGGGTTATTAGGATTGGGATTGGCATTGGTAAAAGCTATATGTAGGTACTACAATTTCAAACTTACATACCGTTTTTTTGATGGGATGCACTACTTTTCTGTAGATTTTTAAAAAAAAAGTGGTTTTTTTTCAAAAATAGCCGAATATTTCAAATTCTTTTCAGAATTGCTCTTCAACTTTGCTTTCGAAAGATAGAAAGAGTATAAACAATTAAAAAACTGAAAAGATGAAAAAGCTATTTACACTACTGGTAGTAACCCTATTTGCAGGTGTTGCTTTCGCAGACAACGACAGAGCTGTTGACTTCAACGAGTTACCACAAAAGGCTCAAAAATTTATCCAGACAAACTTCCCTAACTACGAGTTATCGTATGCAAAGAAAGATGTTGACTTCTTTTACTCAGAATACGAGGTAATGTTGGTCGATGGCACAAAAATTGAATTCTCGGGCGATGGCGATTGGAAAGATGTTGAGTGCCGCAAGAGCGCAGTTCCTACTGCAATTGTTCCTAAGCAGATTTCCGAGTACGTAGCAAAAAAGTATCCCGACGTAAAAATTCTGAAGATTGATCGCGAAGAGAATTACGACATTGAGTTATCAAACAGATTAGAGTTGACTTTTGACAAGAAGTTCCGCCTAATAGACATTGACGACTGATAAAAGAGAATAAACTAAGAAAAAATAAGTATTCACCCTTAAAACAAAGCAACTATGAAGAACTACTTTAAACTATTGGCACTGTTGTTACCGTTAGCAGGTTTCGTTGCTTGTTCGGATGACGACAAGGATGTAAAGACCAACAAGGTTCCTACACCCGTAAAGGAGACACTAACCGAGTTATACCCCGATGCAAACTATGTGGAGTGGGAGTTGAATCACGGTTACTATGTAGCAGATTTCTACAATGCAGAGGATAGAAGCGAGAAAGAGGTATGGATTGAAAAAGATGGCGATTGGCAAATGACAGTCAGCGACATTACATACAATCAACTACCAGAAGAGGTTCAAGCTTCATTCGAGAGTGGCGAGTACAAAGATTGGTATGCCGACGATATTGACGTAATTACCCGTCCGGTATATGCAACAATCTATATTATGGATGTTGAACAAAGAAATTCTGACAAAGAGCGTGTTCTATACTACAAGGCTAATGGAGAGCTATATAAAACCACCGGTGACCGCGACCCTAATTACAGAGCATTCATTACCCAAGAGTATCCTAAATAGCATATAGCAAAAGAGCCGCGACTTCAAATCGCGGCTCTCTTTTATTTATAAATTCATCCTGCTTCTACTTCTCTATCATTGAGATAAAGTAGCGTAGGAACGACAAATTGTTTGTAAGCTCAGGGTGGAACGAGGTTCCAAGAAGGTGGCCCTGACGTACTGCAACAATATTACCATTCACCTCGCATAGCACCTTAACTCCACTACCAACCTCTGTAACGAACGGAGCACGAATAAATACCAATGGTATTGGCTCGTTGCTCACCTCAGGAATCATACACTCGGTATCAAAGCTATCTATTTGACGGCCATAGGCATTTCGACGAACAGTTATATCCATCAATCCCAAATGCTTCACGCTATCATTCTCGATACGCTCTGCCAAAAGAATCATTCCTGCACAAGTTCCCCATGCAGGCATTCCTGCCTTGATTTTCGCAATAAGAGGCTCCTTCATGCCTGTTCTATCTAACAATTTTCCCATAGTGGTGCTTTCACCTCCGGGAAGAATGATTGCATCGATTTGATCAAGCTGCTCTATATAACGAACATCAACAGCCTGGTGACCAAGCTGTTGAATATGACGTTCATGTTCAAGGAATGCTCCTTGAAACCCTAATACTCCTATCTTCATTACCAACCGCGCTGTGCATATTTGTCTGCAACTGCGCTTGCAGGCTGTCCTGACATAGGCTCTCCCAAATCCTCTGAAAGCTCAGCAAGTTTTACAGGATCGTTGTAATATGTTACAGCCTGTACAATTGCTTTTGCTCTGCGCTCAGGATCACCGGATTTGAAGATTCCGGAACCAACGAATACTCCCTCAGAGCCCAACTGCATCATAAGAGCAGCATCGGCAGGAGTTGCAATTCCACCTGCAGCAAAGTTTACAACAGGCAACTTTCCGTTCTCGTGTACATAAAGAACCAAATCGTATGGAGCACCGAACTCCTTAGCGATTGTCATAAGCTCCTCTTTTCCTGCACTTACAACTCGACGGATATCCTCGTTCATTTGACGCATGTGAGTTACAGCCTCAACAACATCGCCTGTACCAGCCTCTCCCTTGGTACGAATCATTGATGCTCCCTCGCCAATTCTACGAAGAGCCTCACCCAAGTTTCTTGCACCACATACAAATGGTACATCGAATTGAGTCTTATCACAGTGATATACATTATCAGCAGGTGTCAATACCTCGCTCTCATCAATATAATCGATTCCAATTGCTTGAAGAATTTGAGCCTCAACAAAGTGACCAATACGAACCTTTGCCATGACCGGAATTGAAACGGCCTCTTGAATCTCTTTAATCATCTTGGGATCAGACATTCTGGCAATTCCTCCGTCGCGACGAATATCCGATGGAACGCGCTCCAACGCCATTACAGCACAAGCTCCAGCAGCCTCGGCCAACTTAGCCTGCTCAGCATTGGTAACATCCATAATAACTCCGCCCTTTAGCATCTGGGCCAAATTCTTGTTCAATTCATACTTTCCCATTCTCTTTCAATACTTTAATTCAATTAGAACTCACCTCAAAATTAGAGGTTTGCAAAACAGAGCGCAAAGTTAAATAAATTAATTTAACTTACGTGCACCATCGCTGATTTTTACATCATAAACGGCGGGTTTAACTGCAAATTTTGCCTCATATTGCTTGTGAACCTCATTGATAAAGGTATCATAAAGCTCATCCTTAACAATATTGATGGTACAACCTCCAAAACCACCACCCATAATTCTTGAGCCAGTTACACCTACACTCTTCGCCAACTCATTCAAGAAATCCAACTCCGGAGTACTAACCTCATATAGTTTACTTAATCCGTCATGGGTTTCAAACACCATCTTACCAACGGTATCATAATCATCCTCTTGTAGAGCCTTACATGTTGTTGCAAGACGTGAATTCTCACCAATAACGTATGTAGCTCTCATATAATCCTCCTGGCTTACTGCACTCTTAACCTCTTCCAACATAGCAAAATCGGCATCGGCCAACAATTTTACCTGAGGATGATTCTTGGCAATCTCGGCAACCACTCTTTCACATGACTCACGACGACGATTATATGGAGAATCGACCAACTCATGCTTAACCTTAGAGTCAATCAAAACCACTCTGTAACCCTTTGGATGGAATGGGATATACTCATAATCCATTGTGCTACAATCAAGTTTGATAAGACAACCCTCTTTACCGAATACCGATGCGAACTGATCCATAATTCCGCACTTGGTACCACAGTAGTTGTGCTCGGTCATCTGTCCAACCTTTACCAACACCTTCTTATCCAATCCACAATTGAACATATCATTCAATGCAAAAGCAAATGCACTCTCAAGAGCTGCCGATGATGACAAGCCTGCTCCAAGTGGAACATCGCCAGCAAAGACTGCATCGTATCCCTTAAGTTCTGCTCCTGCCTTTTGCATCTCGCAATTTACGCCATAAACATAGTGACTCCATCCTGGCGCCGGCTTCTCGCTCTCGATAACCGGATAAGTTACCATTTGGTCCATATCTACTGCATAGACATTTGCTTTATCGGTTCCATTGGGACGAATCTTAAGAACTACCCCCTTATCAATTGCTCCAGGCAAAACAAAACCACCATTGTAGTCAGTATGCTCGCCAATCAAATTCACTCTTCCGGGAGATGCGTAAACCGAACCCTCATCTGTTCCGAAAATCTCCTTAAATTTAGCCTCAACTCTCTGTTTCATATCTTAGAATCTGTTTTTATTATTCCTAATCTACCTTCTCCACCATATCCTGCGGACGGATTCGTGAACCAAACAGTGAATAGTAAAGCATATACAACTCACCAACAGCCACAAAGAGCCATGTCCACTGCCAATCATCGTGCAACAAATCCGCAAGCATACCCTGTAACAATGGGATAAGAGCACCACCAAGCACTCCCATCATCAAAGCTCCTGTTGCCACCGATTTATATTTACCTAATCCTTTCAATGCCAAAGTAAATATTGCACTCCACATTACCGAGTGGCATAAACCTACAGCCACCAACAACCATGGAGAGTTGCAACATGCCGCAAAGAGTACCAATACCACGGCACTCATTGTTGTTACCGTCAACTGAGTACGTGCAGGTATTCTACTCATAAAGCTACTGATTAGTCGTCCTATAAGCAGTGCGCCCCAATAGAGGGTTGGCATTAGTGTTGACGAGGCCTCGCCCATTCCCAATGAAATGGCATACGATTTCACATTGTTACCAATTGCAACCTCCTCGCCCACATAGAAGAAGATTCCCAAAACACCTAAAGCAAGATGTTTAAAGCTCCACACCGAACGTTCAAGTTTCTCTCCTGCAGCCACATGGGTATTTGCCATTTCGGGCAATGTCGCCTTTGAAAGTAAGGTAATCATTACTACAAAGAGGAGAGCAACTCCGATAAAGGGCCAAAATACATCGGAGATATTTACATCTTGCAGAGCCACTCCTGCAAAGATTACTCCCGTAACCAAATATGGAGCAAGTGTATTTCCTATTGAACTTGCAGTTCCTGCTATATTCAAACGTTGAATATCTTGAGTTCCGCGCACTTCACACGAAATTACGTATGGGTTGGTAACAACCTGAAGTATAGTTACTCCCGATCCTACAACAAATGAACCCAAAAGAAATACAAAATAGCCGACAGGTATCATTGCCGACGTTACCAACCAGCTCTCTGAAATTGGAATTATCGATGAAACGGCAAATATCAACAGGCCACAGGTCATTATTCCTAACGCTCTTAACAACGTTCCCTTGTAGCCACATTTCGACACCATCTTCGCTCCGGTCTTTCCAAAGATAAAGTATGGAATAAACCACGAAAATGTAATAAGGGTCATAAGAGTATTCTTTATACCCTCGGCATTTGCCAATAAGGCGCTCTTGATAGGCTCTTGAAACTGGCCATTGGCCGAAGTCAGGAAGCCCTGAAAGAAGAAGAGCGCCACCATTGTTAGAAATGGAGCAAGAAAATCCTTTCTTGCTCCGCTCTCCTCTATCTTAATCATTTTATCACACCAAATTTGTGAACGGTTTTCTGTCTGTACTCATCACGTGGAGTAAGAATAACCGATGGGAACCAAGGTTTGTTTGGAGAATCAGGGAAGTGTTGTGCCTCCAAACACAAAGAGCAACGCTCAGGATACTTAGTACCATACTTACCTGTAAATCCGCTCAACCAGTTTGCTGTATATAGCTGTACTCCCGGCTCGGTTGTATACAGATCCATAAAACGACCGCTCTGAGGCTCAACCACACGGGCAGCAAAAGACAACTCGCCCTCCTCGTGCTTATTCAATACGTAGCAGTGGTCATATCCCTTACCAAACTTCAACTGCTCGAAATCATCATCGATATGGTCACCAATAGCATGAGCCTCGGTAAAGTCCATAGGAGTTCCCTTTACACTGTCAATTCTGCCATAAGGAATTGAAACACTATCCATTGGGGTATAGTTATCGGCATTCATAAGCAACTCATGGCCACATACACTGCCCATCTCGCCACCCTTCTGTCCGCTTAGATTAAAGTATGAGTGGTGAGTCAAGTTTACCAATGTGGTTCTGTCGGTTACTGCACGATAATCCAAAACCAACTCATTCTCTTCTGTTACAGTAAACAACAAATCAGTTGTCAACATTCCGGGGAAACCCTCCTCTCCGTATGGAGATACATAGTGCAAGTGCAATCTATTCTCAGAGTGGCTGATTACGGTCCACACCTTCTTGTTGAATCCCTTTTCACCTCCGTGAAGACAGTTTGGGCCGTTATTAACTGCCAACTTATACTCCTTACCGTTCAATGTAAACTTAGCACCACCTATTCTGTTGCCATAACGACCAATCACGCATCCCAATGTTGGCTCCGGAGCATTAAGATACTCGTCCAAGGTTTCATGTCCAAGAACAACATCGCCCATAACTCCATTCTTATCAGGAACCATTATTGAAACTACAAACGCACCATAGTTGGTGATTGCAACCTCCATTCCAAGAGAGTTTCTAAGGAAATACAAATCAACAGCCTTGCCGTCAATTATACGCTTAAAGTTATCGCAGCTTAAACCGCTAACACTTTTATAAGAATTTTCTGCCATACGCTACATATTTTTTGTGTAGCGTAAAGTTAAAGTTAATGGAATTAATTTGCAAACAATTAACAAAAAAATCGGACTTCTATTTAGCTGGCAGAGAGCTCAAACATGTAGCTCTCCAAACGGCTGTTATTATTCATAGCTTTCAATTTCTTCAAAGCTCTGTTTCTAATCTGACGCACCCTTTCCGATGAAACCCTCATAAGAAAAGCTATCTCTTCCAAACTCCTCTCAGGCTCACCGGCAAGACCGTAATGTAAAGTAAGTACCGACACCTCTCGCTCGCTTAGTCCGGCGAAGAATCGGCGCATCTCAACCTTAAGAGACTCATGAACTATCATCTTTTCAGTCTGCAACGCAAAGGAGTCATTTGCTGCATAGACCTCTCTAAAGAGGGCCGACTCCGCCTCATTCACAGGCATCTCTATTGACAACGGAGTTCCCGAGATGGTTATATTCTCAACCACATCATCTCTATCCAGATTCAAATCCTCGGCAATCTCATCGGGCGAGGGCTCACGGCCCAACCTCTGCTCCAATCTTTGATTTGCCTGCGTCATTTTACCCAAAGCAGTCAACTTATTCAATGGCAAACGAATCATTCTGGAGTTATCGGCAATTGCCTGCAGGATTGATTGTCTAATCCACCATACTGCGTATGAGATAAATTTAAACCCCTTGGTCTCATCGAAGAAATGAGCAGCCTTTAGCAACCCTACATTCCCCTCATTAATCAAATCCTCTAAACGTAATCCGTAGTGCTGATACTGTTTTGCCACCGACACAACAAATCGCAAGTTTGCCAAAACTAATCGCTCCTCTGCCTGCTTATCACCACGCTTTATGGCTTTTGCCAATGCAGCCTCCTCTTGTGGGGTTAGGCTCTTTATTTTACTAATCTCTGCAAGATAGAGCTCCATAGCATAACTATCTCTCTCTGTTATATGTTTAGATACCTTAAACTGTCTCATTACGTAGCACATTTTTGTTCGATATACGAACAAATTATACGTTAGGTTACAGAAAAATAAAAAAAAAGCACGGTTGTTTGTGAAAATTAAAAAATTAGCTAACTTTGCAGTCCGAAATTGCGAAAATAATAATAAGTAAAAAATAAAAGAGATGAAAAGAACTTTTCAACCTTCTAACACAAAAAGAAGAAACAAACACGGATTCAGAGAGAGAATGTCAACAGTAGGCGGACGCGCTGTTTTGGCTGCAAGAAGAGCTAAAGGAAGAAAGAAATTGACTGTTTCTGACGAGTACAGACACAAAGCGTAAGCTTGACATTCTGTAGATATTAAAAAGCAACCTGTTCAGCATCCGTTGGACAGGTTTTTTGGTAAGGAGAAGATAGATGGCTAAACACTCAAAATTAAAATCGGACAACCCAGCTACACTCTTCAAAGAGGAGGTGGAATACTCTATTCTTGAGGAGGGTATTGACGTGGCGTGCCAACAAGAGTACTTTGCCCTTCGCGACCAACTCCTTACAGACAAAGAGAACTTTATTCGCCTCAGCAAAGAGGCAAAACAGAACATATCGCTTCTGTTTGACCCCACCACACCTGCAAAGAGCATAAAGCGCCTACTTGTTACATTAGCTTCAGTTGACAGCATACCGGTATATAGAACCCTTCAACGCTATGCCTCAATCGAGACACCTTTGCAACAGTGGGGTATAATTGCGGCTCAACAATCAAGAATGCTAATATCATCATCACTGATGAACAACAATGCCGGGGTATTTATCTCATCAGGTTTGGGAGGCTGCAAATCAAAACTACGCTACTTCTGCGTATTCCCATACAACAACGTTCACATTTTGGAACAGTATCAAGAACAGATGCTCTACAATGAACTGTTATTCAACCTTGAACGAACCTCAGGAGTAATGGAGCATTTCCAAATTAGTCAGGACTACATAACCACAACTGTTCTACTACCCCTACGCACAGATATAAAAGAGCTGTTCTGGGCCATTGTATCGGAGTGCAACAAATATGGCAACTTCCTAAACGAGCGAGTTATTGTAACCAACGTAAAGGAGCTAACCGACTCTGAAATCCGCAACCATTTAGAGCAATAAAAAAGTCCGCTCGTAAAAACGAACGGACCGAAATCTCTTAAGCAAAGAGCTTATTCTTTTGGATCGTAAGCCCACTTGCAATAGATTGAACCCCATGTAAATCCTGCTCCGAAAGCAGCGAAGATCAAATTATCACCCTTACGCAACTGCTTCTCCCACTCGTACAGACACAATGGAATTGTTGCAGATGTTGTATTTCCATACTTTTGGATGTTAATCATAACCTTCTCGGCTGGAAGTCCCATTCTATTACCTGTTGCATCAATAATACGCAAGTTTGCCTGATGAGGAACAAGCCATGCTACATCTTCACTGGTCAAGTTATTACGCTCCATAATCTCGGCAGCAACATCGGCCATATCTGTCACAGCATACTTGAATACAAACTTACCATCTTGATATACAAAGTGCTCACGATTCTCTACAGTCTCGTGTGAAGGAGGATTCAAGGAACCACCTGACTTCATATACAAGTGGTGGCGTCCCATTCCGTCTGAGCGAAGGATGTGATCCATAATTCCTACCTCCTCTTCTGTCGGCTCAAGAAGTACAGCTGTAGCTGCGTCTCCGAACAAAGGACAAGTTGTTCTATCGGTGTAGTCTGTTATAACAGACATCTTCTCTGCAGAGACCAATACAACCTTCTTATATCGTCCTGTCTCAATGAATTGAGTTGCTGTTACCAATCCGAACACGAATCCTGTACATCCGGAATTCAAATCAAAACCAAAGGCATTCTTAATTCCCGCCATATCACAAATAATCTGTGCATTTGCAGGGAAATGGTGATCAGCTGTAACTGTAGTACAGATTACAACCTCTACCTCCTCCGGTTTTGTTCCGGTTCTCTCCAACAACTCCTTCACAGCCTCGGCTCCCATCCAAGCACTTCCCTTGGTAGGATCCTTCAAGATGTGTCTCTCCTTAATTCCTACGCGGGTCATAATCCACTCATCCGAGGTGTCAACCATACGGCTCAACTCCTCGTTGTCCAAGATATACTCCGGAACGTAGTGACCTATACCCGTAATCGCAGCTCTAACCTTCTTCTCCATAACTATATTAAGCTACGGTTGATTTCTCGATAGCCAACTTACCTCTGTAATATCCGCACTCAGGACATACAGTGTGATACTTTACAGCTGCACCACAGTTTGAACACTTTACAACTCCGTTTACAGAGATTGCATCGTGTGATCTTCTCTTATCACGTCTGGTACTAGACTGTTTGTGTTTTGGATGTGCCATTTCGTTTAAATTATTTTAGTTATTAATCAATTTCTTTAATTCGTCCCAACGTGGATCTGTTGGTTTATTATCCTCATCAATCAGATACTTATCAAGGACCTCCTGCATTTCGCCATCGCACTCCCCATCGGGATGAACCACGCGAATAGGATAGTTAATGATATAGGTTTGATAAATCAACTCAGCAAAGTCAAGATAATCCTGATCAGGCTCAATTACCAAATAGTCATCATCAACACTCTCCTCGCGTCCGCTCTCTTTGGCATATACCGAATAACTCTCATCAATCGGTAACTCCAAATCGCCAAGGCATCTATCACAAACAGTAATAACTGTTCCCGATAGATTGACAGTCAACTCCATCAACAAAGATGATTTTTTCATTATCACCTCAGCCTTAAGAGTCCCTTTTGTACCTTGAATTGACTCGAAATTATCAAAAAAACGAGCATCCAAATCATAGGTCCAGGTGTGGATACCCTCACCTAACCCTCTGAAAGCCACTCTATATTCTGATAAATTTTCCACCTCAATCTACATAGGACGGCGCAAAATTACAAAAAAACTAAAAACTATCCAACTCGCAAGCTAAATTTCTTTAAGCGAAGCTCATTACAGAACTACTTCATAAAGATAAAATAGACAGCGAGAATCAGACAGATAAAGGCCGCCACATGGTTCCACTGCAGAGACATATTACCAAACATAAACATTGCCATGATGGTAAATACCGACAATGAAATCACCTCTTGAATTACCTTTAACTGCATTAGAGTGAATGGGCCTCCATTCTCAATAAAACCTATTCTGTTGGCAGGAACCTGTAACATATACTCAAACAGGGCAACTCCCCATGACAACAAAATCACACCTATCAAAGGCCAATTCGATGTTACATTGTTATTTTGCAACTTCAAATGTCCATACCAAGCAAGAGTCATAAAGACATTCGAACCAATCAATAATAGAATTGTATATAAAGCCGACATAATATCTTCTCATTAAAAATTCAAAAGCTGCCATCGAATCGTGGCAGCCTCCGAATATGGATTATTAAATGAATTTCTCTCTCTTACGCATACTGTTCAACCCCACTATCAACAACACCACTCCTGCCGTAATTACTGCAATTCTATTATAGAAAAGAGTGTCGTAAAAGATAATCGGATTCTGTTCCAAAGGAATATCGTAGGGATTCATAAGAACGTTCCAATAACTCACCCCAAGGATCATATCCAGGAAGAAGAGTAATATACCTACAATAATCAGAACAACTGCTGTTCCATTACCATTTCTGAGAATTGTACTGAACATAAACGCACACATTCCTATAAAGAAGGCTGGAACCAATGCCTGCGCAGCAATCTCAATCGGCTGTACCTCAACTACAATCCAATTGGTCAAATATGCCATTGCAAGCACAGTTACGTATGTTATTACGTAAGCAATAAAGAGACGGAATAACCACACTTTATACCTGTAGTTGGGTATTCCGAATATCACCTCGATGATCTTCGTATCCTGGTCATTCTGAATACCAAAACATGTTGGATAAAATATGAGCAACAACGATGGAACCAAAAGCATAGTAAAACCACTCGCTTCGGTAATCTCCTCGTCCGATAGCACATATATACCGACAATCAATATATAGAATGCAATTGCTGCCAATATAAAGTATGGGAACTTATTTCCAAATACAATCTTTACATTGTATTTTACAAAGTTATATAGTACTGTAAAAAACTGTTTCATATCTCTATCTGTTTAATCCAGAACCGGTAATAAGTTCCTCATTGTTAGCAATCTTCACTCCACGCAACAACCACAAGTAAGAGTCCTCAAGTACAGGTGTTGTCTTAACGGCATCGGGAGCCGGCTTAGTTTCACTCAAACAACGTACTCGAATCATCTCGCCGTTTCTAATGTGGTGTACAATCAACAACTCTTTAGGAAGAGCAGCAAACTCTTTAAGAGAGGTTTCAAAGGTCCAACAAACATCCTTGGCAATATTTACCATATCGTTAGGATTTCCGTAGTACTTTAACGATCCCTTACTAATTACACCAACCTGGTTACATGAGCTGGCGATATCCTCAATGATGTGGGTAGAGAAGATAACAATTCTGTTCTTTGACAACTCTACCAACAAGTTTCTGAAACGGATTCTTTCACGAGGATCCAATCCTGCAGTCGGCTCATCCACAACAAGAATTCTTGGTAAGTGCAATAGTGTCTGGGCAATTCCGATTCTCTGCTTCATACCTCCAGAGAAGCCACCAATCTTCTTATCCTTTTTATCCATCATGTGGACAGCATCGAGTACCTCTGCAACACGTTTCTTTCTCACTGCAGAGTCATAAATACCCTTTAGCAGTGCTTGGTAATCCAAGTAATCCCAAGCGCTCAGATTCTCGTATGTTCCGAACTCCTGTGGAAGATAACCTATCAATCCCTGAAGCTCCTCACGTTTCTCCTGAGTATCTATTCCATTGATAAAGATCTTACCATAACTCTGCTCAAAGATTCCGCAAATTGTACGCATCAAGGTTGTCTTTCCTGCTCCGTTAGGACCCAACAATCCGAACATTCCCGGATGAATCTCCAATGATACGCAGTTCAATGCCTTGAATGGTTTCTTCTGAATTCCAATAATCGGCATCTTCGTTGCATAGTAATATGCAATTCTCTTCAATTTTCTATATCGACCACGAATATTCTCAGGTCTGATTTGACGGCTCTTAATTCTATTAGAGATAACCAAAGTACCCAAAATAATGTACCAAATGGTTCCCTCCATTATTGCCAAACCAGAGTTATCGAACATAACCAATGAGTGGACAATTGTATATGCAGGCATACCCCAATACAGAGCTTTGTACGCAACCTTCATTACTCCGGCAGCAACTCTATATCGCTTATTTCTAAAGTATTGATACAACACTTTAAATACCTTTTTACATGCCAACCATGCCATAACTCCGGCAAACATTCCCCAGAAGGTGGTTTCAAGATACATGAAAGCAAAGTAAACCAAGAATGCAGCCATTGGAGTTAACCACAAAAGTATTCTCAAATCCTTTATGCTTCGGTAACTCTCTACAATTCCCAAACGCTGACGGATTCTTAAACCAGAATGCCACTCACGGAAAGCCTCGCCCGGTTGACCGTAAATCTTTACAAGGTTCTGAATACTGATATGAATCTCCTCATCGCGAGAGATGATTTCAGTATTAGCCTGCTTCAAGCTATCCTCGATAAACCATGTTACCAAAGGAGTTACAATTGCCACTCCTGCAAAGTAACACAAGCTCATTACCAAACCAACATCGGCAAGTACGATAATAACTGTTGCTCCAACTATAATGGCAATCTGGATAATCTTCATCTTCAGACTCTGGGTTCTTATTCTTCTCAAAGCATCCTCCATACCTGAATATAGAGTAGGCACGATTACCAAAGTAAGAATAGTACTCATTGCAAGACCTCCGATTACAGTAATTGCAAATGGAGCACCCAATCCAGATACATACTCTCCTGTTCCCATTGCAAGTGGAACCATTGCAATAATGGTTGTAATTGCTGTAATCATAATTGGACGTAATCTTGAACATCCTGCAATTATCAACGCACGAACCTTTCTGTTTCCAGCTTTACGCAACTGAGAGGTATAATCTATCAAGATGATACTGTTATTAACTACAATTCCAATCAAGATAATGAATCCAATCATTACATTGGCATTCATTATAGAATTCTCGGTAATCAACAGAATAATCAACGAACCTATAGCAGCCAATGGAATCGAGAACATCAATACCAATGGAGCTGTCAAAGACTCAAATACCGCTGCGAGTATCATGTATATGATTGCAAAAGCTGCAAGTATCAAGAAAGTAAAGTCATCTTGATTTGAGTCATCCTCATGCTCAACCTCTACTGCAATTCCTGTTGGGATATCTGCATTAAGGACAAGATTATCAATCTCCTCGCGCGCCTCCGCCAATAAGGTCTTTGACTCATTAATCTCTGAATTGAAACGATATGTCAAAGTTACCTGTTCAGCTTGGTTCACTCGCATAATAGTACTCTTACCCCAAGTTCTATTCAACTTGGCAACCTGCTCAAGTTTTACAATTGAACCCTCGCTCGTAGTAATATCCATTGCCTTCAAATCATCGAAAGTACGAACCTCCTCGCGCTCCTCCTTTGGAGTCTCGTCGAAGGTCTTATCCTTGATAATAATATCATACTCCTGATCTCCGGCCTTATAGGTTAACTCGGTAGTGGTTTGTGGAGCAAAACTGCGTAGCTCGTTAAGAATATCGTTCGATGTCACTCCATACATATTCATAGAGTATTGATCGAATCTAATCTGAGCCACACGCTCCCAATCTGAGGTATTCATTGAGGTAGATGAAATATTGTCAAGCTCATTCATCTGACTTCTCAACAAGTTTCCAAGATTCTGCATCTTCTCAAAATCCTGTCCTTTGATATATATCCTCTCAGATTGCGATCCCATTCCCATACTTGCCAAAAGCTGAGTAGTTCCTGACAAGCCACCTCCTCCTTGGAAGTTCTCGGACGATTCAATAGCTTCAAGGCTTATCTCATTAAACCACAAACCACGAGTCTGACGCATAACGATTCGTTTTACCTGCGCCAAAGTCAAGTCATTGATACTCTCAAAATCCTCCTTCAACTTGATGGTCATCTGTGCATCGGTATCATAGACACGCGCAGAGTACTCCTCAATCTCAGGAATATCCGACAAACGGCTCTCCAGGATTCTTACCATCTCATCACTCTTTGCAAGAGTGTTTCCTGAATAGAAGGTCATATACAGGTTAAAAGTATCAGCCTCAACCTCTTTCAATGTATTCAATGTAAGCGACAACGACAAGGCAACAGTACCAACAAGCAACACTATCGAGCTCATTATCACCAGTATCGGACGACGCATTGCCATCTTCAAGATAGCCACATATATCTGTACAGGACGGCTATGAGGTGCCAAAGCACTGAAATTCACAATCTCAGAATCACGTTTCATGAACCAGTGAACAGCCATAGGAATTAGCAATAGAGCCACAACCAATGAAACTGTCAAGGTTGAGATAATTGAAATTCCAACATGCTCTCCAATTAAGCGAAGCGAGAAATCCTCAGCAAATAGGAAAGGAAGGAAAACTGTTATGGTTGTAACTGTCGACGCCACTACTGATTTCCACACCTCTGTAGTTCCCTTTGTCGCTGCCTCAAGTGGTGTATATCCCAATGAACGCAGTCGGAATATATTCTCCATAACCACTACCGAGTTATCAAGCAACATTCCTACCGCCAGGGCAATTCCAGTCAAGGTAAGGGTATTTATTGAAATTCCGTAGAAGTAGAAGAAGTAAAATGAAGATAGTACCGAAATTGGAATTGCGAATGCCACAAAAGATACAATCTTCAAATTACGCAAGAAGATGTAGAGAATAAAGATTGCAAGTATAGCTCCACTCAATCCAAGCTCCATAATTGCGTCTATATTAGAGCTCATAACCTCGGCAGCATTCTCACTTACCTTAATCTCAACTCCACGCTTCTTCAAGTCATGGTTCAATACATCAATCTCATCAATTACTCGCTCCGACAACTCTATAATATTGGTCATCGGGTTCTTGGTAACAATACAGGTAATTACCTCTTTACCATTCACACGCGAATATGACTCATCCTCTTTTACACCGAAACGAATCTCGGCAATATCACTAAGCAGTGTCGGGCCCTCGGCAACAACAATATTACCTATATCCTCGGTTGAAACATATTCAGCAGTTACATTTACAAAGTAACGTTTCGGATATGAATAAACCGCACCCGCAAAGCTCTTCTCCGCCATATTAGAACTTATAAAGCTACTAATTCTTGACGGGGTGATATTTAAAGCCTCACACTTCTGCTCATCAACAATAATTTCAATACTCTTCTGACGACCACCCATTACGGTTACACCTGCAACACCCTCGATTGCCTCAAGTTCCGAAGCAATCTCCTCGTCAGTCACGTTTCTTACGTAGTCGATATCCTCATCACTCAAAACCATTAAGGTCATGAACTGATCGTTGGCAGAACCTGTCGAGTTCTTTGATACCGATACAGTAAAGTCGTCGCCAAGTGAAGGAATATTCTTCACCTTCTCCTCCAACTTCAAGAAAGCGTATTTAATATTGGTATTCTTTGAGAAAGATATGGAAATTCGAGCATTTGTACTGCTGATACGTGTCGAAATCTCCTCTACACCTTCCAATGAACTGATTACTCCCTCTACAGGAATAACCGCCTTATTACGGATGTAATTAGGCTCCATCTCATTTCTTGTAGAGATGGTTACGTTCAAGGTTGGGTATTCAGCATCAGGATACAACTCCATGGGTAGGAATCGGTATGAGAAGAATCCCAACACCGATAACCCCAGGAAGAGCATCGAAATCAATACCTTTCTTTGTATTAGGTCTTTCATTGTTTCTTACGATCAAAATAGTAGTAAACGCACGGAATAACTATCAAAGTCATCAATGTCGATGTTGCCAATCCGCCAATAACAACAATTGCCATTGGAGCACGCAAAGCAGCGCCCTCGCCAATACCCATACTCATAGGTAACATTGCAAGAATTGTTGTAAGCGAGGTCATTAAGATTGGACGTACACGCTGTTGTGCAGCACTGATAATTGCTTGCTCCAATCCCATACCCTCCTCCTTGTAACGATTGGTTGCATCGACAAGCAAGATTGCATTGTTTACCGCAATACCGGCCAACATGATGATACCGATAAAGGCCATCATATTCAATGAGGTTCCTGTAAACAACAGTGCCAAAATACAACCAACTCCTGCAAATGGGATTGAGAAGATAATTGTAAACGGATGCTTCAATGACTCAAACTGAGCAGCCATCACCATGTAAACAAGCAGTACTGACAAGAATAGAGCAAAACTCAATCCATCGAACGACTCTGCTCTCTGCTCCTCCTCACCTGTCAATTTTGCGTAGTAGTGAGCAGGGAACTCTACCTGGCTCAGCATTTCGTTGATTGCAGGGGTTACTGAACCCAAATTGTAACCGCTCTCAAGCAAAGCTGTAATCTTTCCGGTACGGATCTGGTCATGACGCGATATCTCTTTTGGAGCTGTTGCAATTGTAATCTCGGCAATCTCAGCCAAACGATACTCTGTAGAACCTTGAGTAATGATTACATTTTTCAACTCATCAAGGCGAGTTTCGGGAACCTTGATTGTCAAATCAATCTGCTCACCCTCATAGTCGAATGTTCCTGCCTCAGTTCCATTCAACTCTTGCTCAACCTGCTGAGCTACAGTAGCAATATCTATTCCGTAAATACCACTCTTCAAACGGTCTATCTTAATCTCAACCTCAGGAGCTCCATCCTCCATTGAGTTCTGAACGCCATAAACGCCCTTGATTCCCTCAAGTTTTACACGAATCTCCTTTGATAGCTGCTCAATTACATCGAGCTCATCTCCACGTACCTCTATAACTACAGGTGAAGACTCGGTTCCCATAATACTCTGAAGAGCTGACTGCTCTTTTTCGTAAGAGATATTTACTCCATCAGGCACCTCACTATTCTCGGTTATGAATGCTATCAACATATCTGCAGAGATTCTGGCAGTATCGCTCAACTTAACCTTAATCTGAGCCTGATTTTCGGTCTCCAAAACTCCGCCAAATGAACTTTCTGTATTTGACGGTCCAACCTGTGAGTAGATCCACTCGATATCATTGCCGGCAATCTCGGTCAAAAGACGCTCAATAGACGCAGAAGCCTTCTCGGTTGCCTCCAATCTGGTTCCAGGCTCCAGTGTTGTGAATATCGAGAACTCGCGACTCTCGGTTCTTGGCATAAACTCAGCCGTTAGCAATGGGACTGATGCGTATGAAACAATGGTAATCAAAATTGCAACAAAAAGCACCATCTTCTTACGACCCATTACCCAACTAATCAATTTACTATATGCGGGTATCTGAACCGATGCCTTTGCCTTTGTATCTGCTTTTATGAATTTAGAAGCCAACATTGGGATAACCAACATAGCCACAATCAACGAAGATAGAAGTGAGAACGATACAGTCCACGCCTGCTCCTTAAATAGCTCACCCGCTGCTCCCTGGATATATACGATAGGCAAGAATACAACGATAGTTGTCAATGTAGAAGAGGTGATAGCTCCACCAACCTCCGAAGCTCCCTTAATTGAGGCCTCGTTCGGTGATACTCCCTTCTCCAAATACCTAAAGATATTCTCCATCACCACAATGGCATTATCAATCAACATTCCTGCACCCAATGCCAAACCTCCCAATGTCATGATGTTCATTGACATTCCGTTGAAGTACATCAAGTTGAAGGTTGCAATGATTGAGATTGGAATTGACAAACAGACAACCATTGTAACATTGAAACGCTTCAAGAAGACAAACAACACAGCCATTGCCAGAATAACTCCCAATACAGCTGTATCCTTAACCTCTCCAATAGCCGCATCAATGAATTGTCCCTGGTTAGAGATAATATGGAACTCATAGCCGGGAAGAGCACTCTCCATCTCCTCTAACTTCTCTGAGACATTCTCAACTGCCTGAACAGTGTTAAACTTGTTCTCTTTATAAACACTGATTCCCAAGCAACGCTCTCCATTGAAACGACATATATTATCAGGATCCTTGTTTACCAGATTAATCTCGGCAACATCGCGCAAATAGACAGGAGAACCTCCGGTTGTAGTTGTTGTACCTCCGGTAGTTGTTTCACTTGTATTGAATGCTACAACAATGTTTGATATATCCTCAAGGGTTGCAATAAGGTTTACTCCTTTAACGGTATATTGTACATCATTGTATAGTACAGAACCTCCTGAAACATTCTGAGCCAAAGACTCTATCTTCGATGCAATTGTGTTTGGAGTCAAGCCAAACGCATCCATCATATACTTATTGGTCTTTATCTCAACAAATGCCTCCTCCTGACCATTCAATTGAATATCGGCAATTCCATCAAGTCTAACCAACTCGCTACGCAAATAGTTATCAGCAATTTTGCGCAACTCGTTCATATCATCAATGTCGCTATTGGTCAAAGCTATCTCTATTACAGGCTCTGCATTGGCATCATAACGAGAAACTGTGATTGACTCAATCTCACTGTTAGATGAGTATTGCGATACCGCTCTTGACAAATCAAGAAAGGCCTCGTCCATATCCTGATCCCAATCGTATGTAACAGTAACCTGAGCACTACCAACCTTACAAACGCTGGAAACACTCTTTACTCCATCTTGACGCACTACCTGCGACTCGATATTGGTAACAAATTGTTTCTCTATCTCCTCGGGCGGACGCTCTCCGGCCTCCAATTCGATATATAGCGAAGGGTTATTCAAATCCGGAAAAAGGTCGGTACCCAACTTAGAGTACGATATCACACCCAGCAAACAGACACCGAGTGTAATCATCAAGACACTTACCGGATATTTAACCGCAAATGAGCTAATTCCTTTCATTATTGCATTACTTTAACTTTACTTCTGTTTCTCAACCACTCAAATCCGCTCTTGACAATCTTATCGCCCTCGCTGATACCCTTGGTTACCTCAACCCATCTCTCGTCGCTCACACCGGTCTCAATTACATTCTCAACAGCATTTGTTCTCTCAACTGTAAAGATGATCTGGCGACCTCCACGCTTTGTAATGTAGTCTTTTCTGATTGCAACCACATTCTCACGACGCTCTGAGATAATATCAGCCTTAGCAAACATACCCGGACGAAGAAGCATCTCCGGATTATCAATCTTAATGAATCCTTTGAAAGTTCTTGTAGTCTCGTCAATTGCTGGAGACAACTGGGTCAACTCTGCATGAAGAGTATCTGATTTAATATTGTAGTTTGTTACATAAACCTCTTGACCAACCTCCAATGACTCCATGTTGCTCTCAGGGAATTGAGCCTCAAGATACATTGTACTGAAGTCCATCAACTGAACCAAGACATTTCCCGATGTAACATTGATTCCTTGGGTATAGTATGGAAGCGATGTAATCACACCCTTAAACGGTGCAGTAATTGACATCTTACTCAATGAGATCTCCGCATTTTCAAGCGAGGTCTGAGCATTGAGGTAGGTGTTCTCGGCATTGTTAACATCAAGCTCGGTAGCTCCTCCCTGTTCTAACAAACTTCTCTGTCCCTCAAGCTCCTTCTTGGCAATCTCTACTTGAAGCTTTTTACTCTCGATAGCAATATCATTTTCTACTGATTTGCTCTCCAAACGGATAATTACAGCTCCCTCTTCAACCATATCACCCAACTGGTATGGTTTACCGGTCTTAGGGTTCTTCTGCAAATAGTATGCGCCTTCGGTCTCTGATGAAAGCTCAATGTTCTTCGCTGCCTTCGCAGTTCCGGTTGTTGTAATAAACTCCTCGATAGTACGAAGACCAACCTCTGTTAAATAAACAGGAGTTGCTGTCTCGGATGAACTGCTGTATCCGGCATTTCCGCAACTTACCAATAGTGCTCCGGCACAGCAAATGCCAATTGTTCTGAATAGATGCTTCATTTTATATTACTTTTTTTATTTGTTTCTACTTCTTATTACTTCCTGACAACAACTCAGTTGGGAAGATTGACTCATTCTTCTGGAAATCCCACAATGTCTGAATCTTAAGATTCAAAAGCTCCAACTTATATGAGATAATTGCATTTGTATAATCGGTTGTTGCATTTGTCAACTGATTCTGATAGTTCTGCAAATCCATACCTGTCAAATTACCATTTCTATACTTAATCAAGTTAATTTGATAGGTAAGTTCTGCATTCTCCATACTTCTCTTCTTAATCTCAATCTGATCCAACAAAGTAGGAATATTTCTACACAACTGTCTAACATCAATCATGATGGTCTTCTTCTCCTCGTCGAATGAGATTTGATCAGACTCCATACGCAACTCAGCAGAACGGATTCTTGCCTTTCTTGCACCCCAATCAAAGATGGGAATACTGAACGAAATACCAACAACCTCATTATCGGTCATATCATCATACATTCCCTTTGGATTGTCATAGCCAAGAGCATTCAATCCTACACGTGCAGAGATTTGTCCATTGAATGAATTATTATCCTTAGTCTGAATAATGCTGAACATATCCTGCTCCAATGTTATCTCGTGCTGACGCAACTCCATTCTCTGCTTCAACGCATATTGAACAGCCAGATTCGCATCAATTGAAACAGGCTCAACATCGGTATTTGGAAGAACAATAATATCGGTATTCAAATCCATTCCCAACATCTGTTTGAATGAATCCTTTGAACTCTCGTACGACATCTCCGCAGACTTCACTGTTGACTCACTGGTCAAAAGGTTCACCTCTGCCTGGAACAACTCCTCCTTAGCAGAAAGACCGGCATTTACCTTATTATTTATAATGTCGTAGTTTTGCTTTTGGTTAGCATACTCATCTTGTGCAATTGCCAATGATTTCTGGTTCTGATAAACCTGATAAAAGGCACTTGTAACATTTCTCTCAATGTTCAACTGCTGCATTGCATAGTTAATCTGAGCATTCTCCAAACTTAACTCCAACTCACGAAGATTCATCTTAATCTCATTGTAACGGAACAATGGTTGGTCAATTCTCAACGACATGTCGTGCTGGAAAGAATTGGTTCTTTTTCCGGTAGAGTGGCTTGTTGCATTCTGCCAACTGAAATCATTGTACAAAGAGATTGTTCCATTAGTCCACTTAATCGGCTGTGAAATTCCCAAAGATAGAGACGAGGTCATATTCTCGTTCAAATACCATTGGCTATTGAAATTATCATAAGAGTTCTGACGAGTGTACTGGAACGCATTCAAATCCAAATTAAACTGAGTCTTCAACGATGCACGCTGAGCTTTCAAGTTCAACTCACTCTGCTCCATAGATAACTTACTTTGTAAAAGTGAAGGGCTGTTTTCGTAAGCATACTCCAACGCTCCATCCAATGTTAACATCTCCTGTGCGTTAACATTTGCTGCAAACATACACGCGCTTGCAATAAACAGTGAAGTGATTATTTTATTCATAATTCATTATATATTTGTCTATTACTATTACTTCCAGAATCGCTCTTACGCTCATCCTTAACAAACTTGATGGCGTCGGCTATTACGAATTGTCTCTCTGTTTTATCTGAAAGAGTTACTGTTGTCACTCCCTTGGGAAGATCAAATGTTCCCAAAGTGTACCAACCACTCTCGTTTCTATTCCAATTCATTGCCATATTCTCGGTCCACTCATCATTAGCCACTACATAGTACTGTTCCTGAGCTCCTCGACTTCTACGGCGACCAAAATTATTGCTTGAACATACCCAAACCTCTATATTGTATATTCCAGGCTCCTCAACATTGAACTCCCATACAGCACCGTTAGCTCCGCTACCTTTACGCTTGTAGTAGGCAGACTTGGCAACATCGCCATACATATAATCGGCAGCTGTCAAAGTCCACTTTGATGGAGCATGCCAGAACTGCATATTGTTATACTTATCGGTTGTCTCGGTTCTATTAAGCATCTCCTGCAATTTGGTCTTATCGTTCGATGAAATCAAACGGAAATTCGGAGATTCATTATCTATAATGTACTCTCCTGACATTGTAGTTGAGAAATCCTCCACCGGTATCTGAACAAAGCCATGAGTAGTATCATCGGTCTCCATATCAATCTTCGAGAATGAGATTGTATTGGTAGTTGGAAGATTCTTAGCAATGTTATAGTTCAACACCAAATTTGACGGTTGGTCCTCGGTTAGGATTCTTCCTGCCCATGCAGTTCCTGCAGGTACATTATAATAGTAGGTATTATCCTCATTGTTGCCTCCGAAACCTCCACGATTTCCGCCTCCACCACCGCCTGTTCCAATCTGTGCGGTTATGATAGCATCGGACTGGGATGGATTATAAAGTTTGAACTCTACTATGTATTGTGTAGCATCGTCAAATTCAGCTTTACTTGCATATACATCGGCAGTCATAATCTCGGGCGATACCACCTTGGTGTACCAATCATCCAGGAATGGAGTTAAATCTACTCCGAAATCGGCTTTAAACTCCTCTATAAAATCGGTTGCATTGCTTCTCTTAAACTCATGCTCAAAGAAGAAATCATCCAGGAAGTTTTCAAACTCAGATTTTGTAATATTACTCAATATAAACATTCTCAACTGAGCTGTCTTTAATTTCAACAACTCATAAAAAATCTCGGGATTGATAGTTGTATCGCGTGTTGCATATTGGAATGAATTACTCTCCAAATATTGGTTTGCGCGTTGTCTGTTATTAACAATTCCCTCCCAGAAACGAGCCTGCGTAGAGGTTGATGTAAGTGTCTGTAAAGTGGTCAACGAAATATCAAAAATAGGATAGTCGTATGAGTAGATATATCTGGTAAAGTTTGAGAAAAGAGGTGCAATAGAGTGCATGTTTACACTCTGCTGTTCCCAGTTTCTACGTTGACGCGAAGTTTCCGACGTAAATATTCTTACAAAACTATTGTTGAACAGTTGCGACTCCATAGTCTCCTCGTCCGGCAAACTTTGAGATCTTGAACTCCACTCTTTAATTCTTGTTGCCTCGGCATCGAAATCCATGTTCAAAGTAACTCCTCGCTCAGGAACAAACACCAACTCCGGCTGAATAAACTCGGCATTGCCCTTCCAGGTTCTTGGATATGATGTAAAGTGAACCGGAGTCTCAATAAAGGCCAATTTATCAAATGGATAGGCAACACCAAATCGGCTCTCCTGATCACCCATAATGTCACGAATCAATGCAGGAAGAGTATCTTGAATATGGGTAAAGTGCTTAGAGAAGAAATCATTCCCCCTAAAATTATACACCTCATAATCTATATTGTCAACATTGATTGAACGCTTCTCATAATCTGCAATTGCCAATGAGATTCCAGACAAATCATATAGATTATTGAAGGTTGTATATACAGAATCAACAATAGGGAATCCCTGCGATACAATCTCGCGATTCTTTCTATTCTCAACTTTTAGTGTATATTTGGTAAAATCGCGCGAAATGTGGTATTTAGCCAACGGATTTGATGGAGCGATTGTAACAGGATACCAAATTGACTCCGGGGTCAACAAAACGCACTTATTCTCAAGGTAGGCATAGTGTTTTCCGTAGTGCTGAATAGATTCGCTTTTTGTCGAATCAATCCAATCCTGAACAACATCGGCATAACATACTCTTTCGTCGATATGTCCATTATACTTCACATTTAATACAACAGTATCGTTGGCCAACATTGGTCTATTTATCAATGCTACTTGATTATCACGCTCAAACTCCAAACTCTTTGAGCCCTCGCTTATCTCGGTAATCTGAAGACCGGGATTCAAATAGAGGGTTATTTGGGGAGCCTCGTTTGGATTGTTATTTATGATAGTCATTGTTGCCTGACCATCAAGATGATTATGGCCGGTAGATACGGTTATGCTATTTTCAATTGTATTCAATGTAGGCTGATAGGCATACTCCTTAAATGTTGCAATATATTTATTACGAACGTGAGTTTGTGCATTATTGTAGCTAACATAAACCACTCCTATCATTACTCCCAGCAAACAGACAACCATTCCCAAATAGAGTTGAGCACGTTTACTGCTTTTACGCTCAGGCAAGCGATCAACAAAAGCAATAGTCAACAGCAATAATCCCACTCCTAAAATCAGATAACATAGGCGTTGCATTATAAATGAACTCATATCTGCCATTCCTGTCAAATCAGAGAATATTGCAGGAATTGCACAGCCGGTCAAATCCAACACTCCATACCATTTATCGGTTAAGTAGAAAATATCAATACCAACAACTCCCAACAGAATAATAAATGTAACAGCCTGGTTCTTAAATATATTCACAGAAATAAAAGACAAACCAAGCATAAATACCAATGTCGGGATTGATATTGTCAGAAGATAGAAAAAATAGGGCATTATACTAAACGGACTCTGATTCACAAAGGCATTCAAGAATCCTGCTATAAGAAGTATAATGATATTGATACCAACAAAAACCTGAGCTATTCCCAATACCTTTCCCAATATGTAGTCAGAATTACTCATTGGACGAACCATCAATACTTCGGTTGTATCGAGTTTTTGTCCCTTCTTCAAAAAAGTTCCTGCCAAGAAAATCAAAATTACCGCCTGAGCTACTGTATAGTAATAGGTTGCAGTAAAGGGTATTAATGATGTTAGAGCCGAGGCTGCCCACGACCCCTCCCATCGGTTAATCATTGAGGTATTGTTCATCAACAAGGCCAAGCTGATTCCCACTATCGCCAACAACGAGAAAGTTCGGAATAGGCCGCTTCGCGTCAAAAGCTTTACCTCATATCTTGCATTTACATTTATATTATGCCACTCCATATTATCTCACCAACTTATAATTACACAAACAGATCGCTACCGGCAGTCTCAGAGTACATCTCCATCTTATCTTTAAGCAAGAAGTCCATAAAATAGACATAAGCATGCTCAATATTGGGATTGATTGGCTTTGCCGAATACCCCTCAGGATTCTCTGCAACAATCTGAATCTCCCAACCTCCCTCGGATGGAATTGTAGATATAATCGGAAATTTCTCCTTGACATTAGCCAACTCTTTGTCGGTAACAAAAATCTCCCACACCTTACCTTCTGAAATTCTAATCATATCATCGGGAGAACCCTCGAACTTCAACTCCCCTTTGTTCAAAAGAGCCAACTTCTTACATGAACTACTAATATCACCGACAATATGGGTTGAAAGGATAATCGCAACATCCTCGTCGCTCACATCCGACAAGATATTTCTAAAACGGATACGCTCCTCAGGGTCAAGACCGGTTGTAGGCTCATCGACAATAATAACCTTTGGATTACCAACAATTGCCTGAGCAATACCCAATCTACGTTTCATACCTCCGGATAAACGGTTTGCCCAACGGTCACGCACTTCAAACAATCCAACCTTTCGCAACAATTCATCGACAATCTCTCTGCGCTTACTTCCCTTCAAGCCTGCCAATCCTGCTCCATAATCAAGGAACTCCCATGTCTTCAACTTCTCGAAGAAACGGAAATCCTGAGGAAGATAACCTAAAACTGAGCGAATCTCCTTTCTATGTTTTCTGATATCGAAATCATCAAAAAGGATTGTTCCACTACTCGCCTCATGCATCAAGGTCATTATCTTCATGAGGGTTGTCTTACCGGCGCCATTGGGGCCCAAAAGACCAAACATACCCGGCTGAATTGTCAAATTCAAATCACGAAGAGCGTGATAACCATCGCCATATATCTTGTTTAGGTTTTTAATTTTTATATCCATCTCTCTTGTCGATTCTTTCCATTTTACACCACGATAATTATAAGACAACATTTTAAAGCATTGGTTTAGTGACTAAACCTGCAATTTATCTATAATTATGTCCTTAATATCTCCAATATTAACCCTATCTCTGTCCTATTAAACTTTACTGCAAAATGCCGCTCATAATAGTGCATCATTGTCTCAAGTAAAATTTCAAAACTTTTAAAATCAATTTTTACCCTTCCCAACATTTCAACCTCAATTGTTGAGAATCTGTATATAGCCTGAGCAACATTAGGACCGGTCAAAAACATTCCGTTTATATATGCCCTACTCTCAACAAACTCCCCACTCTCCAGATTAAACAACATTCCAGGCTCGTAATTGTCACAATCGGGCCTTATGCCAAACAATCCGGCCATTCTTATCCAAAAGAGCAGGGTTACATTCACAAAGCCGTCACGACATCCCTCTAACAACTCAACCGCTTTGTCTATGTACTCAAACAACTGTTCATCAGCATGTTGCTCTCGCAAGAAAGTTGCCAATAAATTTCCCCAAAGCGATGCATACGTTCCACGCTCTATCTCAAAATTGAGATTTGAGGCCTTGTTCACAGGAGCAATTACACTCAATTTATGCAAGCCGCCTCTGCTATTTCGCAGAAATTCAACCTCGCACAACTGCATTATTGGCAATATTGTTTTTCGCTTGTTATTGATACCCGAAGTTATCATTGCCATAAACCCCTCCTCTTTGGTAAAGAGATAGATTATGGATTGCGATTCGGTATATGGCACTGCCTTTAACAGAAAACCTTTAACAAGCTCCATTAGTTCAATTCAAATTTTTCAAGAACTGACACAATTTATCAATTGCCTGCCCTCTATGGCTTATTTTGTTTTTCTCTTCCAGACTCATCTCGGCAAAAGTACAGTCATATCCATCTGGCTGAAATATAGGATCATATCCAAAGCCTCCCTCACCATGACGCTCTGTTAGAATTGTTCCTTTTATCACCCCTTCAAATAGATGCTTTTCACCATTTATGACCAAAGCTACAACTGTTCTGAATTGCGCACAACGATTTTCAACCCCTTGTAGCTCCATCAAAACTTTGTCCATATTCTTCTCAGAATCCTTATCCTGCCCGGAATAACGCGCAGAATAGACTCCCGGCCTGCCATCCAAAGCCTCAATTTCAAGGCCTGAATCATCGGCAAAACAGTCATATCCATAGTTTGCATAGACATACTCTGCCTTCTGCAAAGCGTTGGCTTCAAAGGTGTCTCCATCTTCAGGAATCTCCTCTGTACAAGCAATTTGCGACAAATTCAAAACCTCGCATACCCCATGAAGCTTATCCTGAATCTCAACAAGTTTGTGGAGATTATTTGTAGCTATAACTAATTTCATTTTGCAATTATACCTTAATAATTGTGCAAAGGTACTATATTATTACTAATTTTGCACTCTATTATGCAGGGAAAGGTAATAAAATCGACAGGAAGTTGGTATTTGGTCAGATTTACCGACGAAACTACGGCAGAATGCAGAATTCGTGGAAAATTCCGTATGAAAGGAATTCGTCTTACGAATCCGGTTGCTGTGGGCGATATTGTAGAGACAGAAAAGAGCGGCGAGGACTGGGTTATTACCAAAATCACTGAGAGAAGAAACTATATCATCAGAAAATCTGTAAACCTCTCAAAAGAGGCTCATGTACTTGCTGCAAATGTAGATTTGGCGGCATTAGTAGTGACAATCAGTCATCCTGAAACCTCGCTCGTATTTATTGATAGATTTTTAGCTGTGGCCGAGGCCTACTCCATTCCGGCACTGCTGATTTTCAACAAAATAGACATATATACCCAAGACGAGCTTGAGTACCTTGAGGCTCTTATATACATGTATAAGAAGATTGGCTACCCCTGCATGAAGGTATCGGGCGAGACCGGAGCCGGAGTAACCGAATTATTTGAATATATCAAGGGGAAAACTTCCGTATTCTCGGGTCAGAGCGGAGTGGGAAAATCTACACTTATCAATGCAATTGCCCCTGATTTAAAGCTAAAAACAGGAGAGATTTCATCTGCTCACGACTCAGGAAAACATACCACCACATTTGCAGAGATGTTTGACTTGCCATATAGCACCAGCTTGATTGACACTCCGGGTATCAGAAGTTTGGGAATGGTAGATATGACAAAAGAGGAGCTCCCTCACTATTTCCCTGAGATTTTTAAAGAGTCAGACAACTGCAAATTCAACAACTGCTCACACACCCACGAACCGGGTTGCGCCGTGCTGCAAGCAATTGAGGAGGGACGGATAAGTGAATCCAGATATGCAAGTTACATGGATATGCTTGAGGAAAAAAACGAAGAAAAATATAGGAATTGACAATTAAAGCCTGTAACTTTGTCTTCACATTTTACTAATTTACTATTACAATCTATGGCAAACAATAAACAGAAACGATTCCTTCTAACCGAGGATGAAATACCTACTCATTGGTATAACATTCAGGCTGACATGGTTAACAAACCTATGCCACCACTGAATCCTGCCACAAAAGAGCCTTTAAAACCAGAGGATTTATACCCCATTTTTTCAGAAGAGCTATCACGACAGGAGCTAAATATGACCGATGCATGGATTGAAATTCCAGAAGAGGTGCGCGAATATTACAAATATTACCGCAGTACCCCTTTGGTTCGTGCATACGGATTAGAGAAGGCATTGGGAACACCCGCTCATATCTACTTCAAGAACGAGAGCGTAAGCCCTATCGGATCACATAAAATAAACTCAGCCCTCGCTCAGGCATATTATTGCAAGAAAGAGGGAGTGACCAATATAACAACCGAGACTGGTGCAGGACAATGGGGAGCAGCCCTTTCCTACGCAGCAAAAGTATTTGGTCTTGAAGCTGCCGTATATCAGGTAAAGATCAGCTACGAGCAGAAACCTTACCGCAGAAGCATTATGCAAACATTTGGCGCACAGGTAACTCCATCGCCATCTATGTCAACAAGAGCGGGAAAAGATATTCTTACAAAAACTCCAAATCATCAGGGTTCATTGGGAACAGCTATCTCCGAGGCTATCGAGTTGGCACGAACCACCCCAAATTGTAAGTACACCTTGGGTTCAGTTCTAAGCCATGTAACTCTACACCAAACAGTTATCGGATTGGAAGCAGAGAAACAGATGGCTATGGCCGGAGAGTATCCTGACATCGTCATTGGTTGCTTTGGAGGAGGTTCCAATTTTGGAGGTATTGCATTCCCATTTATGCGTCATAACATTTTAGAGGGCAAGAAGACTCGTTTCATTGCAGCCGAGCCCGCATCTTGTCCAAAGTTGACAAAGGGAAAATTCATGTACGATTTTGGAGACGAGGCCGGTTACACACCTCTTCTTCCAATGTTCTCGTTAGGACATAAATTTGCCCCTGCCAACATTCACGCAGGTGGATTGCGTTACCATGGAGCCGGAGTTATTGTCTCACAACTCTTAAAGGATAACTTAATGGAGGCTGTCGATATTAAACAACTCGATACCTTTAAGGCCGGTTGCTTGTTTGCACAATCCGAGGGAATTATCCCTGCTCCGGAGTCATGTCACGCAATTGCGGCAACAATCAACGAAGCACTTAAGTGCAAAGAGAGCGGAGAGGAGAAGGTTATCTTATTCAACCTTTCCGGCCACGGTCTGATTGATATGGCTTCGTATGATCAATACCTTGCAGGTAATCTGGTCAATTACGAACTGAGTGATGAAGAGATTACACAAAGCATCGAAAAGAATTAAAACTGCAATAAAAGAGGCACATGCTCGTGTGCCTCTTTATTTTACGGTCTCGCTTGTTGCTTTGGAATTCTTATTATAAAACTTGTCCCTTTGCCCAACTCACTCTTTACTGTTATATCTCCCCTATAGGCATCAACCACTTTTTTTACAAATGCCAGACCCAACCCCATACCTGACCTATATTTTGTCAATTTGTTTTTAACCCGGTAGTATGGAACAAATATATACTTAATCTCTCTATCATCCATACCTATACCGTTATCCTCTATGATAAGCTCTAACTCTTTCTCCCTGGCAGAAAACGAGATATTTAAATTTATCAATATTGAATCATTATATTTAATTGCATTATCAACCAGATTGTTTATCATTGCCTGAAAATAAAAATCCTCGAATAATATGTTTTCACACCCTTTTTCTATATGAATCTTACAATTGACGTTGGAATATATCGTAGTATAACAATCAACAACATTATTCAAAATATTAGAGATAGGTATTGAAAAATCGCTCAAAACAATCTTTTTACTGGAAAAATCATTTGCCATACTTTTTAATACCTCTTGCATTTTACTCAATTGAGCTTTTATTAATCTAATAATATATTGACCCTTTTTATCTTCCACTTCTCTTATTGAATTTAATTTATCCATTATAAAGGGAAAATAAGCGCTATATTCCCTATTGATATAACTGACATTTCTCTGTTTATATTGAGCCAATAGAAGATCTCGATTCATCATTTTTATAATTTCAAAAACCACCCAAACAGATATTATCATAAAAACAATAGAAAGAAATAATGCATACTCAAGGCCTTTGTAAAATGGTTCCTTCTCAAAATATGCTATTAGCTTATGCGGATATACTACACCCAATACCAATGGGTCTGTACTTATATATCTATTCACATTTTTAAGTGGCGAGAATGAAGGGTTACTATTGTACAGCACATTTCCCAAAGTATCTGATATTTGAATGGCAATAGGCTTTTGATATATTCCATTGCTACTCAAGAAATTCACAAAAGCCTTCTCCCATTCAAGAATATCAATACTATTGTTGTGGTAATGATCATCATAAGCTACCTTTTGATAAAGTATATAATAGTCATAATCTGTATTGTATGTCAATTTTTGTTCTTCTCCTTTTACATTAATAAAATGCCACTCTGAATTATCTTCATTTCTTTCACCTCGAGGACCATATGATCCTATATTATTATTGCTATACCATACAAATCGGGAAGCTTTTCTCAATGATATACAATCATTTATCAATGTCATTTTCAATTCAAGCTCTCTTGTATGCTCACTCTTAATAAAGAGATACAGAAGAAAAGCAAAGAGAAGCAACATTGCTGTCCATATAATTAATATCCTTTTCATAGGTCGCCTATATCATTTACTTTTAATGAATACCCTATGCCATGTATACAACTTATTATCACTCTATTATCGTCTTCAAGTAATTTTCTTAACTTATTAATATGCTTATTTAGTTGCTTTTTATAGGTCAAACAATACAGACTCTTACTCCAACACATATCGTACAAGTGTGTATTTGAAACTACCCTATTGCGATTCTCACATAAAACTCTCATTAATTGAGCTTGGATTCCTGTTAAGTGATATGTAGAGTTACCTACATTTAAATCTGAATTAAAAACGTCATACACAACTTTGTCTGTTATTATAAATTTCCCATTAGGTTCATATATTAGGCTTTTTATTTTAGAGATTAATAACCTTTCACTATAATTTTTAGTGATATAAAATTTCTCTCCTAACTCTATTGATTTTAATAAATAATCTTCATCAGTTAATCCACTATAAAATATTATTGGAGTTAAATGGTCATCTTGCCTGATTAATTGAGCAACCTCAAATCCGGACATCCCCGGCATTGCAATATCTAAAACCACTACTGCCGGCCTATTCCTAAGATACTGTTCATATGCATCTCTACCAGAGTGTACAATCACTGGTTTCCAACCTGCTTCAAATATAGCTTGTTCTACTACAGTACAGACTAACATATCGTCGTCTGCAAATAGAATTTTAATCTCTTTATCCATACCTACTTATAATTCTTAATTCGCACGGTAAAATAACTGCCCTCTTCAATGCTATTCTTAAGCTGTACGTTTCCGCGATATGCATGAGCAATTCTTTGTGCTATGTCTATTTTTTGCTTAACATCAATAAGTTTATTGATTTTTATCCCATTACGTTTTACATATATTACAATGTCATTCCCATTTGTTTTAACACGCAAGATAATTTTAGCTCTTTCAGCGCTACTATTTTCATATATGCACTCAATAAGGTTATTAAGAATGATTGGAAAATAAATTGAATCAACCATAATTTCCTCCATTCCACTATCTATGTGTATTATGATACTTAAATTGGGGTTTATAGTCTCATATACTAATTTAATATCATTCAAAATTTCAAACATGGTCGAATCAAGATCGGTTATAACAATTTTTTTATGCTCAAAATCGCCTAATAGCATTATCGATAGTGCATGCATTCTGTGTATATATGCTTTTATCTCGGACAAAACATAAGAGTTACCTTCAACACTTTTTAAACCTTGGTCAATTATTGCCAAAGGTTTACTTAATTCATGTCGTATGTGAGAAATTTTTTGATTACTGAATTGAATATTTTGAATTTGTGTCTTAGTATTAAGATACAACATACAAACAATCACAACGAAACAAATAAAAATAATAGCAGATATAAATAATGGTCCCTCTATACCATGGTAAAATGGTAACTTAGGAAAGAACAGAACTACCATATGATTATACTCATAGCCATAACGCACACCATCTGTTTTTATTAACTTATTTTTATTGGGTATATAGTCAAAATTGTTTGATGATAATAAAACATTTCCTATAGAATCGACTATCTGAATTGCAGTTGGCATATACGCTATCCCCTCTCCACGCAGTGCCTCAATGTATATCTCAAGCCATTTATCAATATCAATTGCATTGTTTTTGTATGCATAATCATAATGGCATTGATTAGCATACAATGTTTGTTCGTATACTGAATTCCCATCATTAAGTTTTAAGAAGATTGTATCTCCATATATTCCGGGATAACTATACTCATACTCATCGTTTTCAACTCTTCTTGTTGACACGAAAAATCCATTAGGATAGTCTATTTTTTTATTAACGACATTGTATATATCATCGCCTTGTAAATAAGTATTTAGCTTTACTAGATATGAACGTTCTTGCCCCATTCTTGCATTCACAATGAATAGAGTGACTACACCTATAAATAGCAGTACAACGGTTAAAAACAAAATCCATATTCTCTTCATATGAAACTCCTTGTAAGTTCATAACAAAATTATAGTAAAAATCAGGCAATATCAAGAGCTTCTCTTCTTGAGGGGATAAATGGGGATAAATATTTTTGATTCTTAATACCACTCTTCATATCTTTGCCATCAACAATAGTTGTAATATTTATGAAATTAAGGTTTTTCACGATTTTCTGCTTATTGCAGGCATTTCTTGCGACAGGGATATTTGCACAGAGTGCAGACACTTTTGTTCAACAAGTGCCACAAATGTTAAGTGGTTATGTTACAGACAGCCGCAGTGAAAAACTTTATCTTCATATTGATAAGGAGAGTTGCTTGCCCGGTGACACCCTCTTCTTCAAAGGGTATTTGGTTTCGGCAGTAACCAATCAGTTGGTAGATTTCAGCCGATACATATACGTTGAGTTGGTTGATAGAAAGGATTTGGTATATATCCGAGAAAAGGTAAGCAAAGATACGGTGAATAACGGCTTTATCGGTTATCTTCCCATGTCCGATAATCTTCGACAAGGCGAATACTTTATCCGAGCCTACACCTACAACATGCAAAATGATAAAGAGGATTACATTTATCGTAAACGCATACGCGTAGTTTCGCCCTATGACAACCGTATTCAATGCAAAATAGATGTGGAACCACGTGGTGGAGGCAAACGTACCCTAAAACTTACCTTTCTTAATGCACAGAACGAACGCTACGATAATGTAGTATTTCAATACAAAATCCCGGGAGAGACTCCCGACACATTGTTGGGATTGGGTAATACCGGTTACAACGGTCTTTGTCGCATAGATGTCAACGACCCCAAATCCGACCATATCTGGATCAGTTTTGATAACAATGGGGCGTGGGCATTCCAAGAGTATCTTCCTATTCCCGGAGCTAAACGAGATTTTTATGTTCAACTCTTTCCCGAGGGAGGTTCTCTATTGGAGGGGGTAACTCAACAAGTAGCCTTTAAGAGCGTGGGCCGTGACGGCCTTGCCATTCCCATAACGGGAAGGGTGTATGATAATCACGGAGCTGCACTTATCACCTTCAAGAGCAACCATTTGGGCATGGGTAGTTTCACACTGACTACAACTACGGGAACAGAGTATAGAGTGGAGTGTATAGACAGTTTGGGAACTATAAAAAGTTTCCCGTTATATACTGACGAGCAGAGCAAATATGCTTTACAACTTCAAAGTGATATGGAGAGTGTCAGTTATAAAGTTCTTACCGCAAATGGAGCGTCTCTTTCGGATAAATATGTGTTGATACACTCTCGCGGCATAACCCTGGCTCTTTTCCCTGCCGAACAGATGAGTGGCAGGGTGATGAACCTAAACACAGCTCCCGAGGGAATCATTCACTTTGCACTTATCGATGACAGGGGTGTAACCTATAGTGACCGTTTGTGGTTTCATAGAGCAACAAAACGACCTGCAATAACAGTAGAGAGTTTAAAGGATAATGTGCCTCCTCGCAGTAGTGCCAAGATGTCACTTGGTTTAAGTGATTTTGGAGGCAACTTTTCACTCAGTGTAACTCATGACGGTCAAATGGATTATAATGAGGCTCTTGGAGGCATTGAGGGTAATCTGCTCTTAACATCGGATTTGGAGGGTTATGTAGAGAGTCCCGGATACTATTTCAGTGGCGATTACTCATTAAAACAACATGATATGGATGTTTTAATGTTGACTCAGGGTTGGCGCAGATTCAATATTAATGATGTCCTTCAAGGCGCACCGGTTGTACCGAAACTCTTCTATCTGGAACGCGGTCAGTTCCTGAGTGGCCATGTGAAGAACTATTGGGGTAAGAAATCGTTAAACAGCGATATAATCCTTATTGGTACAAATGGAATAGCCAGAAAACTTCAAACCGACTCCACGGGTCACTTCGTTGAGAATGATATATGGTTTGACATAGGAACTCGTTTTATAGTCCAGGCCTTGCGTAAGGATGGTAAGGATAATCTGGAGTTGGAACTGGATAATCAGGAGTTTAGAGATTCACGAAACATAGAGCCTTTGTCTGTCTGTTTGGCTGACAATGCCTTCTATGAGCGTTACGGAAAGGATTATGTTTTTGCCGACAACGGAGAGCGTATTCAAACTTTGGGAGAGGTTCGTGTACAAGGAGGAGCTGCATATTTGAAACAAGAGATAGTCAAAGAAGCCCTTGAAAAGGAGAT
>SUWY01000021.1 GCA_015061245.1 Bacteroidales bacterium
CTTACCCTACCGCCACTGTCGTCATATCCATATAAATACGAAAGAAGGTGACTAAATCACTTTTTAGTCACCCTCATATAGTGAATGTTTTTTAAGATTATGCGAACAAATTCATTCCGTCAAGAACATCCATTACGGTCTTAACGGCAGCAGCTGAAGCCTCAAGCATCTTCTGCTCCTCCTCGTTCATCTCAATCTCGATGATCTTATCGATACCATCCTTACCCAAGATTGCAGGAACTCCTACATACATTCCCTTCAATCCGTACTCACCGTTTACCAATGCACATACAGGCATGATTCTCTTAGCGTCGGTAATGATAGCCTCAACCATCTCAGCTGCAGCAGCTCCCGGAGCGTACCATGCAGAGGTTCCCTCCAATTTAACAATCTCGCCACCACCAACTTTTGTGCGCTCTACGATAGCGTCCAAACGCTCTTTGCTAACCAATTGAGTTACAGGAATACCTGCGATAGAGGTGTAGCGTGGAAGTGGAACCATTGTATCTCCGTGTCCACCCAACAACAATGCCTGAATATCCTTTGGAGAAACGTTCAACTCCTCAGCCAAGAATGCTTTGTAACGAGCCACGTCAAGAACTCCTGCCATACCGATAACCTTGCTTGAATCAACCTTTGCTGTCAAGTATGCGCAATATGTCATAACGTCAACAGGGTTAGATACGATAACAATCTTAGCGTTTGGAGAGTATTTAATTACATTCTCAGTAACTGACTTAACGATGCCTGCGTTAATTCCGATAAGGTCATCGCGGCTCATTCCCGGTTTACGTGGAAGACCAGAGGTGATAACCACTACATCTGAATCAGCTGTAGCAGCATAGTCATTAGTTACTCCCTTTACGCGAGTGTTGAAACCTGTGATAGGAGCCGACTCCCACATATCAAGACCCTTACCCTCAGAGATACCCTCTTTGATGTCAAGGATAACAACCTCGTTCACAATCTCTTTCTGAGCTACGCAGATAGCAACTGTTGCTCCTACATTACCTGCTCCAATTACTGATACTTTCATCTCTAAATTTTATTTTATGTTATTGTTTTGTGCAATCAAAAACCTCTTTTGAAATTTCATTCAAATATAACTCATATTTCAATGAAAAAAAAGTTTATTTGAAAACTTTTATAATTTTCTTCCCGGATAGGCCTCCAATGCCTTTCCCAATACCTTCAGAGCCTTTGCAAGCTCATCTTTTTCAAGTACGTATGCAATACGAACCTCGTCACGTCCCACTCCGGGAGTTGTGTAGAATCCCGATGCAGGAGCCATAAATACGGTTTGTCCCTCATAGCTGAACTCCTCAAGACACCATTGGCAGAATTTGTCTGAGTCATCGACAGGCAATTTTGCCACTGTGTAGAATGCTCCCATTGGAATTGGCGAGTAGCATCCGGGTATTTTATTAAGGCCATCAATAAGGAACTTTCTGCGCTCAACATACTCGTTATAACACTCAAGCATGTATGATTCCGGTGCATCGAGCGAGGCCTCGGCCATTATCTGTCCCATAAGTGGTGGGCTTAGACGCGCCTGGCACCATTTCATTACATTTGCGCGTACCTCTTTATTCTTGGTAATCAGTGCTCCGATACGAATACCGCACTCGCTGTATCTCTTTGAGACTGAATCTACAAGCACAACATTATTCTCAATGCCCTCTAAGTGGAAGGCAGAGATGTATGGAGCTCCTGTGTAGCAGAATTCACGGTAAACCTCGTCCGAGAATAGGAAAAGATCATACTTCTTGACAATGTCACGAATCTGATTCATCTCCTTCTGGGTGTATAGGTATCCGGTAGGGTTGTTCGGATTACATATTAATATGGCCTTGGTCTTTGGGGTGATAAGTTTTTCAAACTCCTCAACCGGTGGAAGAGCAAAGCCTGTATCGATTGTCGATGTAATAGTTTTGATTACAGCACCGCACGATACTGCAAATGCCATGTAGTTGGCGTATGCAGGCTCGGGAACGATAATCTCATCGCCCGGATCAAGGCATGCCATAAATGAGAATAGCACAGCCTCGGAACCTCCGGTTGTGATGATTATATCATCGGCAGTTACATTGATACGAAACTTGTCGTAGTACTTTACGAGTTTTTCGCGGAAACTCTTGATTCCCTCACTGGGTGAGTATTCAAGAATGTCCAAGTCAAGATTGCGGGCCGCATCGATTGCAACTTGTGGGGTTTTAAGGTCCGGCTGTCCAATATTTAAATGGTACACCTTAATGCCGTTTGCCTTTGCTTTGTTGGCAAGCGGTACAAGTTTACGAATCGGTGAGGCTGGCATCTCCAATCCTCGTTGTGAAATAATAGGCATGTATGTAGTAGTTAGTTTGTTATTATTTAGCAGACAACAGATCCCGGCTTAACCTCGCTCTGTGGTGATACAAATTGCAGTGCACCATCGGCATTCTCGGCCATAAGTATCATTCCCTGCGACTCAATTCCCTTTAATGCTTTTGGCTCAAGGTTAACTAAAATGGTAACTTGGCGACCAATTACCTGCTCAGGGGTAAAGTGCTCGGCAATTCCTGAAACAACGGTTCTTGTGTCAATACCTGTATCGATTGTCAACTTTATCAATTTCTTGGTCTTTGCAACCTTTTCAGCCTCGATAATTTTTCCTACACGAATGTCAAGCTTTGCAAAGTCGTCGTAGCTGATGTTTGGTTTTGCAGGAGCAACAGTTGCGTTTGCAATCTCGTTTGCCTTTTTGGTTGCCTGCAACTTATCAATCTGTGCCTGAATGGTTGCATCCTCGATCTTCTCGAATAGAAGACCTCCCTCGCCCAACTGATGTCCAGCCTTAATCATCGATGCTCCCATCTCGTCCCACTTAGCCGGGGCAATGTTCAAGAAACCGCGTAGTTTTTCGGCGCTGAATGGCATGAATGGGTCAGAAAGTACAGTCATATTGGCTGCAATCTGCAGTGATATATTAAGAATGGTCTTAACTCGCTCCAAGTCGGTTTTTGCAACCTTCCATGGCTCGGTATCGGCCAAATATTTGTTACCCAAACGGGCAAGGTTCATACACTCCTTAAGAGCCTCACGGAAGTGGAATCCCTCCATGTTCTTTTCAACCTGAGCAATAATCTCGGGAATGGTGTTAAGGGTCTCTTTGTCGTAGTCGGTCAACTCGCCACACTCTGGAACAATGCCTCCGAAATATTTGTGTGTCAAGACAATTGCACGGTTTACAAAGTTTCCGTAGATTGCAACCAGCTCGCTGTTGTTGCGTGTCTGGAAATCTTTCCAGGTAAAGTCATTATCCTTTGTCTCGGGGGCATTTGCAGTAAGAACGTATCGAAGAACATCTTGTTTGCCCTCGAACTCGCGTAGGTACTCATGCAACCATACTGCCCAGTTTCTTGATGTTGAGATTTTATCGCCCTCAAGATTCAGGAACTCGTTCGATGGAACGTTGTCAGGAAGAATAAATGTGCCCTCGGCCTTCAACATTGATGGGAATACAATGCAGTGGAATACAATGTTATCCTTTCCAATGAAGTGAATCATGCGGGTCTCAGGATCTTTCCAATACTTCTCCCAATCCGGAGTCAAATCCTTTGTAGCAGAGATATATCCGATAGGTGCATCGAACCATACGTAAAGCACTTTGCCCTCTGCGCCCTCGACCGGAACAGGAACTCCCCAATTCAAGTCACGGGTTACCGCTCTTGGCTGAAGACCTGTATCCAACCATGATTTACACTGTCCGTAAACATTTGGACGCCACTCTTTGTGTCCCTCCAAAATCCACTCTCTTAGCCATCCCTCATATTGGTCAAGAGGCAAATACCAGTGCTTTGTCTCTTTCAGCTCGGGTTTGTTGCCTGTGATTGCTGAAACGGGGTCGATAAGGTCGGTTGCATTCAAACTTGAACCGCATGCCTCGCACTGATCTCCGTATGCACGCTCGTTTCCGCAACGTGGACATTTACCAACAATGTAGCGGTCTGCAAGGAATTGTCCTGCCTTGCTGTCGTAGAACTGCATAGAGGTCTTCTCGATAAATTTGCCCTCGTCATACAATTTTTTAAAGAATGCCGATGAGGTCTCTTTGTGTGTTTGGCTACTTGTTCTTGAGTAGATATCGAATGAAATTCCAAACTCTTTGAATGACTCTTTAATAATATTGTGATAACGATCAACAATATCCTGTGGAGTTACCCCCTCCTTTTGTGCCTTAATGGTAATGGGCACTCCATGCTCGTCAGAACCTCCGATAAATACAACATCTTTTCCCTTATGACGCAAATAGCGAACATATATATCTGCCGGAACATAAACTCCTGCCAAGTGTCCGATATGCACAGGGCCATTTGCGTATGGCAGTGCCGATGTAATCAAGTAGCGTTTAAAATCACTCATCTTATGTATTCTTTATATCTTACTATCCTAATTTTATTTTCAAACCGCAAATTTAATAAATAAATTAACTAACTTCGCTCCGTTAAGAGATTAAAAATATGGTAAACGATATATTAATTCCCAATTTGCATAAGTTGCGAGAGTATGTTGATGATTGTGTGGACAATTTCAAGACGCAAAAGGCTCCGCTGATAGGTGTATCATGTAACCATGCCGATGGTAACAGCATGGTAAGGGATTTATACATAGACTCTTTATTGCAGGCCGGGGCTGTACCTGTAATGATTCCTGTTATTACCGATCCTGCGGCATTGGCAACTATTGTTGATAGGATTGATGGAGTGTTATTTACCGGAGGGGGCGATGTTTTGCCTATGTTTGTAGGCGAGGAGCCACATCCGGCACTTGGAGATACTGACCCGAAACGTGACCAGTTTGATTTTACTCTGCTAAAGCTCTGTGCTGACCGATGTATGCCGATAATGGGCATTTGTCGAGGTCACCAGGTGATAAACCTATACTTCGGCGGAGTTAATTATCAGGATATAAAGTCGTTGGAACAGAATGTTATACAGCATTCGCAAAAGTCGGGTAAAGAGTTTGTGAGCCACACTGTGGATTTGAGCGAGGGCTCGGTTTTGAAGAAGATGTTCGGTAAAGAGTTCCTTCGAGTAAATTCGTTCCACCATCAAGCGGTAAAGCAGGTTGCAGATGGCTTTGTAGAGACTGCTCTGTCGTCCGATGGAATAAATGAGGGTATGGAGGCGATGCCTATTCGCGAGATTTATTCGGTTCAGTGGCATCCGGAGGGGTTGATTGATTCGTGCGATTCAATGTTGCCTCTGTTTGAGTATCTTAACAGACAGGCGAAACTATATCGTAGAGCAAAGGAGTTCCACAGACACAATGTTTCCATAGATTCACACTGCGATACCCCAATGAAATTCGAGCCGGGAATTAATATTGGTTTGAAGTTGCCGAATACCGATGTGGATTTGCAAAAGATGGCAGAGGGAGGTTTGGACGGAGTGATAATGGCCGCATATATGCCTCAAAGGGAGCGCGATGAGACCTCGCTCGAAAAAATGCCACAAAAGACAATAGAGGTACTTTCAGAGATTCAGCGACAAATAGCAATGAATAGCTCTGTTGTAGGACAGGCTCGTTGTGCAAATGATATATACCGATTGAAACGCGAGGGAAAGAAGGCAATCTTTTTGGGTATTGAAAACGGTTATGCCATTGGTAACGATTTAGCTAATATAGGGCGATTTAAAGATATGGGAGTTGTATATATTACTCTGTGTCACAATGGAGATAATGATATATGTGACTCGTGTAAAGGTAATTCTGAACACTGCGGGTTGAGCGATTTTGGAGAGAGATGTGTGCGTGAAATGAACAGGTTGGGAGTGATGGTCGATATATCGCACGCAGCCGATCAAACCGTTCGCGATGTTTTGGCGGTGAGCGAGGCTCCGATTATTGCCAGCCACTCATCGGCTCGAGCTTTGTGTAGCCATAGAAGAAATCTTCCCGATGACTTGATAAGAGCAATTGCGAATCGCGATGGAGTGGTACAGGTCACAATTTACAATGAGTTCGTAAAGGATGAGCCTGGTGCAACAATTCAAGACTATATTGCCCATATAAACCATGTAGTGAATATTGCAGGAATAGATCATGTGGGTATAGGTACGGATTTTGATGGTGGCGATGGAATAATTGGTTTGCAAAATAGCAGTGATTTGATAGCAATTACCATAGAGCTCTTCAAAGAGGGTTATACCGAGGATGAGGTGGCCAAGATTTGGGGCGGTAATTTGTTGAGAGTTATGGATCAGGTTCAGAGAGTTGCAGAGATATGAAGTGGTTGTTGTTAGTACTGGCTGTTGTTGCAGGGGCGTGTAGTTCCGATGGCAGGGTAATTTGTTACTACAATTTTTCAAATGAGGAGTGGCCAAGAGAGGAGTGTTGTGAATTTGAGGTAACTCTGCCTGAAACTGCCGATTATAATTTGGATATTGCATTACGTCACAATTTAGAGCTTCCCTATCGCGAGATGTGGTGTGTTGTTTCTATGCGTAGTGATAGTAGTGATTGGTTGGTAGATACCTTGAATATTCCTATGATGGACTCATTGGGTTTTTGGCTTGGCAGTGGCAACAATATAAAGACAATTACGGCACCGATAACCGAGCATGGAAAATTTTTTCATAGTGGAGTTGTGCGAGTTCGTATTGAGCATTTGGGCGAGGGTACAATTCCGGGGATGAGAGCTGCGGGGGTGGAGTTTTTGAGAGGTGAAAGGGAAAATGTGACAGGTGAAAAGGAGTTAATTAGGAATGAGGAATAGTTAGGAGTGAACAGTTAGGAGTTAGGAGTTAATTAGGAATGAGGAATTAGGAATGAGGAATAAGTCCCCCTTATTAACGCAGGTGAACGTAGTGAACCAAGTGAAGGGGGATTTAGGGGGTTGGTAGACCACAAATTAAAGCAAATCCACGAGTTGAATTCAAAGCTTTAGATAGCTTAACAGGTAAGGAGCAAGTGAAGTGATAAGATTTGAGAAGATTAGTTAGGAGTGAACAGTTAGGAGTTAGGAGTTATGGCAAAGAGGAAGTTAATAAGATTTGCGGAGTTAGAGACTTTTGATAATGTGTATCAGCCGAAGTTTGAGGAGATTTCGGGTGGAGAGTATTGTTTGAAAGGTAAATGGGCAGAGAGGGTGTTTGGTAACAATAACCCAATTGTTCTTGAGATAGGTTGTGGAAAGGGGGAATATACCGTTGGATTGGCAAGGCTTTTCCCCGACAAAAATTTTATAGGTATTGATATTAAGGGAGCAAGAATTTGGAGAGGGGCTAAAACGGCAATCGAGGAGAAGATTCCGAATGTGGCATTTTTGCGTGCATTTGTTGAGCAGATTGATGCAATTTTTGCTGAGGGTGAAGTTGACGAGATGTGGATTACATTCCCGGATCCACAGATGAATAAGGCACGCAAGCGTTTAACCGGAAGTAAGTTGTTGGCGCAATACCGAAAGTATTTAAAGCCAAATGGTTTGGTGCATTTGAAAACCGATAGTGGCTTCTTGTATCAATATACTATTGAGCTTATAAAGAAGAATGGAATGACCTGCAATGTTGATAACAATGATTTGTATCTGCAGGGTGGTGCCGATGATAAAATTTTAAGTATCAGGACATTCTATGAGCAGCAGTGGTTGAATCGTGGCAAAACAATTAAGTATGTTCAGTTTATGCTTGACGGTCAGGAGTCAATAGAAGAGCCCGATGTTGAGATTGAAAAAGATGACTACCACTCTCAGTCGCAATATATGACTGTAGTTGAAGATTAAGCTTGCTTATATTCTTATAAAAAGCTTGGGAGTACTTCATTTCTACTCCCAAGCGTTTTTTATGAAGGCGTGTATGTTGTTAAAATTTGTTAAAATCTTTGGGGGGGGTAAAATGTGTTGTGTTGTTTTATTGCATAATTTTTTTTATCTTGCAAACGGAAATAATTATTTATCACTAAAAATTGATTGCTATGAAACGAAGAGTTTTAATTACCCTGGGATTGTTTGTGGTAATGATTCCTTTTATTGCATGCAACAATGATGATCCGACACCGGATAATCAACCTCCAGCAACTAATGTCCCCCCAGTAACTTCTGATTCAACCGAAGTAGGTGAACCCTCTAAAACTCCGGATTCGACTTTTGTTGTGGAGCCATCTGCAACAGAAGATGGTTTTGTATTGAAATACAAAGAGGAGTACTCGAGTCTTAATAAGGATTTAGACTATTATATTGAAGACCATAATATGTCATTCCTAGATGAAGATATTTATAAAAAGTTGGAGTTAAGTTTGCCTGAAAATGTTATTCCGTTCAATAATATCGTTTCAAGAGTAGGGGATTGGAGAATGGCATATGGATATCCATACATTATAAATTCTAAGAAGGAGTTATCCAAATTAACTATGTGGAATTTGGATATAGATTATGATGAGTATTCATTAATTGCAATTGCAGTAGGTTTTCAGGGCTCTCTTTATTGTAAGTTGAATGTTACTCAAACTAATGGAGAATATATTGTAGAGTTATCAGAATATATGCCTGATCTACACCATCTTCTAGTACATATGGGGGTTATTTTGTTGCAGATTCCTAAAGCAGATTCTGAAACAGTTGTAAAGTTTACATGGATGGAATATAGGGAGCTATACGAATAAACCTAAAAAGGGTATAATTGACAAAAATGGTTGGTAAAACCGCTGTAAATTTCTCAATTATAGACAAATTCGATAACTTTGATGAAATCAGTTTCATCAAAGTTATTTTTTTATGGCTAAAACAAGTAAAACACGCTGCCCGAATTGTGGATTTTTAGACACGATTAAATGGGGGATACGCTCAGGTCATCAAAGATATAAATGTCAAAATTGTAATACACTTTTTACACCTCGTCGTAAAGATGTAAGTATGCGAAATCGTTTTGTTTGGTTTAAATGGTGGATAATTCATAAACAAACAATATCAGAAATTTCTAAACTAAGTGGCTACAGTACCCGTCAACTTCATCGTTGGTTTGAGGAATATCTAGAAAACTATCCTCGTTGGGAAATTCAACGCAGAGAATCGGTAAATTTACTTATAGACGGTACATGGTTTCCTAATCAAATGTGTTTGGTTCATTTAAAAACCGATAGCGGTTTCTTATATCAATATACCGTTGAACTTATAAAGAAAAACGAAATGACCTGCAATGTAGATAACAATGATTTGTATCTGCAAGGTGGTGCCGATGATAAAATTTTAAGTATCAGGACATTCTATGAGCAGCAGTGGTTGAATCGTGGCAAAACAATTAAGTATGTTCAGTTTATGCTTGACGGTCAGGAGTCAATAGAGGAACCCGATGTTGAGATTGAAAAAGATGACTACCACTCACAATCACAATACATGAGTGTTGTGGAGGAGTAGATTACTATTTATAGTAAAGTTTAAGGCTCGCATTGAATCATAATGAGATTTGTGCGAGCCTTAATATTTATGGTAGTTTGTAGCGGAGAATTTCGGGTTCAAGGGTTTCGGGATTTGGTGACCAGGCATACAGATACTCTCCGTTATGTGATACGGCAATATTGCTGACCTTTCTGTCCAGTTTGTAGTGTTTTAATGGTTTGCCGTTGGCTGAGTAGCTATAGATTTCATTGCCATCCAAATTAAAACCTTCGGTATTTAATTGCGCCTTTGTTTTACCGCAATATAGCGCGAAATAGTTTTTGTCCGACGCGGCCAAGTCAATAAAACCGTAAATGCAGTCGTCGGTAGGGCCTTTGACAATAAATCCACTCTCAAGAGTTCTGCTATCGTAATGAACTTTTGAGTATATGTGTCGCAACATTTCATATTTGTTATCACCTTTGAAATCATAAAATTCAAGATATACTCCTACTTGAGATGCGAAGGCAAAGCGGTTGGAACCATGTAGTTTTGCGTAGCCTCCACTCCAATTGGCTCCTCTGATGTCTTTAATACTTTCACTTGCATATTGCAAAGGCATCATGTCGCCAATCTGGCAAATGGAATCGCCCAAGGAGTTATATACGGTTAAACGATAGGGTGAGTCGGTATATTTTACGTTGTTTTGTATATTGAAGAGTGAGTAACCGTTTGGCAATACTATCTTCGGACCATAAGTAAGATAGTCTGCCACCTTGATATTTCTTGGACAACTGGTTATTTCTCCTTCTGACTCGGATATACAGATACACTTCAGTTCCTGTTCGTTATAAGAAAAGTTGTTGGCTATGTACATTGAATTATCACAAATGGTTACAGAGGTATTTGATCCCAATTCATTGGGGCCTCGCCCTTTTGAGATTAACTTTACACATCTGCCATCTTTTAAATTTACGGCTGTTGTAACTTTGTCTCCTGTACTGCCTTTTACAACGCACCACTCTCCAATAATCTCCATATCTTCACAGTCATCGAGAGAGTCCGAGGGAATATTTAAAACCTCGCTTTTCAGTTCAATGGTTGTAGGGAAGTCTTCGCTTAAATTGCGTATCTCATTGTTTTTTGATGAGGTACATGCAGTCAGCATTGCGATTGATATGTATAAAATGTATCTATTCATAATTTAGATATGTTTTGGGTTTGCTTTTTTATGAATCTGTTTAACACTTCTTTTGCCCCCATTTGTTTAGAATTCTTGCGCCAAAATAGTTCTGAGAGTCGAATGATTCGAAGACCTTATTGTCATCAATTTTTCCATTGTAATCAATCATTACAACGTGGGTTCCGGGGATAACGCCAAATGCTTTTACTGCAGAATCGTCCTTTAATATTGTAATGCCGGTAATTTGGGATTCGTCAATATGGTTGAACATTCCTGTAAGTAGATTAACGCTATATACTCTGTTATTAATCAAAAATAGAGAGGGCTTGTTAGTTGTCTCCTGAATCCATTTAAGGTCATGTTTGGTTACCTTGTTAGCTGTTGGTTCTCCAATGATGAATATTGTTGAATCAATATTGAGTGTATTGTCGAGAGTCATGATTTTTGCAAGAAGTGTTGTTGGTGCATCTTGTTTGGGCTCCTCTTTTTTTGTGGTAACAACAATAACTCCGTTAGCTCCCTTCTCGCCATACACCGAGGGGGCTCCCTCAGGTAGGACATCAATACTCTCAATCTTTTGGGGATCAAGATCTTTAATCTTGTGCGATTCATAAATTACCCCATCTACTACATATAGGGGTGCTTTTGTAACTCTACTATCTTTAACAATCACATTTGACTCAGCTTGAATAGCGTTCGGCATTTGGTATGGTTCCTCTAATTTCTTGGTCGATACTCCAATTACACAAATGTCGTTTTTTTCGGTGTTTGTTGTATCCTGCTTTCTGATTTCCAATTGAGAGTTTTTATCATCAATTGTGATAATTGTCTGTTGCTCGCCGATTGCAAATGTATTCATTGCAAAGATGGTTGCCAAAGCTACGCTACTAAGTGCTTTTCCTGCAAACTTAATGCTGCCACGTTTACTGTTTTTCATCTCCATAAATCGTTGTTTTATTGTTGAACTATTGAATTCGTTAACCAATTTCAGTCTGTTTTGTGTAAATACATCCAGAAGATAGTTTTGGTATAGAGCTATATCCTCTTCGCGAAGTAAAACACCTTTATCGGCTTGAAACTCATGTACCTTCTTTAGCTCTTTCCGAATAAGCATCAATATGGGATTGAACCACATGGTTGTGCATAAAATTTCGATAATCCAAAGGTCGATATAGTGTTTGTTTCTGATGTGTTCATATTCATGTTTAAGAACAATGTCCAATTTCTCACCATATAACTCCATGGGGATAAAAATGGTATTACAATAGGAGAATGGCGATCTAATCTTCTCGTTACTAATAATGGTTATCCTATTGATATTCCGGGTCTCGCCTATTTTTAATTTCATTACTCTATGGTGCGAAATTACTATTCGTAGGGTTTGAATAACAACTCCTGTCAAATAGAGAATAATCAGCCATATATGCAAAGATATCCCTTCACTTCGCTCCTCCATATTTATATTTGTGTTGAACGAGGCCTCATTATCAATCGGAATAGAGGCGTTTGGAATCTCGGGGAGTGTAATATAGAGAGGTTCGGGAGTGAATATCTCAATTCTGAATATTGATAGCAGTATGGCCACTATTGGGATTGACAATAGTATCATTCGATTGGTGTTGTAACCACCGCGCTCTTTATAGATTAGGTGGTATAGCACCATAAGCAAAGCTGATGTAATAACCAATTTTGCAATAGGTAGTATGTATATAGAGATAGTTTCCATTGTGGTTATTTTTTGTGGCTGTTTATTATTTCAATCAATTCATCAATTTCGTTTTGGCTAAGATTTTCGTTTTCTGCGAAAAATGATACTAATGAGCTGAATGAGCCTTTGAAGAGTGTCTGTTTTATGTTGTTCATAAATCCTGAAAGGTACTCCTCTCTCTTTACAAGAGGGTAGTATTTATGACTTTTGCCTAATTGTTTGTAGCCTACAAATCCCTTTTGCACAAGTATGCGGATAAATGTCGATACTGTGTTATAGGCCGGTTTGGGGTTCGGTAGCTCCTCTAACAGGTCGTTGACAAATGCTTCCTGTTTATCCCAAAGCAGGTTCATTAGTTGCAGTTCTGCTTTTGTAAGTTCTTTGTTGTTTTGCAGTGCCATATTTTTCTTCTTATTTGTGTAACGTATTAGTGCTGTAACTAAAAATTTAGTTCTACGACTGCAAAGTTACAACTAAAAATTTAGTTTCAAAATATTTTGCAGAATTTTTAACTAAAAAATTAGTTGTAGTGATTTGATTAGTGATATTTTTTTATATTTGCCAAAATAAAGCAGTTGTTAAACTAAAAATAAGAAAGCTATGAAAAGGGGAGTTAAAATGATTTTAGGTTTGATTGTGGCGATGACCCTGTTTTGGTCATGTAGCAATAATGATTCTACAACGGATACTGAGCCCACTTTTAATCATAAGGTAACAGTGGAGAGTGAGTATGAATCATCGAATGCCGTTTCTGAACCAGAAATAAAGTATGAGTTTTATCATACAACACTTGGTTATGGAGGAATGGAGTATAATTTACCTGAACCTGTTTCTATATTTGATGATTTTGTGGAAGATACATGGATGAAGTATTGGACCTTGGCATGGGGTTATCCTTATGTGATAAATTCATACGATAGGCTATATTCATTGACTGAGTGGAAATTAAATGTTGATTTTGAGAAATATTCATTAATTGCCATAGGTACATCCTTTTATAATAGTGCTTGTAGCTATAAGCTTGATGTAGTGAATGATAATAACTCATACAAGGTGGAATTATCCATCTATAACCCTCCAATATATTTAGACGATATACTTTCGGGAGTAATCTTGTTGCAGGTTCCTAAGATTCCGGATAATACTTTAGTTAATTTCAAGTCAACAACGTATCAGATAGAGGAGTGATGATATATTTAAATTATTTGAGACTCTCTGTTTGGAGATGCTGGTAGAATTTAGCCTGAACAGCGGCAAAGATAGGTGTAATCATAATAGTTCCTATTCCCAATGTTACAACTCCTAAAAAGATTGCCAATGCAATATATACTATTGAAATTAAAAAGAACTTCATTTTATATCCTTGCATAATTTTCATGCTCTTTTCTATTGCTGCATTATATGATAATTCAGGATTGTCGTGCAGGATAAATGGTGTCATAGCGTATGCCATTGACTTTACAATACCTGGAACGATAAGCAATAGAGTCCATAGCATTGTGTATAATATTTGTAACAGAATAGTGCCTAAAGTGCGTTTAAACTCTTTATATCCAATTCTTAAATACGAGAAATTTACCTCTTCACCTCGGCATATATTTAAAAACATTACAAAATTAACACCATACCCCATAGGAATAATAAGTATTGCTATTATATAATTCAATATAGTCAGTATTGTCCGGCCCTCGGGAGTCGTGACAAATGGAGAGATAAAAGATACACTTGATAGAATAAGCATATAGATAAACACCACACTAAGGCTTTTCCAATAGTGTCTCTTAAGGACTTTCCATGCTTGAACATAGAGTTGTGAAATTGTTGGCATATTGTTTCTTGTTTTTGATTAATATTGTGTAAATTCTTGGTGACAAATTTAATACTTTAATTCTTATTACAAAACTATCTTGCAATATAGTCTAAAAGGTGTTATCTTGCACCGTAATTAAAAATAACTTTACATATGTGCATGAGCAAATTTATTAGGGGAGGGTTATGGTTATTTATCCTATGTTATTCAATGTTAACTACGTCGTGTACTGCTATATATCATGGTTTTTCTACCAAGGTTACCTTGGAGTCGCAAACGGAGTATGATTCTGCTGATACTCTTCGCTTGGTTGCAGAAGGTGTTCGCAAGACTAAGGAGTACAACAATGTTACTTTCCCATACGAGCTAAAGGTGCGACATAGAAATTTGCCGGTTGATGTATCGCTATATAGGAATAGCGAACTTAGTGATACGGTATCAATTTTACCAAAGAGATGCAAGGTTGGTAAGGCAATGGGTATAGCTTGGTTTGCAGGGGGTGGTGCTGCGCTATCAATAGGTTTAGGAGGAACTTTGTTAGGAGTTGCGTTCGGGCCTATTTTAGGTCCTGCATTTGGGGTGGCTGCAATTCCTTTCTATATAATAGGAGCTCCGATGATAGGGTTTGGCTTTTTGGAGCAAACAGAGTTGCCTGAGTATAAATCGTACACTTTGAAACCAATAGCTCTCCAAACGGATAGTTTCAAATAATAATGATGGCATTGAGGTTGGGTTACCAAATTCAATGCCATCTCTGTTTTAGATTAGTTTTCCGTTGAGGATTACCTGTTTGATGATTGGGGTTTGGTGGCTATAGGGGATGAAGGCCAATGAGGGAATAGGCTTTGTAATGATAAGATTTGCCTTTTTACCTATTGTAATTGATCCCACTTTGTCACTTACACCCATTGCGTATGCGGAGTTTATTGTGCAGGCATTAAGAGCCTGCTCCGGAGTTAAGCGCATTTTAATGCACCCCATTGCCATTACAAAACGCATATTGCCACTTGGCGATGAACCGGGGTTATAATCTGATGCGAGTGCAACTCCTAAACCTGCGTTGATATACTCTTTTGCTGCTCCGTATGGCATTCCTAAGAAGAATGATGCTCCGGGAAGCATGGTTGGCATGGTTTTAGAGCCTCGAAGAGCCTCGATTTCTGCAGGTGTTGTACGTTCAAGGTGATCAACCGACAGGGCATTGTATTTTACTCCTATCTGTACACCTCCCGATACATCTAACTCGTTGGCGTGGATTTTAGGCTCTATGCCAAACTCTGCCGCTTTTTCAAGTATTTGGGCTGTCTGCTCAATGGTGAAGAAACCTTTGTCGCAGAAAACATCGACATAGTCTGCCAACTGCTCTTTGGCAACAGCAGGTATCATCTCTTGACATACATGGTCAACGTACTCTTGTTGGCGACCGGTATAAGCACGTCCAACTGCATGTGCTCCAAGGAATGTAGCTTTGATTGTTAGTGGCGATGACTCTTTGATGCGTTTGATTACACGGAGCATTTTGATTTCATCTTCAAGAGTCAGTCCATAGCCGCTCTTTATCTCAATAGCTCCTGTACCCATTGCAATAACTTCATTAACTCGCTCCATGGCTTGTTGGTACAGCTCCTCTTCCGAGGTGTTGTGCAACAGATCTGCAGAGTTCAGTATTCCTCCTCCGCGTTTTGCTATCTCTTCGTATGTCAGACCGGCAATCTTGTCGCGGAACTCTCCATCTCTGCACCCAGCATAGACGATGTGGGTGTGTGAGTCGCAGAAGGAGGGCAGTACGTATCCTCCGTTGGCATCGATTACCTCATCGAAGCTCTCTTCGGGTTGTGAGGGTTGCCCCTGGCCGAAGTTGATAATTGAGCCCTCGCCCATTATCAGGTAGGCGTTGTTTATGCTTTGAACTTCGTTCATTGCGCTACCCTCAAGGCGCAGCACGTCGGCAGGAAGAATACCTGCCAAGGTGCCTATGTTTTTTATAAGTGTTGCCATTGTTTATCGGATAAAGAGTATTGAACGTTCAATGTGCGGATGCATGTATGTGTCGTCGTCGATAAATGGCACGCATTTACGATACTCGGCATAGATTTGCTCAAGTATAGGCGAGGTTTTTGCAGGACGACGGAACTCTAATGCTTGTGCCGTGTTGAACAGTTCGATAGCCAATACTCGTTCGGTGTTATCGACAACTCGTACAAGTTTGGTTGCTGCATTGGCTCCCATGCTTACGTGGTCCTCTTGTCCCTGTGATGAGGGTATTGAGTCGGCCGACGATGGCATACAGAGAGTTTTGCTTTGGCTGACAATCGATGCCGCTGTGTATTGAGGTATCATGAATCCGCTGTTCAATCCAGGTTTTGCAACCAGGAAGTTTGGCAATCCGCGTTGACCTGAGATTAGCTTGTAGGTTCTTCTTTCAGAGATGTTTGATAGCTCGGAAAGTGCAATTGCAAGCATATCCATTGGGATTGCAATTGGTTGACCGTGGAAGTTTCCTGCCGAGATTATCAAATCTTCGTCGGGGAATACTGTGGGGTTGTCGGTCGCACTGTTTATTTCGATCTCAATTACCGATTTTACGTAGCGGATGGTATCTTTCGATGCTCCGTGTACCTGAGGTATGCAGCGGAATGAGTATGGGTCCTGAACATGTATCTTTGGACGTTTAATCAATTCGCTTCCCTCAAGCAGCTCCATCATGCGTGCAGCTGTGTCGATTTGACCCTGGTGTGCGCGGACCTGGTGTACTTGTGGGTAGAATGGCTCTATGCGACCATCAAAGGCCTCAAGAGACATTGCTCCAATTTTATCTGCCCAATCAGAGAGACGCTCGGCTTGAATTAATGACCATACTGCGTGGGCACTCATGAATTGGGTTCCGTTCAGAAGTGCCAATCCCTCTTTTGATTGTAACTTAATTGCCTCCCATCCAAGCTCTCTCCATAGTTCGCTTGCTTCACGAAGCTCCCCTTTATAGTTTACCTGTCCCATGCCGATAAGTGGCAGACACATGTGTGCAAGAGGGGCCAAATCGCCCGATGCTCCAAGTGAGCCTTGTTGATATACTATGGGAAGTATATCGTTGTTGAACATATCGATTAACCGCTCTACGGTTATAAGTTGTACTCCTGAATAGCCGTATGAGAGTGATTGGATCTTCAACAACAACATTAGTTTTACAATTGCGGGGCGAACCTCTTCGCCTGTTCCGCAAGCGTGTGACATAACTAGGTTGTGCTGGAGTTGAGACAAATCTTCAGCGGGAACGGTTATGTTGCAGAGTGAACCGAATCCTGTGGTTACTCCATATACAGGACGGTCTATATCCTCCATTTTGGTGTCCAGGAACTTTCTGCACTTCTCTATGGCAGCTTTTGATTCTGCGCTTAGAACCAACTTCTCTCCGTTGTCGATTATCTCTCTAACTCTCTCTATGGTTAAATGTTCATTCGATATTGTGTGTGTCATGGTCTATGCTTCAAAATAGATTCTTTGTTGCTTCAATAATTGTCTGGTCATCTGCAATGTTAGGTAGAGTGACCTTTAATCCCGGAGTGCGCTCCATTTCACGTTTGATGGCACTCATTGCTCCTTGATTTCTTGCCCAGCTGCGACGTGCAATTCCGTTGTTTACATCCCATAGAAGCATCTCTTCAATGTGGCGGTCGGAGTCGGCAGAGCCATCGATAACCATTCCGAATCCTCCGTTCATAACCTCGCCCCAGCCAACACCGCCTCCATTGTGAATAGAGACCCATGTTGCTCCTCGGAAGCCATCGCCTATTACATTTTGAACAGCCATATCGGCGGTAAAGCTTGAGCCATCGTAAATGTTCGAGGTTTCACGGAATGGAGAGTCGGTTCCCGATACATCATGGTGGTCACGGCCAAGTACGATAGGTGCACTGATTTCTCCGTTTTTAATTGCTTGATTAAAGGCGAGGGCAATCTTGGTTCTGCCTTCGCAATCTGCATATAGAATACGTGCTTGCGAGCCAACTACAAGACGGTTTCTTCCTGCCTCCTCAATCCAGTGGATATTATCCTCCATCTGTCCCTGAATCTCCTGAGGCGCAGTTGCTGCAATCTCTTTCAGTACCTCTACGGCAATTGCATCGCTCTTTGCCAGGTCATCGGGGTTCTGTGACATGCAGACCCAACGGAACGGACCGAATCCGTAGTCAAAGAACAATGGTCCCATTATATCCTGTACGTATGATGGGTATTTGAATTTGCCGTTAGGTAGTAAAATATCGGCTCCTGCTCTCGATGCCTCAAGTAGGAATGCGTTACCATAATCGAAGAAGTACATTCCCTTATCGGCAAGTCTGTTGATTGCTGCTGCATGGCGACGCAAGGAGGCTTGAACGCACTCTTTAAAGCGCTCAGGCTCTTCGGCCATCATTGTTTTTGACTCTTCATAGCTATATCCTACGGGATAGTAACCTCCAGCCCATGGGTTGTGGAGCGAGGTTTGGTCGGATCCCAAATCTACGTGGATATTCCGGTCGGCAAGACGCTCCCACAAGTCAACAACATTTCCCTGGTAGGCAATCGATACCACCTCTTTTTCACTGCATGCCTTTTGTATGCGAGGAATCAACTCGTCAAGGTTGTCGTGGATTTCATCAACCCAGCCCTGCTCATAGCGTTTCTGTGCAGCCAATGGGTTTACCTCGGCAACTACGCTTACCACTCCTGAAATTACTCCGGCTTTAGGCTGTGCTCCGGACATTCCGCCAAGTCCTGCGGTAACGAAGAGCATGCCTTTCATGTTCTGTTGAGTGCCAGGAATACCTTTGGCTTGAAGTTGTTTGCGTGCGGCATTCATGACTGTGATTGTGGTTCCGTGTACAATTCCCTGGGGGCCGATGTACATGTATGATCCGGCTGTCATTTGTCCGTATTGCGATACTCCAAGTGCATTGAATCGCTCCCAATCGTCGGGTTTAGAGTAGTTAGGAATAACCATTCCGTTGGTTACAATTACGCGAGGGGCATCTTTGTGGCTTGGGAATAGTCCGAGAGGGTGTCCTGAATACATAACCAATGTCTGTTCGTCGGTCATGGTTGCCAAATATTGCATTACCAAACGGTATTGCGCCCAGTTCTGGAATACGGCTCCATTACCTCCGTATGTAATTAACTCGTGAGGATGTTGTGCCACACGGTAATCCAGGTTGTTCTGAATCATTGCCATTATGGCAGCAGCCTGTTTTGATTGAGCAGGATACTCATCAATGTGGCGTGCATACATTTCGTAGTCCGGACGATAACGGTACATGTATATTCTGCCATACTCTTTCAACTCTTTGGCAAACTCTTCTGCCAATTGAGCATGTTGCTCTTTGGGGAAGTAGCGAAGAGCATTTTTTATGGCAAGAATTTTCTCGTCGGGAGTAAGAATATCTTTACGCTTCGGAGCGTGGTTAATACTCTTATCGTATGGTTTTGCTGCCGGAATCTCGGCAGGTATTCCCATTAATATATCTTGTTGAAACTGATTCATGGCCTGTTAGATTTTTGAGTTTACAATCTCAAGAATTTCGCTCTCTTCGGTAAGGGCTGCACAACCAATTTGCTCTGCTTCGGTGACAAGTTTGTCGGCAATCTCGCGGTCTGCAAGTCCTGCTGCGTTAATCTTGACATTCAACAGTGCTCCAAGAACGGCAGAACGGGCTGCTAATGCTCCCACTCCTGCGTCGGAAACCGAGTTCGGATTTCCCTCCATAGCCATGGCGCGTACAATTGGGAAAACCTCGTATGCAGCCTTCATGGTCTTTAGTGGAACCTCGGTTGCATATAGTGTCGCAGCCTCCATTGCTTTGTTACGAGCCTCTTGCTCCTCTGCACTTCCCTTTGGCATACCGATAGCCTCCATTATCTTGTTGAATGCGGCAGTGTCCTCGTCCACCAAAGCCAATAGTTTACTTAGAACAGCTTGTCCCTTGTCTGCCCACTCCGAGAACTCTTTCCAGCGAGCATCCCATCCCGGCTTATGCGATGACAAGTTGGCAACCATTGTTCCAAGTGCGGCACCAAGTGCACCCATGTAGGCAGATATCGAGCCACCTCCTGGAGCCGGAGACTCCGATGCGGTCTCGAATGCGAAATCCTTGCAACTCATTCTTATAAGCTTTTCGCGCTTTGCAGCCTGAGCCTCGCTCTCCATCATATACTCAACAACCTTCTCTTTGGGGTTGAATGGTTTTAAATCGTCCAATCCCATAGATTTGATTGCGATGCGGATAATCTCATCTTCGGCAATTCCTGTTGAGCGTTGTTGCTTTTCAAGGAAATAACGGCCGGCCTCGATAAGGGTTCTTTTTGGAACAAGTCCTACAATCTCAGTACCTGTAACTCTTACTCCACGTGCTGCTGCAGCTCTGCAAACCTCATCGAATGCAACGTGAAGAGGAGTGGTGTTTATATCTGTTATATTCATTGAAACCTGAGCAATTCCATACTCGTCAATGTACCAGCCGATGGCCTTACAACCTTTCAGTGTGCCGGGAATTGTTACGGTGTTGCCATTCTCGTCTTTAACAATCTTTCCGGTGATAGGGTTGCCTTCGCGCATTGGACGTCCTTTTTCACGCACATCGAATGCAATGGCATTTGCACGGCGTGTAGAAGTGGTGTTCAGGTTATAGTTTACTGCGATAAGGAAATCGCGTGCTCCAACATTTGTAGCACCGCATTTTGCAGCACGCTCGGTATAGCAGTCAGGACCAAAATCGGGTTTTCTGATTGGGTCGGTAATCTTTTCGGGAAGAGCCTCGTATTCGCCGGCACGGCATACTGCAAGGTTCTTACGCTCGGGTTTTTGTGCTGCTGCCTCGTAACAGTAACATGGAATCTCCAATTCATTAAAAATGCGCTCAGCCAGCTTTTGTGCTAACTTAGCGCACTCCTCCAATGTGATTCCTGCAATAGGGATAAGTGGAAGCACGTCGGTTGCTCCTGAACGAGGATGGGCACCATGATGATGTCGCATATCAATTAACTCTCCGGCACACTTTACTCCCTGGAATGCTGCCTCGACAACGGCCTCGGGTGAACCGACAAAGGTCACTACGGTTCTGTTTGTGGCCTCGCCTGGATCAACATCCAATACACTAACACCTCCCGACTTTTCGATTGCACTTACAATCTTGTCGATAATCTCTCTGTTGCGCCCCTCACTGAAATTGGGTACACATTCAATGATTCTGTTCATGTTATATGCTTTTATATTCTTATTTTGTTTTATTGTTTTCTTTCAATCTCTTGCAGACTCTCTAACTTCTTCTTGCGTAGGAATCCGTTAATATCTTCAAGGTGTTCGGTAACTTTTCCGCCTCCGAATTCATAGACCTTTGTAACCAAACCGTTAAGGAAATCGCGATCGTGCGATACTACAATAACCGTTCCCTCGAAGTCGAGAAGAGCGTTTTTAAGAATGTCTTTGGTCTTCAAATCCAAATGGTTAGTAGGCTCGTCAAGGATAAGCAGATTCACAGGTTGCAAAAGCAACTTAATCATAGCCAAACGGGTTCGCTCACCACCTGAAAGTACCTTAACCTTTTTGTCAATATCGTCGCCACTAAACATAAAGGCTCCCAAAAGGTTTTTGGTGTTGCTCTTCAGTTCAAGCGGGGTAACATCGTCAACGGTTTGATAAACCGATAGCGATTCGTTCATAAGCGAGGCCTCGTTCTGTGCAAAGTAGCCTATTTGAACGTTGTGGCCAATGGTCAATTTGCCGGTATAGTCGGTAATCTCGTCCATGATGCACTTAACCATAGTTGATTTACCCTCGCCGTTTCGGCCAACAAAGGCAACCTTTTCTCCACGTTCAATTGTGAACGAGGCTTCATTGAATATATTTTTGGCTCCGTAACTCTTGCTTACCTCACTTGCAATAACAGGGTAGTTCCCTGAGCGTGGGGCAGGAGGAAACTTTAGGCGAAGTGCCGAGGTATCCTCTTCATCAACCTCGATAATCTCAAGCTTCTCCAACATACGAACGCGCGATTGTACCTGCAATGTTTTAGAGTATGTACCCTTGAAACGCTCAATAAAGTCCTTTGTCTCGGCAATCATCTTCTGTTGGTCTTCGTACTGCTTCTGCTGTTGTGCCCGGCGCTCTTTGCGAAGCTCTAAATATTGAGAGTAGTTTACTTTGTAGTCGTATATGCGACCCATTGTAACCTCGATTGTACGTGTGGTAATCTTATCGACAAATGCACGGTCGTGCGAGATTACAACAACAGCCTTGCCATTCTCAACCAAGAACTCCTCTAACCACTGAATAGAGTCAATATCAAGGTGGTTGGTTGGCTCATCGAGAAGAAGTACATCTGGATTTTTAAGCAGCATCTTTGCAAGCTCAATTCGCATTCGCCAACCTCCGCTGAACTCAGATGTGGGTTTGTCAAGCTCTTCGCGTTTAAATCCTAAACCAAGCAGAGTTTTTTCAACATCGGCTTCGAAGTGGGTAAGGTCAATGCTGTAGAACTTCTCGCTGAGAGTAGATACATCTTCGATAATCTTGTAATATTCGGGCGAGTCATAGTCGGTGCGTGTTTCAAGCTGTTTGTTAAGTTCGTTTATCTGCTCCTCCATGGCAAAGAGGTGGGCAAATGCCTGCGATGCCTCTTCGCGAACAGTTCTGCCATCCTCGGTCATAAGGTGCTGAGGAAGATATGCAATGACTGTATCTTTAGGGTAGCCAACATTTCCGCGAGTTGGTTTCTCAACTCCTGCCAAGATTTTCAATAGTGTTGATTTTCCGGCTCCGTTTTTACCCATAAGGGCAATACGGTCCTTTTCGTTTATTTGAAACGATATATCTTTGAATAGCGCACGGCTGCCAAATTCAACGGTAAGACTATCAACTGAAATCATTGTGGTTTAGTTTAGCTTATCTTGAATGATATTGGTTAATACTTGTGTAAGAGTAGTGCCCATTGCACGAACCATTTGGGGTACAAAGCTGTTTGCAGTCATTCCGGGGGTGGTGTTTACCTCCAGCATGATTACCTTGCCATTCGATACAAATCCATCGACACGAATAATTCCGCTACAACCCAAAATGTCGTAAACGTTGCTTGCCATGGTTTGAATCTGTTCTGCAATCTCTTCAGTAAAGCGGCCCGGAATAATCTCGTCGGTCATGCCTGTTGTGTATTTGGCCTCGTAGTCGAAAAATTCATTCTTTGGAACCACCTCGGCAATCGGGAATACCACCTTTTTGTTGCCGAATTTATACACTCCGCAGGTAAACTCGGTTCCGTCAATAAAACTCTCGATTACCACATCGGAGCACTTCGAGAATGCCAATTCAAGTGCAGGTTGAAGTGCTTCAACGGTCTTAACCTTGGTAACGCCGAAACTTGAGCCCTCGCCACTCGGTTTAACGAAACATGGAAGTCCAACAGTGTCAATAATTTCGTCAATGCTGTAACCCTCGCCCTTGCGCAAAAGAACGGGGTTTGTGGTTTCAATGCCCATTCCGCGCAGATATGTGGTGCAGGTGTATTTATCAAATGTGATAGCCTCTACACGAACGTTGCTGGTTGAGTAGGGAATGCCCATCATGTCAAGATAGCCTTGTAGCAGACCGTTCTCGCCGGGTACTCCGTGAATGGTTATGTAGGCAAAGTGGAATATGATTGTTTCGCCATCAATTGTGCATGAAAAGTTGTTTTTATCAACCTGATACTCTTTTTCATTGGCAATAACTTTCCAGTCACGGCCTTTAAGTATCATGAAATATTTGTTGAAAAGCTCACTATCAATGGCTTCGAATATATTCTTTCCTGATTTGAGCGACACTTCGTACTCGCTTCCGTCGCCTCCGCAAATTACAACTACATTTTTTTTCGTGCTCATATTTTTCAAATATCTTTTAGACTCTTTTAAACTCTCAAAGATAGTGAAAAATAAGATTCTATTAAGATGGTTGGGGATAATTATTTTAGTTGTTTTTTGGCGAAGGCGGTAATTATGAAGGCAGGGATGGTGCTAATCATAATCCATTGGAAGAAACCGATATAGCCGATATGCTCCTGAATGTATCCCGACATCATGCCCGGAAGCATCATGCCAAGTGCCATAAATCCGGTGCATAGCGAGTAGTTTGCAGTGGCGTTTTTGCCTTGGCTGAATTGTAGCATAAAACAGGTTAGGGCGGTGAAGCCGAAGCCGTAGCCGAGCTGCTCGATACATACGCAGGTAGAGATTGCCACAGAACTTTCGGGGAGTGCCCATGCCATCCACAAATAGACCAGATTTGGGATGTTCATGGCGATGGTCATAGGCCACATCCAGTAGTTTAACCCCTTTTTCGAAATAGCAATTCCTCCTAGTATTCCACCAACGGTAAGGGCAAGAACGCCCAATGTGCCATATATGAATCCTACTTGGGTAGTTTCCAATCCCAAGCCTCCGTTTTGTACTTTGTCCAATAGGAATGGTGATGATATTTTTACCAACTGCGCCTCGGCAAAGCGGAATAGCAGAATGAATAGCAGAGCAACAACAATTCCGGGTTTCTTAAAAAATTCTGCAAAGATTTTGATGAACGAGGCCTCGCCCATTGGTCCTGTTAAACGCATTGAATCAGCACTTGGACGTGGCAGTGTCCGCATGTGGAGCAGTGCAATAAGTATAAACAGAACGGCAGTAACTCCTATTGCAACAGCCCAGCCTTCGGGGTAGTAGAGTGCTTTGGGCTCTATTTGGAAGTAGCGTTTTTCAAGCATACCGGCAACCATTACAACTCCACCTTGACCTGCAATTACAGCCAAGCGATAGAAGGTGTTTCTGATTCCAACAAAGTACGCTTGTCGCTCTTGGTTAAGTCCCAACATATAGAAGCCGTCGGCGGCAATGTCGTGTGTTGCCGAGGCAAAGGCCAATAACCAGAAGAATGCCAAGGTGTAGCGGAAGAAATTTGGGGCAGGGAGAAGCATGGCAACTCCGGCTAATCCTCCGCCAATAACTATTTGCATGGCTATTATCCACCATCGTTTACTTTTGAACATATCTACTATGGGGCTCCATAGGGGTTTTATAACCCATGGCAAATATAGGTAGCTTGTGTATAGGGCTATATCGCTGTTTGATATTCCCAATCGGGCATACATTGCCACTGCCACATTCATTACTATTACGTAGGGCAGTCCCTCGGCAAAATATAGTGTGGGGACCCAACCCCATCCGTTACTCTTTTTCATGTTATATGTTTTAATTCTTACAGTTTCGATATATGCTTGTATATTTTCTATGCATAGTGTTTTAGCTTTTAGTATAATTCAGTCAGGGTGGAGCCGGGGAAGTAGTGGGCAAGAATCTGTTGATATGAATAGCCTTTGCTTGCCATAACGGCAGCTCCAATCTGGCACAATCCAACACCATGCCCCCATCCTGCGCCATGTAGTGTAAAGCCTTGTTTGTTTTGTTCAATAATAAATGCTGAGCTGTATAGGTGACTCTCAGAGAGGGCTTTCCTGATTAACAACTCTTTTCCTATAACCTCGGTTCGCTCGGTTCCTACAATTTTTAGTTTGGTCAAACGTCCCGATACTCCGCGTTCAATTGGTATTAAATCTTTGATAGTTCCAAACGAGTAGCCCAATCTTTTGGCAATAAGGTTTGATAGTTGCTCTGTTGTATAGTCAACTTTCCAACGGTAAAAGTCGGGGGTTTCAAGGTCGTAGTTGTTTAGAACAGAGCCTAGAATGTTTTTGTCGGTAGTGTTGCAGAAACTATCCTTTGAACCTTGAATTATCCACTCTTTTGCCTGCTCTTCGCTCTCGATTTTTATGGGCGAGGCCTCGCCCATAGGGGAATCGATTACTTTGGCAAGGTAGGGGTGTTCTGCCTCTTCCCAGGCAGATTCGAAAAGTTCTGTTATACCTCCGCAACACTTTGAGAAGCGAGCATCGCATATTTTGCCATTAAAGGTTAACACCTCGCCATGAGTTGTTGCAAGTGCTTTGATTACCTGGGGTGTTGAGGCATTGCTGATACCTTGATAGCGTTGGCAGTGGTCATCGGCGCATACATCGAAGTTCAAGTGATCTTCGCGGTCCCACCACTCAATGCGTTCGCCCTTTTCGCTGTTGCGGATTTGCTTTGCTCCATTTAGCTCTTTTTGCTTTTCGCGTTGTGCAAGCAGCCAACTGCGTGAAATGACTGCGTGTGCTTTTAGAAGCTCCTCGGGCGAGTTCGCACTCATCTCCGACGATATTACACTCTGCAAATATAGCTCTAATGGTAACTCATTTACGGCTGTAAGGTGTGAGCCCTCGTCTATAAATTTTAGTGTCCCTTTGAATTTCTGGTTTTCATTGCGCTCCCAATGGAAGTTTATTCCGATGGTTACGTTTAATAAATCGAAATTGGAATGTTCTATATCAACGGGTTCGAAACTAAGGGGAATTGTTGTGGGTTCGCCATTCAGGGTAACGGCTCCACTCTTTTCCCGCTTGATTGTTCCATGAAAATCCCTTATAAGATTGCCAAGCGAATCCTTGAATTCACCATTAAGCTGAAACTCTATAGTATTGGCAAACATAATGCCTACCTGTATGTTGGGTTGGTCGATTTTCATGAGTTATTGGTTGTCTTGGTTTATGAGATTTACTACAACTTTTACCATTATGTCTTTCTCTTCTGTGCGGCTTTCAGCAATCATTAGCGTAAGAGCAACCAGGGTATTATCTGCTATTCGTTTGCTGCCATCGGTACGATAGAGTATTCCATTACGTTCCATAAACCATAGGAATAGCATTGCTGCTATGCGTTTGTTTCCATCGCTGAATGAGTGGTTTTTAGTAACAAGATAGAGCAACATTGCAGCCTTCTCTTCAATGCTCGGGTAGAGTTCAATGCCGTCAAATGTTTGGTAAATTTGTTTTATTGAACTTTTGAATGAGTTGTCTTTTTCGTTTGCAAAAAGGGCACTTTCGCCAAATTTTTCTTTAAGTCCGAGAATAGCTTCCATCGCATTTTCGTATGTGGCATGAAAGCGTTCCTCTTTGGTTGTGTTTTTTATAGTTAGTTGTTGGTAGTCATAACGGTCAAGAGTGTCAAGGGCATAGACATAGTCGGTAACAACCGATAATAGTCCTGCAGATTGATCATCGGTAAGTTTTTCTTGCGATGTTACCGTATGTGCAAGCAGGCGTACAACCTCTTTAAGTTCGTTATATCGTTCAATTTTTATTTTGTCGTTTATGGCATAGCCTTTGATGAGGTAGTCCTTCAATATTTTGTTTGCCCATTGACGGAATCGAGTACCATTGATAGATTTTACGCGATAACCAACAGATATAATAACATCAAGATTGTAATACTCTGTATATTTTGTTTGTGTATGTCCTTCTCTACGACCATATTTCTCGGCATGTGCAATTTTTGCACACACCAAACTCTTTTCTAATTCTCCTTCCTTAAAACAGTTGCTTATATGTCGTGCAATAACTGTTCGATCACGTCCAAATAGCATTGCCATTTGGCTTTGAGATAGCCAAACGCTCTCGTTTTCTAATTTTACATCAAGCCGGATTGTATTGTCCTCGCTTGTATATATTGCTATTGGCGATGCTTCAAGTTCGCCAACTTGTATGTTGGGTTGGTCGATTTTCATTGGTTATAGGTTAGTGGGCGAGACTTGTGTGTAAAGCTTTTCTAAAAGTTCGGCCGATTTGTATTTTTCAAAGTCTGTAGGGCGTGGGGCGATAATCAGTCCGCCCATATCTACAGCCCCCGGACTAAACATTATTCTGTCGGGGTCATCAAGGAAAAACTCCTTAGGGCGATGTTCAGAACGAGGCATAAACACCAAGTGGTACGTTTGGTTTTCATACCATGCAATCAGATTCATGCGTACTTCGGGATCTTCATTGTTGGGAGAATATTTGCTAATCTCCTTTTTGAAAAGTTCAATGACTCTCTCTAATGAACCGGACTTAAAAAGTGTTGCAGCTCTAAGATACTCTTCGGCACGGAATACCTCTCCATCTTGTTCACCCTTGAATATTGTTCTGTTTCGGCAATCCTCTTCAATAGGCATCTCGCCTCTCGGAATTAGCTGAAAATGGGCATGGTCAGGGGCCGATGCTCCACTTTTAGGGCCATTGTAAAAGGCTGTATATCCATTGAAATCAAATGCTAACTCTAACAAGTCAGCCACTCTTCCCTCAATAAGTTGTGGTACGTGTTGCGCATCGGCAATTGTGAAGTGGCGCTTGAATATCGGGAACGGGTTTACACATATCTGGTAGTTGTGGTTGCTGTTACGTGCGCACCAAGGTATATGGTGTTGCTCAGGAACTCTGTTCGCTTCGCAAAGAAAGCATTTGCGCTCTTTTATGGAGTTTGAGTCAATTTTTGCTCCTGTCGATACAATGCGTGCAGGGTTGAATTGCAGGCGAATTTCATATTCGCCGCAATCAACTCTGTCGGTGATTATCTTTTCAAGGTTTTTGTAGTTGTCGGCGGCTGTTTGCCATCGCTCCAACTCCTCGCAAAAAAAACGCTCCAAATTACTCATGCCTCCTGCCCTTTATTTTTGCTTTCGCCTTGTACAAATTTAGCCTTTCACCATTATGCTATGTCACAATATATCAATAGTTTTTGTGGAACTCAACAACAGCCTCGATTCCTTTGCGGATAATATCGAGAGGAATATTTTCGTTTGGAGAGTGAATAGCATTCGACTCCAATCCAAATCCCATTAAGATGGTTTTGATTCCCAGAATCTGCTCAAATGTAGCAATGATAGGAATACTTCCACCTCGGCGTACTGCTAATGGCTTCTTGCCAAAGGCCTTTTCAAAGCCCTTTTCAGCCGCCTTGTATGCAGGTAAATCTATAGGGCATACATAACCTTGGCCTCCGTGCATGGGGGTAACTTTAACCTTTACACTCTTTGGTGCTATGCTTTGGATATAATTAGCGAACATCTCCGATATTTTGTGGTGGTCCTGGTTAGCTACCAAGCGACAAGAGACCTTTGCGTATGCCTTTGAGGGAAGGACAGTCTTTGCGCCCTCGCCCGTATATCCACCCCAAATTCCGCATACATCGAACGATGGACGGCAACTGTTACGTTCAAGAGTGCTGTACCCCTTCTCGCCAAATAGCTCGTCAACGTCGATTGCTTTTTTGTAGCGCTCCTCGCTGAATGGTATTGAGGCAATCATGTCGCGCTCGGCTTGTGGAACGTCAAGAACATCATCGTAGAAGCCGGGAACTGTAATGCGACCATCCTTGTCAATTACCTTGTCAATTATTCCGCAAAGTACGTTGATAGGGTTGGCAACAGCTCCTCCGAAGTGGCCTGAGTGCAGGTCGCGGTTAGGACCGGTTACTTCAATCTCCCAATATGCCAAACCGCGCAGTCCGGTGGTTAATGATGGCATATCCGCGCCTAACATGCTTGTGTCGGAAACTAAAATAATATCTGCTTTCAGAAGCTCTTTGTGCTCTTTACAGAATGCTTCAAGACTTGGAGAGCCAATCTCCTCCTCGCCCTCGAAAATGAACTTAACGTTGTTTTTTAGCAATCCGTTCTTAACAACATATTCGAATGCTTTCACCTGAATGAATGCCTGTCCTTTGTCGTCGTCGGCTCCTCGTGCCCAGATGTGTCCGTCACGAATCTCCGGCTCGAATGGGTTACTTTTCCATAACTCAAGCGGCTCGGCAGGCATAACGTCGTAGTGCGAATATATCAAGATGGTCTTCGCACTTGGGTCAATAATCTTTTCGCCATATACTATGGGGTTACCATTCGATGGCATAATGTCAACTTTATCGGCTCCTGCCTTTAGTAACAACTCTTTCCATCGCTCGGCGCAACGAATCATATCACTGTGGTGCTCAGGTTTGGCACTGATACTTGGTATTCTGATAAGGCTGAATAGCTCCTCAAGCATATTCGCCTCGTTTTGCTCAATGTATTGCTTTATCATATTGTTTTATTGTTTATCGCAAATGTAACTATTTATTTTTCAAACTCCGTATGTTACGCTTGAAAGTTTTTTAGGATCAAATATCTTTTCAGCTGCATTACGCAAATCATCGGGAGTCAAAGCATCGATTTTCTCGTAAATTCTATCCAGCTCGTCAACTTTGTCATACACCAAAAGGCTCTTTCCGATAGAGAGCATACTCCCCTCGTAATTCTCCGAGGCAATTGCCATTTGTGCCTTGTATTGAGCCTTGAAACGCTCCAATTTCAATGGTGTAAGGCTCTTTTCACTCAATTTTGACATCTCTTCATGGCACAGGCGAATACAGCGCTCCAGGTTATGAGAATCACATGCAAAATAGACGCTGAACACTCCCGAATCCGAATATGGAGTGTAGTTCGATTCAATCTCATAAACCAAACCGTTCTTCTCTCGTAGACGCAAATTCAATCTTGAGCCCATACTGTTGCCTCCAAGCATCTCAACCAGTAATGATAATGCTACTCGCTCATGCTCCTTTTGGTTGAATGCCCTGTTTCCGGTCATGTAATAACACTGCGCCAGGTCTTCGGGGTTATATACTTGAATCGGTTCGTAGTTGATTGGTGCAATACGTTTAATGGGCGAGGCCTCGCTCGAAACCCCATTGAAGAATTTTTCGGCCAAAGTCACCAACTTCTCGAAACGGATATTACCAACAGAGCTGAGAACCATTCTGTCGGCGGTATAGTTCCGTTCGATAAATGAAAGAATATCGCTTCGAGTCAAACCTTTTACCGATTCGGCACTTCCCAATATTTTCCGTCCTATGGGGTATCCTCGGAAAATAGTCTCTTCAAAATCGTCAAGGATGGCCTCGGATGGGTTGTCCATGTATGAATATATTTCATCAATAACCACCTGCTTCTCACGTTCCAATTCACGTTCCGGAAATGTAGAGTTGCAAATCAGATCGGCTAACAACTCTATGGCTCGGGGATAATCTTTAGCAAGGAATGTTGAATAGACACAGGTCTCCTCTTTTGTGGTGTATGCGTTCAGGTCTCCACCCACCTCGTCCATGCGACGTAAAATTTGAGTTGCATTACGCCTTTGAGTGCCTTTAAAAAAGACGTGTTCAAGAAAGTGTGCCAATCCATGTTCATCTGTTCGTTCATCGCGGCTTCCGACACCTATAATCAACCCATAATATGCCACCTTGTTGGGGGTATATTGGTGAATAATTCTCAAACCATTAGACAATTTTGCAATTTGATAACTTCCCATAGAGATATAGTATGCTTCTAAATACTTTGCAAAGATACGAAAAGTTGATTAAATTTGTCGTGAATAAAACTTATGTGGATATGAATAGAAAATTAGGGTTGATAATTCTTGTATTGCTTTTTCCTGTAATTTCGTATGCGCAAGATTCCAATATAAAACTTCCTCAGATTAATACTTCTGAGATCTCGAAAATACCTCTTAAGGTGGCTGCCGAATTAATCCCATTAGAGGATGATGCAGATGTTGTGGTTGGTGAAATCAAGCAAATAAAAAGAGTGGGGGATAAATTAATTATTCTGGATACTGACGATAATGCCGATAGAGTGGTTAACCTCTTCGATATGAGTGGTAGGCACATTCGCAGAATAGGAGTGCAAGGAAGAGCTGGTGAAGAGTATATAAGTGTTGCAGCTATAGGGGTTGATGCAAAACAGGGTAGTGTGATTTTTGCTGATGGTATGCAACAGAAATTGATATCATACACCTTAAGTGGAGAGTATACGAATAGTACAGTCTTTAAGAATGCCGGGTATATTTCAGATATATACACAGACGGAGGCAATCTGACAATGATATTCCCGATATATGGTAATTCACACTCTACATTGTTGGGGAGTTTAGAGGTGGAGAACAATATCTATTACGACATTGTAAAGTCTAAATGGAACTTTGGTGATCCGTGGGGAGCATATCATTATGCAAAATGTAGTTATACAACCAACGGACAAAACTCCTATTTTATTAAACCTCTATGTGATACAATATTTCAGTACAACCATTCCGAAAGAGTAATCTATCCGGTTTTTACTGTTCGAGGGAAAGGCTTAAGCAAGTCATTAGATAGTTATCCGGATATAGTGAATATGCCCACAATGTTTAGAGTAGAGAATGGCATACATGCAATCTATCTGGTTAAAAATATTTTATTTGTTTTAACGAGCGATGGCTCATATATTTATGATACCGAGAGTGGTAAGTTGTATGAAACATCGCCCACATTGCGTTTGAAACGGGAGAGTATCATTACTTCGGATGGCGAGTCGTTATATGCAGTACTTTCTCCATTGGAATTGGATGATGAGAGTAATCTTGTTGCAATGGGCATCTCTGCCGAGATGATTGCAAAGGTTAAGGCGCGTTCAGATGATAGTAATCCGGTAATAATAAAGTGGGATATTATTATGCCACAGCAATAATAGGAGTAAAGCTATGAGAAGATTTTTTTATATTCTTCTTTGCCTGTGTATGATTGCATGCGGAGAAGATACAAACTATGGTGGTAATAAAATCAACATTCCTGTTCAGGGTGTTGATGCCGGTATAAGTGATATCTTTACTGATATTTCGGTAATTCCTTTAGAAACGAATGACAGCTCGTTTATTGGCTCTATTTCAAAGATAGAGTTAAGTGATGGGAAAATTTATGTGTTGGATAAAAGTTCAACAAAGCAAGTTCATATATTTGATACGGTTGGAAACTATATATCAAGTATTGGAAATATAGGACGCGGTAATGGTGAATATCTCAATATTGAGGATTTTACACTATGTAATGACACCGTTGTGATATTGGCAAATTCTTCAACAGTATATCTTTATGATAATCATGGTGGCTTTATAAGTTCAAAGAAGTTATCAGAGTCGCTATTATGGAGTATTACCGGTGTTGAAGGTGGATATATTGCATCGACAAATCATCAAACCTTTACCACGGGACAAGATGCTTATTTATTGTATAGCTTTGATAAAAGTTTGAATTTATTAGGTAAATACATAAATACATTGCCGATATATGTCCAGATGCCACCATTTGTGCGTAATCCGTTGCAGAGTATAGGTAAAACAGTCTATTATCATGACAATTGGACTCCTAACCTATATGTATTGGATAATGGTTCCAAAATGGTAGTTGATACTATTACATACCATGGCTTTGAAAATTTTCCTACGGTGACAGCATTGGCGGATATCAACTCTTTTATGGCAAATATAACTCAGTACGATTGTATTTTTGACTGTGTGGTAGTTGGGAATAGTTTGGTGACGGTCTATTTGAATACTCATACATTTAAAGTATTGATAACTGAATTAGACACAATGAAGAGTACTTTGTATAATTGGAGCGACAAATATGGAGTTCCATCATTTTTGTGTGTTGATAAGAAAGGTTATATATACTCCTCTTTAAGTGTTGAGGCATTAAAGGGCTCTACTGCAATTATCTCGCAATTAGGTGATATTTCTTATCTCAAGGACGATGACAATCCGGTGATTTTAAAATTCCGATTGAAATAATTATTAACGTATGGTATTTCTAACAATTGTCCCCTAAAAAGAGGACAGTTGTTTTTTTGTTTTTCAATAAATTTCACTATACCTTTGTAGCATTATTCCTGATGAGTGAGTATATAGCTGCCAATGCATGTAGTCTAAATGATATAAAAATGTTATGATTGCGATTAAATTTATGTTAAGAGGTATGGCTGGGATTAAAATAGTGCCTTTTATATTGTTATTGTTGTCATGTTCAGCTAAAGAGTATTCGTATATTTCAGAAACAGATTTTTCTGAAACAATAAGGATGGAGAAAAAAGGAGGTTTTGATGTCTTGGCAAGAATTGATGCAATGACAGTCGTTGGAAACAAGCTCCTTGTTCGTGCAGATCAAAGCACAAATATCTTCTCTCTTTATGATTTGAATGGTGAGGTAAGGAAAACATGGGGTAATAAAGGACGTGCTCCGGGGGAATATATGGTACCAATGATATCAAAAGTGGATTTTAATAGTTTTATGGTGTATGATATTCCAATAGAACGTAAGGAGTATTATTTGATTAATGGAGATTCTCTTTTTATGCAAGAGTCCATAAAATTAAATAATATGCATGATATGCCTTTATCTATCCATAGTATGAATAAGAATACAATTGTATATGACAGACGACAACCTAAGGAACTTTCTATATATAAATATCATGACGATGGAACAATCACCCATATAACATCAATGGAAGATTATAAAGAGATCTATTCAGATAGTAAGGTATATATGGGTTATATGGAAATAAATCCTATGGGGGATTGTTTTGTTTATGCCTTTCAATATATTGACGGTTTTGATATTTACGATATGCAAGGGAATGCTATTTGCAAAGTACGTAGGGAATCATTTAAAACCCCATCAAATAGTGATTACTCCTTACAAAAGACGTATTGTTTTGCAATTGATAAAAGTGAAAATGGATTTTTGTTGTATCGTGTGAATTATTCTGGAAACGAACTTATGAACAACTTATCATGTGTAACATATATTGAAGAGTACGATTGGAGTGGTAATCCTATCAGGCGTTACGAGTTGCCCCTTTTTGCATCTAATATAGCTTACATAGGCAATGGAGAGTTTATGGTGTATGACGCATATTCAGAAGATGAGTCTATAAAACATTTTGCTCCTTCATATCAATAGTATTAGCGTTGATATTCTGCAATATCTGAATGTACATAAGCTATATGAGCATAGAGATGTTTTATTTTAACAATTGTCCTCCCAAAAGAGGACAATTGTTTTTGTTTTTCAATAAATTTCACTATACCTTTGTAGCATTATTCCTGATGAGTGGGGATGCATATTTATTAACAATGTAAATAAAAGAATTATAAGAGATTAGTGGTTATGTTAAGGTGTTGTGTAGTTATATTGAGCGTTTTGCTATTGTTTTTCTCATGCTCAAAATCGTTGAATAAAACCAGTGAGGAGATTGTAGTTACAATTATGGAGAGTGATTCATTATTTCCATTAGGTAATTTTGTTGAAACAACAAACATAATTCACCTTGAAACTCCTGATAGTAATTTTATATCAAGTTTTGAGGAAGCAATAATAACCAAAAACAATATTTATGTCCTTGACAATGATTTAATGGCCATATTTATGTATGATACATTGGGTCGTTTTATTAAGAAGTTACATAAAATGGGACGTGCGGGAGATGAGTATCTATATATTGAAGATTGGACATTTGACGGAGAAAAGATTTATATTTTAGAAGGAGAGAAAATACAAGTTTATACATCACAATTAGATTATCATTCCACTATCGATATAACCCCCATAATAAACGAGGATTCAACTCATTTTTGGGGGGCAGACAGAGTTGTTGCATATAATAATTCTCTTCTGCTATTTGACTACAACAACAAAAAGGTACACTCTATATTCTATAATGTAGATAAAGGCGATTATGAATCTAAAATGATTTTAGAGGATGAGCGTAAATGCCCTCTTAATGTAGGAATATCACCCAGTGAGAGGGTTTTCTATGAATATAATGACAACATGATCATTATTCCTTCAGGAAGTGATTGTATCTATATGCTTGATGAAGAGTTTAATTATAGAAAAGTTGCGGTGATAGATTATGAGGATAAGGAGAAACGTTATAGTATTCTTGCTACCGATGCGGCTCGAGAGTATGATATAAGAATTCAAAATGCTCCCACACGTATAGGAGAATCATTCTGTATTGGTGATGCCATATTCTTTGATTATCCGTCAAATAAAGGAGGAGGCTTTTTCAAAATAGACTTGGAAAATAACACAACAGACGATTTTTTAATGTATCAAATGGGAAAGATGGATAATTATCCATACTGGGTTTGTGGTGATGGTTCTACATTATATGGTTTCTATGAGACTTCGCTTGAAGAACAGCAGAATGGAGAGAAACCAAAAGAGCTTAATGGTGTTGAGTTGACAAATGTGCATAACTGTAAGGATGATATTTTGCAGTATCTTATAATATATAACCTTTGTCAATAAAGATCTGTTGCTTATTTTTAACAATTGTCCACCAAAAAGAGGACAATTGTTTTTTTGTTTTTCAATAAATTTCACTATACCTTTGTTGCATTATTCCTGATGAGTGGGGATATAAAATTTATAAACACAATTAAATTCATAAGTTGTGAAGAAACTATTAAAAATCTTGGGAGTAGTTGCTGTATGTGCAACTCTTTTTTGTTATGGTTGCATGTCATCTTCTTCTGCAATTGATGAGGTATTGATAGAGAAATTAGAT
>SUWY01000022.1 GCA_015061245.1 Bacteroidales bacterium
TCCTTATCTGCAAAGCAATATAAAGCCTTGAATTCAACTTGTGGATTTGCTTTAATTTGTTGTCTACCAACCCCCAACCCCCCTTCGCCTTATTCACTGCGTTCATTACGGCTAATAAGGGGGCTTTACTCGCTGACGCTCGTTAACTCCTAACTCCTAACTGTTCACTCCTAACAATTCCTCATTCCTAATTCCTCACTCCTAATTCCTCATTCCTAATTTGTCATTCACTCCTAACTGTTCACTCCTAACTATAAATTCTTCTCAATCTGATAAACATTTCTATCGGTCGAAGTTCTCGAAACCAAATCAGCCACGAAGCCTGCAAGAAACAACTGAGTTCCTAACAACATACATGTCAGAGCAATATAGAAATATGGCGAATCAGTCACCAATGGCTGACGCAATCCTCTTGCTATACAAATCAACTTATCTGCACCAAGCCATGCTGCCGATATAAAGCCCAACAAAAACAGAACTGTTCCTATTGTTCCAAAGAGGTGCATCGGTTTCTTTGCAAAACGGGTTATAAATGTAACGGTCAACAAATCCAGGAATCCATTAACAAAGCGATTCAATCCAAACTTGGTTACACCATATTTTCTGGCCTGATGCTGCACAACCTTCTCGCCAATCTTCTTAAAACCGGCCTGCTTAGCCAAAATAGGCATGTAGCGATGCATCTCTCCATACACCTCAATATTCTTTGCAACAATCCCTTTATACGCCTTCAAACCACAATTGAAATCGTGCAATTTTATTCCCGAGAATGCTCGCGCAGTAGCATTAAACAACTTTGTAGGAATTGTCTTATTCAAAGGATCATAACGTTTTTTCTTCCAACCCGAAACAACATCATAATCATCCTCGGTTATCATTCTATACAACTCAGGAATCTCATCGGGGCTATCCTGTAAATCGGCATCCATTGTTATAACAACATCGCCATGCACCTGCTGAAATCCACAATGCAAAGCTGCTGATTTTCCATAATTTCTACGGAATTTAATTCCTCGAATTGCAGGATTCTCTCTATGCAAATTCTCAACAACCTGCCATGAGCCATCATTACTACCGTCATCGACCATAACAACCTCGTAGGTGAAGTTATTTGCATCCATAACTCTCTTTATCCAAGCTGCCAACTCCGGCAATGACTCTGCCTCGTTATATAAAGGCACTACTACTGAAATATCCATATCAAACTCAATCTCTTTTCACCTATCACTTGTCATTAACCACCCTCGCCTTCCTACGGAAAAACAGTGCGGTTATAAGAGCTGGTATAAGCGAAGCGGTCAACACTCGACTTGCCTCAATACAACCCAAAAATGTTGGAGTAACCATTGCAAGCATAACATCTTTGTAACTCTTCTGAAGCTCCGGCTTATCAGCAAACATCATCTCTGCATTTGTCGCCAAAACCTCTTTTACTGCCGGCATCAAATCCTGATTCTCTACATAAACGTAGTATGTGTATAAACCATAAACTACCGATGCTATCAACATGATAAGATAGGCAACTCCAAAGGCTCTTATAAACGAAAACTTTCTATCCAACGGGAAGCCATTTCTGCTCATCATCACTCCAAATACCATTCCTAAGGTATGCAACATATATACTGCTGTTGTTGTATCCTCCGATATTACTGGATTCTCTCCCTTGTTAAAATATATTGCAGTACACATACACATAAAACCGCCTAGTGCCAATCCGAAAAGCACATCCTTCAATGTCTGATTTATCTTCATCTCTGTTTAGGTTTTGATCTTAAATACACCTTCTCACCCGGAACCAACCTAGTCATAGGTGTGTAATTATTATACTTTATCAGCGACCCCATCTTAACTCCATATCTCTGCGAAATTCCATAAATGGTATTACCCTCTCGCACTCTGCAATATGGATATCCCGATGCCGCCTTGCCCTTTTTATTCCTCAAATATACTATATCTCCAGGCTTTAAATCATCGCGCACCTTGTCATTGTATTTGAGAATCTTCTTCAACTTGATTCCGTAATAACGGGCAATCTTATCGAATGTATCTCCCTCTCTTGCCTCTATACACTCAACTCCATTTATCACCTCAACCCTATTTGGATAAGCTGCCGGGTCATAAATTGCAACCTCGCCTATATTTTTAGAGTCATAGTAGTACAACTTCTCCTCTTCGATAATCTTTATCAACATCTCAGCGTAGGTTGGAGCTGTTGCATAACCGGCACTTTTCAAACCTCTTGCCCACCCCTTGTAATCGGTAATTTTTAACTCGAATAACGATGCGTAGCGAGGCCTCGTCCGTAAAAAATCGCTATGATCTCGCCACGACTGCTCCACATTATCGTAGTGACGAAAGCACTCATTCTTTGCATCATCGTCCATATAAAAGCCTTTGCCTGTCCAGTCATGACACTTTATTCCAAAATGGTTTTTAGCCTTTGTCGCCAAGTCGGAACGTCCTGAATTTGATTCCAATATACCCTGAGCAAGGGAGATACTGGCAGGCACTCCGGTGCGCTTCATCTCGCTTACAGCCAAATCTGCATATTTGTGAATATATGCATGCCTTGCATGGGCATTACTCTGAGCCACACCCACCATTGCAAAAGCGCATAAAAATATCGATATTAACAGATGTCTAAGCATACATTTTCTAAAAAACAGTCCAAAGGTAATAAAAATAACATTACCTTTGCACCAAAATTGAATAGATATGGATTTTATCGAGGAGGATATTTTCGACGGTTTCCGAATAGAGCAACGTTTTGACAAAGAACGAACAGAAAAATTGGCATACCACTACAAAGAGATTCTATCCCTTTTGGGCGAGGACTCAGAGCGTGAAGGTCTGCTAAAAACCCCTGTCCGTGTTGCTAAGGCTATGCAATTTCTTACTCAGGGATATTCACAAGATCCTGTTGAGATTTTGAAATCTGCACTCTTCAAAGAGGATTATAGACAGATGGTAATTGTCAAGGACATAGAGATTTACTCTATGTGTGAGCACCATATGTTACCTTTTTTCGGAAAGGCCCATGTTGCCTATATTCCGAACGGACAGATTACAGGTCTGAGTAAAATTGCCAGAGTGGTCGAGTGCTATGCACGCAGATTACAAGTACAAGAGCGTTTGACCCAGCAAATCCGTCTTTGCATTGAAGAGGCTCTGCAACCATTGGGTGTAGCCGTTGTAATCGAAGCAAAACACATGTGTATGGCTATGCGCGGAGTTCAGAAGCAAAACTGCGTAACCACAACATCGGACTTTAGCGGAGCCTTTGAAAAACTTGCAACAAGAAACGAATTTATCAAATTGATAGATAGTAAATTACATTAACAAAATAGAAGATTATGAAGAAAGCGTATGTATTTCCCGGACAGGGAGCACAGTTCGTAGGAATGGGTAAGGAGTTGTACGAAAACTCGCCACGTGCCAAAGAGTTGTTCGAGAAAGCAAACGAGATTCTCGGATTCAGAATTACCGATTTGATGTTCAACGGTACTGACGAGGACTTGAAACAGACAAAAGTAACACAACCAGCAGTATTCCTTCACTCTGTTATCTTAGCCGATAGCTTGACAGAGAAGCCGGATATGGTTGCCGGACACTCATTGGGAGAGTTCTCGGCATTGGTAGCTGCCGGAGCATTGAACTTCGAAGATGGCTTGCGTTTGGTACACGCTCGAGCTATGGCTATGCAGAAGGCATGCGAAGCTACACCATCAACAATGGCTGCTATTATTGGACTTGCTGACGAGGTTGTAGAGGATATTTGTAAGAGCATTGAGGATGAGATTGTTGTTCCTGCAAACTACAACTCTCCCGGACAGATTGTTATCTCTGGAACAATGAAGGGCGTTGAGTTGGCGTGCGCAAAAGCTACCGAGGCAGGAGCTAAGCGTGCTTTACCATTGAAGGTTGGAGGTGCGTTCCACTCTCCAATTATGGAGCCTGCACGTCAGGAGCTTGAGGCTGCAATTAAGGCAACAAACTTCTCTGCTCCTATCTGCCCAATCTACCAGAATGTTGATGCAAAACCACACACTGATCCAGAGGAGATCAAAGAGAACTTGATTGCCCAACTTACAGCATCGGTTCGTTGGACTCAAACTATGAGCAACATGATGGCAGATGGCTGCAACACCTACCTTGAGATTGGTCCGGGAAAAGTTCTTCAGGGATTGATCAAGAAGGCTAACCGCGATGCTGAGGTTAACGGATTGCAATAAAATGCAAATCTGAATCACATCATAAAAAGGTTCCCGTTTGGGAGCCTTTTTTTTATTGAAAATTGTTTTTAATTTGGCCAAAAACATATATCTTAGCAAACTGAATTGGTAGGCACACACAACAATGACAAACACAACTAAAAAGCAAACTTTTAATATTGCACTACGCATTGCAATAATTGCAGTCGTATGTGCTGTAATTGTCTTTACAATGCCTAAAATAGGCACCTTCCAATACGAGTATCAGACAGGTATGCCTTGGCGCTATGAAACTCTAAACTCGCCATTCGATTTCCCGATATACAAAACAGAGAGTGAGATCAATGAATCTATACAGAGCAATTTGAAGAATCACACGCCTATTTTCAATAGAGATGCTCAGGTTGCAAACAAACAGATTCAAAGTATAAAAAACAGAATAAAGGAGACTATCGGAGATACAACAGAGGCGTATAATCGTGTTATCTCTCTCTTACCTACCATATATGCATCAGGAATTATTCAGTTACCGGAATCTATGCAGGAGGAGCCTCCAACCAGAATCAAAATAGTTGAAAACAACTTCGGCAAAGAGATTGAACTAAAAGAGCTATATACCCCTCGTGAAGCATACATCCATTTAGGAGAGATATTTAATCAAAGCGGTGTTCCCGAGGCAGACCAAGAGAAATTAAAAAGAGCCTCTCTAAATGAGTTGTTATTACCGGACATTCAATTCGACAATATCAAGAACCAAAGCGAATTGGACAAAATCCAGAACAATGTTAACCTTACAAAAGGAATGGTGCGTCGCGGAGAGCAAATCATTGCTAAGCGTGAAATCATCACAAACGAAAAGGAGCAACTCTTAAACTCGCTAAAGACAGCTTACAGCACCAACACATGGGCAACCACATATAGCAATCGAATTATTATTGGTCAAGTGTTGCTTGTGTTGTTAGCATTGATGGTATATTCAATATTCTTCTTCTACTCAAAAAGAGTCATATTGAAAAATAACCGCAGTTTCATATTTTTATACACAATGATACTTGCAATGGTAATGACCGGAGCAATGGCCTATCATGAAGACTTAAACTTCTATGCTATTCCGGTTCTCTTCTTCGTCATTGTGGTAAATATTTTGATTGGCAGCCGTTCTGCGCTCTACCTGCTTATAAGCGGAACCATTATTCTATCATGTTTTGCACCTGATAGAATTGAGTATACATTTATGCAACTGATAGCCGGAATTGTGGGAATATTCTCACTATCATCGTTGCAACGTCGAGGTCAGCTGTTTCTGGCAACCCTATTCATATATCTAAGCTATGCAGTAACATTTGTAGCTTTGACCTTAATGAAACAGGGATCTATTCAGGTTACACAACTAAATACCCTATTGTGGTTACTTGTTAACTGCTTGTTACTCACACTAGCGTATCCTGTAATATATCTTTTTGAGCGTATTTTTGGATTCACCTCAGAGACCACTTTAATTGAGTTATCAAATCCTCACCACCCGGCCTTGCGCGAGCTAACCAAAAAGGCTCCTGGAACATTCCAGCACTCTTTGATGGTTGCCAATATGGCAGAAGAGGCTATTGATAGGATTGGAGGTGATGTTCTTCTGACCAGAACCGGAGCCATGTACCATGACATTGGCAAGAGTGAAACTCCATTCCTGTTTATTGAAAACCAATCAGGAGGAGTTAATCCCCACAACTCGATGGAATACGACCAAAGCGCACAAAAGATTATTCATCACGTCGAAGCGGGAGTTGAACTTGCAAAGAAATACAATTTACCATCGGTAATTGTCGATTTCATCAAAACTCACCACGGAAAGAGTAAAGTAAAATATTTCTACAACTCTTATCGTAACAAATTCCCAGACAAAGAGGTTGATGAATCAATATTTACATACAAAGGACCTGACCCCGAGAGCAAGGAGTGCTGTGTAGTAATGATGGCCGATGCTGTTGAGGCAATCGTTCGATCGCTGAACGACAAGAGCGAAGAGTCTATTGCGACAACTATCAGCAACACCATTGACTCACAAATAGCAGATGGTCGATATGTAAACTCCAATATTACATTCAAAGATATAGCAACCATCAAGGAGGCATTTTTGGAGGTATTGGCAAGTATATACCACTCAAGGGTTGCATACCCGAAATTGAGAGTACCGGAAAAAGAGAAAAAAAATTAGTCAAGAGTATAAAATAACAGGCGATGACACAAAAGGCCATAACAATTAAAGATCTTGCTGAGCAGCTGAACATTTCAGTCTCTACAGTATCAAGGGCACTAAAGGACAACCCGGAAATCAGTCAAGCAACACGTAGACAGGTACAAGAGTTGGCAAAACAACTTGGATATCGTCCGAACCCTATTGCTGTTGCATTGAAAACCCACAAGAGTTACACTATTGGAATTATTGTTCCTCAGATTGTTAACTCATTCTTCGCCTCTGTTGTAAGAGCAATTGAAGAGGTTGCCGAGAGTTATGGATATAATGTGCTTGTCAGCTCATCAAACGAGCATGTAGAGAAAGAGAAGAAGAATGTCAATGTCTTCTTGGGTATTCGTGTTGATGGAATCATTATATCATTGGCCCGCGAAACCACTAACTACGATCACATTAAAGCTATCAAAGCCTCAAACACCCCTCTTGTATTGTTTGACAGAACAACAACCGATATTGAGGCAGCAAGAGTTGTAGCAAATGATGCCGATGCAGCATGCAAGATTGTACAACACTTGATTGATGGCGGAGCAAAGAGCATTGCCCTAATTACCGGTCCTGAACATCTATCAATAGGACGTAACAGAATGAAGGGTTACTTAAGAGCAATGACCAACAATAATCTTGACATTAGACAGGACTATATTCTTCGCTGTAAAGATTTTACAGTCGAGGCAGCTTATGAAGCAACATCGCAACTACTGGATAACGGACAGTGTCCGGACGCATTCTTTGGCATCAATGACGAGATGGTTATTGGAGCTATGAAGGCCTTAAAAGAGAGAAATATCAGAATTCCCGACGACGTTACTCTGTTTGGATTCTCTAACTCAAAACGCTCACGCTATATGAGTCCAACAATAAGCACAATCGACCAATTCCCACACGAGGTTGGAACAAAAGCTGCCGAGTTACTATTTGAGCAGATTCTTGCTCCAAAGTATGCCAAGATTCGTGAGGAGGTTGTCAATTGTGAGTTACTAATTCGTGAATCATCGGACAAAAGCTATAAGAGGTAAGTGATGCATATTGGGAATGCAGGCAGAGATTCAGATTAAGAACATAGCAAAAGCTTCTAAAGGGCTTTCCGACATCAAAAATATAAATCTCGACATCCATTCTGGCGAGATAATAGGGTTTATTGGGCCCGATGGATCGGGAAAAACTCTTTTGATGAATCTGCTCACTACCTACACTACTCCCGATAACGGTTCTATTCTTTTTAACTCTAAAAACATTTATAACAATACCGAGGAGTACAAACAAAATATCGGATATCTTCCCAGAACAAATCCGCTATTTGAAAATATGACTGTATCAGACTTTCTGAAGTTGATGGCCAAATTCAGTAAAGTTCCCCAATATTTGTTACCAACAAGGGTAATCGACACAATAAGAACGTGTCAACTCGATTCAGTCAAAAATTCTATAATACGAACTCTGTCCAAAGGAGCTAAAAGGAGAGTTGGTATCGGACATACCATAATCCATAACCCGCCCCTGCTTCTTTTGGACCAGCCAACAGCAGAATTAGACCCAAACCAGGCTCGCAATATTCGAAATCTGATTAAAAGTATCAGCAAGGAAAGAACCATCATTATCTATTCTAAATCACTCGATGATATTATAGAGTTGTGTTCAAGAATTATCTACATAAAAAAAGGCGAGATTGTTGCTGATATAAATGTTAAGGAACTTCTGCAACATAGCGAAGAGAATACCATATACAAAGTGCAAATAGCTCCAATACCACAAATTAAGGCTATTGAAGAGTTGGAATGTATTGAGGGGGTAGAAAAGGCTGAGATATATTCAGAGTATATATATCTACACTGCCATAAGGATGTAAAGATTCAAGAGCAACTTTTCCATTTATGTGGCATAAATGGCTGGTATATAAATTGTTTAACACCTATTGAAGCAACCATTGAAGAGCTATTAAAACGCCAACTAATTAATTGAGCAGACTATGGGAATCGGCTTTTTACTAAAACATGAATTGGCCCAATTCTTTAAGAATTGGACTCTTTCAATCTCGATATTTATTTGCTTCTGCGTAGGAGGTTTCTTCATATGGTATGCACCATACAACATTATCGAGGCAGGATATGCATCAATGAATATGCCTTTCGTGGTATTCTATTGGTTACTTATTATCTTCATTCCTGCCATATCAATGGGTAAAATCAGCGAAGAGAAGAGTTCCGGTCTGCTCAATCTAATGATTAGTAAACCTATTGCATTAAAATACATTGTAATTGCAAAATGGTTAGCAACATTTATCATTACATTAATTGCTATCTTGCTAACACTTCCCTATTGCATTACCATTTCATTTTTAGGTAATATGGACTGGGGCATAACCGTCTGTGGATACTTAGGCCTGATTCTCCATAGTGCTCTAATAATTTCAATAAGCCTATATACCTCAGCTAAAGCGAAGAACTCATTTAATGCGCTATTCTACACGTGGATCATTCTATTCATAATAGTGGGTATTCCCTCATCATTTTTACTTCTGGATTTAAGCAGCGGCATGGAGATGCTTATTATGCGATTTGCTCTAAACGAGTATTTTAGAAGCATGAATCAAGGAATGCTATATGTGCATGGCGCTGTTCTATACATTGTCATATCTATTATTTTTACAATACTCACAGGACACGCGCTAACAGAGTCATTCAGAACTAGAAGAACAACCATCAGACACTACTCAATAATTATAACGCTTATTGCTATTACTATCACAACATACTTCTCCCCTGTTCGCGTTGACCTCTCGCTATCGAACAAATTCTCACTAAGTCCTATTACCATTGAAACTCTCCAAAAAAACGAAGAACCCATTAGTGTAAATATATATTACTCAGATAACCTTCCTGCAGAATCAACTCGCTATAGCCGTGAACTATTTATGCTGTTACGTTCATACCGCTCCGAGAGCCATGCACCATTTACCATAAAGGCAATAAAGGTAAACTCTAAGGAGATGGCTACATTTGCGAAAATGGAGGGAATAACTCCCACCATAAGCGAATCTCACAACACTAACAATACTGAAGATATATACTTCGGCGCAACCATTCAAGTTGGCGAGGAACACAGAACGGTCATTAATCCCCTAAGTTCCACAACTCCTATTGAATATGAACTTACACGTACTATTTATCAAACCTCTGTCGAAAGTTTCCCTACCATAGGATTAGCTTATGGCCATAATGAAACAGAACCAAATTTGATAAGTCAGTTCATAAACGAGGTAAGAAAGATTGCTAACATTCGAATGGTCAATCTTGATAGAGAGCCCTCGCTCAATACATTCGATGTTATATGCATAATTGGTCCGCAAGAACAATTCACAATATCTGAACTGAAGAAATTGCAAAGCTATCTTGAAGATGGCGGACGCCTCTTTATTGCCCTTCGACATGCAATTGGCAGAATTAATGATTTTCAGGCAACAAGTTGGTTTACAATCCAAAGAACCGGATTAGAGGAGCTATTAGAGTACATGGGAATGAAAATCAACTACAATTTCATAATCGACAACAACTGTAGCGCCCTGTCAATACAACAGGAAATAGGTAACAACATCACGCATAGGAACATAAAATTCCCATACTTCCCAATTATTACGCATTTTGATGAACACATTATTACCAATGGATTAAACTCTATTATGCTGCCATTTGCCAGTGGCATTGAACAGGTAAAGACTACAACTACATACATCTACGAATCATTGGCACAAACATCGTCTATTTCTGGAATTAAAACCCCTCCAATTGCATATCAGGTTCAAACACGATGGAACAGAAAAGATTTTGATAAGGGGCAAATAGATATTGCAGCATTACTAAAAAATGAGAATAGTGGAGGAACCGTTGTTGCTATATCAAATGCAGCATTTATCAATGATGAAGTTGTAAAAATGTTTGGAAACGATAATATTAACTTTGCAATAAATTCAGTTGAGTGGCTTGCAGACAATACAGGCTTGATTCAATTGAGAAATAAGTACAATTCATCGCCTGTTTTAAGCAAAATGAGCGCCTCTACAATTAAGGGGATAAAAGCTCTGAGCGCCTCTATCCCCTTAATTTTAATCATACTAATTACCTTAGTGAGTTACTTTAAATCACGCCACCAAAATACTTTAAGATAACTCCGAAACAATTCTCTTTATTGATGTGTTTAACCCGTCAGAGACATTGACTAAAGGTAATCTCAAGGTATCGGTATTAATTACATTTGCCGACTTCAATGCAGACTTAATTCCTGCAGGATTACCCTCGGCAAATAGAGCGTCGCAATAGTCAGCCAATTTAATATGCAACTCAGCTGCCTCAGCAACTCTATTCTGCTTTAAATACGAAATCATATCTGCATAATAGTTCGGGAACAGATTTCCTGCAACCGATATAACTCCATCAAATCCCATAGCAACCAACGGCATAACCAAACCATCCTCGCCCGAAAGTATTGAAAAATCACTGCGTTTAATCTTCAACAACTCGGTTGCTTGACGCATATTTCCTGAAGCCTCCTTGATACCAATGATATTGGGGCACTCCTCAGCCAATTTTGAGGTTACTGCAGCACTCATATTTACTCCTGTTCTTCCTGGCACATTATACAGTACAATAGGCAGAGGTGAAACCTGGGCTATGGCCTTGAAATGCTCATATATTCCCTGTTGTGAAGGCTTATTATAGTATGGGACTACCGATAAGATTCCCTGACAATACTTTATGTAAGGCAAAGTCTGTAAGTCATTTATAACTGCAGCGGTACAATTACCTCCAACACCAAGTAACAATGGCAATCTGCCATCATTCTGCTCTGCAACAACCTTCACTACCAACTCTCGCTCCTCAAGAGTCAAAGTTACACTCTCGGCAGTTGTACCCAAAACCGTTATAAAATCTGCACGATTATCTATTATATGCTGAACTAAGTTCTTCAAACTTTTAATATCAACATTCCCTTCACTATCAAAAGGAGTCACAATGGCAACTCCAACACCATTAAATAATTTCTTTTCCATTTACTTTAGTACTCAATGTTACAAACAGATTCTTAATACCACCCACAAACTCTTTTCTACTCTTTAAATCTTTCACGGTTATGTCAGCAACAAAATCACCCAAATATCTCCATGATATTTTACACTTTGCCATTGACTCAAGTAGCAATAGCTCTGCAAGTTCTGAATTATCATTAGATAGATCTATATACCAATCAAACTGTTTATTCAATAACTCTACAGCAGAGTCTGCACCCTTATAACCACTTTTAATCAAATTATGTTTAGATATGGTAACTGCATTTGGATCGGAGGGCGGCAAAGTTCCTGTGCTTACATGCCACAACTCAACAAATTCAATATGCGGGAAAGCATTTTTCAAAACATCAACATAGCTACTATTATCACGGCGAGTTGAGCGTAACAACAAACATTGTTTAACCTGCATAGGCTCAACAAACTGCTTCATTCTCACCCTGCCACGTAATAATCTCTTATGATTCTTTACCTTTGCTTTATATAATAACCTTCTAAACATGCCACAAAATTAACTAATTTCCTTTTTAGAATAAAAAAAAGTCCAAATTATTTGCACAACCCAAAAAAAGAGATTACCTTTGCATCGCAAAAGCAAAAAAGGACTCGTAGCTTAATTGGATAGAGCACTTGGTTACGGCCCAAGAGGTTGGGGGTTCGAGTCCCTCCGAGTTCACAAAAAAAGTTCCGAGTTTTAACTCGGAACTTTTTTTTGCCACTTTAGCTCAGCTGGTAGAGCGTCGCATTCGTAATGCGCAGGTCGGGGGTTCAAGTCCCCCAAGTGGCTCCACTAATCATACTCTAAGCACAATTCATCAAGCCACATTGTTGCTCCATTACCACCTGTAAAGAAATCGCCATACTTACTTGCTGATGCTACAATAAGCAGATATTTAGGAGTTCTGCCTAGTTCACGGTAGTCCAACTCTAACGTAAATGGTACATATCCATCTGTACTTTGGGCAGAATACATCTCTGCATAGGCTATAATATGCGGGTCTTGCTTATCAAACAATTTTCTATTAGAGGGACGAGTTCTTATCTCCACCGGTTCATCCCAATCACCTAATGCAATGTACAAAGAACAAGTATCGGGCATTCCCAACATATGCTCGGTCTCCTCATTTACATTATCTATAGGCATGGTCTTATATTTGTAGTAACCCTTCAAACGGGTAGGGAATGAACTGAACGGTTTTCCCATATCAAGGATTCCATTGGTTCCGTCAATCTGTTTAAAATTGCCTACATATATATTTCCTGCCGCAAATTTACCAACAGCTCCAATTCCAACAAACTTGGACATAAGTTTAGCTCCGTTTCCATCCTCTTTACTATCCCACTTCTCCGAATCTGCAGGGATTGTATTACTATCGCCAAGAGTGGAGCTACCCTTATTACCTGTATCCCAGAAATTGGTCTCACCCTCTATCCATGGACACCATATCTTCTCATCTTTCCACCAAATATCAAAAGAGCCATTAGGAAGAGGTGTAGCTTCTCCTGTTTCAAACTCAATAACCTCACCATACTCTTCTCCTGCAAATGCTCTACACTTATATGCTGTCTGTTCTGTCAATCCCGTCAATTTTGCCCGGAAGCTATTACCCTCCTGCTCAATCATCGACGGATCTAGACTAACCCAATTGTCCTGACCATCATTTAGACAATATTCGAATCCACCGGTCATTCCCTCTTGACACTGCCCCTGCAGCCAAGCAATCTTCGCCCATGGATAGACAGCCTTTGTCTCAACTATAACATTGGTAGTTATTACAATAAGCTCCCACTCCTCCTCAATACCATGATATGAAACCTTAACTTTGGGATAGTTGAAAGGATCTGAGAAATTGGTAATTGTAGAGATATCAGGAGTTATTGTAGCACCCTCAGGCCCCAATTTCAATCCGGTTATATTAACCCTTTTTAAATTAGAGCCAATAGGAACCATAGCAACAGCCTTCCTGCTATTTGGGGCAATTCTACACTCGCCCACCTGATTCTCAACATAAAAATAGCGCTCAATATTTTGTGTCGCAACAACCTTCCAATCAAAAGTCTGATATAAACTTAACGACACATCACATGGCGTTCTTAAATCAAGTATCGAACCTACTGCAATTGGAGAATTTGCACCCTCGGTAACATTTAACTTTGTTACCTTAACCTTTGCAAGATCGGCACTCTCGTGCATATCAATTGTAACTGTCAATGATTCATTATCAATTCTGACAGAGTTTTGATTTTCAACAGCAATATCCAATATTCGCAACTCTATATAGGGATATGGAACATTATTCTCTATACACCCTACAAATAGAGCAAACATCATAACACACAATATGCCGACAACTCTTCTCATTACAAATATGCAACTAATCCTATCTGGATATTAAAAATATTAAACTTATAATCCATTCCCAAACTCTTTCGCCAACCACTCTCTATTCCATTAGTAGTTTGACGCTTTCTGTTCATCTTGAATCCTGCAATTCCAACCGATGCCTCAACGGTAAACTTATCCATCACAAAGACAGACAAACCCGGATTCAAACCTATACGAAGTTGCTGGATTTGAGTATTTGTCTCTGTTAAACCGGCCGTCAAGGTTCTGGTATAATTCATATCTCCCCAACTATACTCAAGCGCAGTCTCATTAAAAAGTCCAAAACGATGACCACGATCAAGACCGACATAAGAACGATGAATAAGTGCAACACTATTCAATGCATAAGCAAATCCTGTCTTGCCAAAATCCATATTCAAATCCTCATCAATATCGATATACAATGATGAAAGGTCTGCATCGATTTTCGTATTGGCATACTTAACTCCCAAACATGAATTAGGAGCATAGAAATATGCAACAAATGGTTTAGTTGAAAAGGCAGATATCTGACCCGAAAAATCCTCAATCATTCCAAAGAATTGAGAATCATCGGTATTATAGTTTGCAAATGAGATAGCAAATCCCACAGCAACATCACCCTTCGCAACAAAACGATAGTTGGTAATCATTCTTTTGCGCTTGCGCTCAGATTCACGCTGCTTCACCGGAACTGTATCCATTGCATAATTTCTCTCACGAACAATATTATCCCACTCCTCTTGTGTAATAACACCCTCCGAAATCAATAATGCCTTTAGTGAATCTATTCTATTATTGTTTATGCGCACCTCATCATAAATTGTATCAACAACGGGCGCAGTGACTTGCGCTGATAGAACAGAAATCTCAGCAAAAGAGATAACGAACAATATTAAAAGCAAACACCTCTTCATAATTATAGATAAAATGCTAAACCAAGTGAAATACTAAGAATATTTATTCGAAAGTTACCTCCGCTCGTGGACATTTTACCCTCATATATCTGATTGGTAATCTGTTTGGTTTTAGTATGATTAAATCCTAAAACTCCCACAGTTACCTCTGCAGCAGTATAGTCATTGATAAAGGCAACCAATCCGGGCACAAAGGATATTGCGAACTCTTGTGTCTCTTGAAATGTTCCGGATACATCATACCCTTGACCATTTATCATCTTTGATTTTCCACCTCCATACTCTAACTGCATCTCTGTTAAAATACCAAATCTACGGCTATTACCTATATTGATATAATAACGGTAGACAGCCGACGCTGAGTAAGAGTGTTTCAAGAAATATATATCTTGTACAGAACCATCAAGTTCATCATCAAGAGCAAATCCCAAGCTATCAACCCTCATAAATGAGCGCTTATATGAGCCTCTCAATCCTGCTGCCTGATTATCTGCAAATGAATAACAAACAATGGGCGAGGCCTTAACTGAATGCCCATGTCCGCTCACCCCCTCTATAAAAAGGAAATTGTAACGCTTGTTATCATTAACTGAGAATGATACAGAACTTCCAACAATCCATTGTCCTTTGGGAACAAAAGTCTGTAACTCTATATCACGCTCAATCTTTGATGATAATGCATTATGTTCCTGAGAGAAAACTCTCCCAGGAACAATAACAGTCAATACTGCAATAACTATATATGTCAGCAGGTTTTTACTCATAAATCAATGAGAAATCATCCATATAGAGTGTACTACCCTCTCCACCGGTAAAGTAATCTCCATACTTACTAGCAGAGATTGTAACAATAATATATGTCGGCTTACGATCTGATGATCTGTACTCCATTGGTACATTTATATTTGTCCATGAAGAAACAGCGCTCTTCATCTCATACTTTCCGATAGCAATAATGTGTGGGTCATCAAAATTGAACAATTGACCTCCACCATTTGTTGAGTTCTTTGTCTTAATAGTTACAGGTGACTCCCAATCGCCAATAGCAACATAGATCTGACCTATATCAGTACTACCAACAGCAAGATTATCAACATTTACTCCACTAGGAATTGAGTTTTTCTCAAGAACGCCCGGTGCATATTTAAACCAGAAGTTAAAGGCAGATGGACGACACTCAAATGGACGACCCCACTCAAGAACTCCATCGGTTCCGTCGGTTGCAGCATATCTTCCAACGAACATATTTCCAGCAGCAAACTTACCAATAGTTCCAATTCCTACAAACTGCGATACCATCTTTGAAGATTTAGAACCTGTTGATCCAGGACGAACATCTGAATCCGGATTTGTAACCAACTTACTCATTGTGTTAGAACCATGGTTTCCACAATCCCAATACAAAGATCCATTCTCACTTGTCAGTGTCAAAGCATTAGAGTTTGCTCCAGGCACATTCTCAGCCCAATACTCGAATCCGCTATTAGGTAACTGGATTGCATCCTCAGTTGTAAATACCTTTGTAACCATTCCCTCTATTCCATTGTCAACAGCACGGAAATGATAAGCAGTCAATGGAGACAAATTAGAGATTGAAGCTGTCAATGTAACTCCATCTGTTCCCAATGTTGCAGAAACAGTACTCCACTCATCGCCATTAATTGGTTTATACTTAAATGTATATGGACCTGTTGCTCTATCTTCATCAACAATCTCTCCCTTAAGAACAGCTCTATTTGAATATACAGTTCCCATATCAACATCAAGCGCTGCAACTGTTGCAGAACTTACAACAAAGTTCAAATTCTGCTCTGTCAAGTTGTTGACATTATCGCTTGCCGCCAATGTAAAGATATACTCTCCATCTGTATCAAACCACTGCATAAACTCATCGGTGAATACCAACTTTCCTGATGACTGACCATTGGTTGCATTGTAACGATAATCATCGAATGACAATCCCAATGCATCTAATGCAGATTTATCCTCGTCAGACAATTTATGCATATCATACGATGTTGCACTCAAACCCATTGCAGTAAATACATTACTTGTAACAGTAAAGCTCTTCAACTGCGATGCTGTTGTAAGCCAAACAACTGTTCTTGAACCGCTATTAGGTTCAAAATAGATTGGCATTGTAATATCGAAAGCCTCGCCACCTGACAAACGTGGACGCTCAACAATCTGAAGCGAGTTATCTTTATTTACAACCTGCTCATTAATCTCAATATCGATACCTGCACCACCCTCCTCCGGCTTAACAGGCTCAGAATATTTAATAGTAACACCATACTCTGTAGTTGCCTTGGCATTAGCAATTGAGTATGAATACTCGAAATTCTCGTTGGTCAATGTCTTGGCTGTAAACTTCAAGGTTATATTACGAGTTGTGTTATCATCATCGAACATAAAGTAACCCTTATCTGTTGTCTCTGTAGTATAAGTCAAACCGTATTGAGTATCCTCGGTTGTTGCCAAAACTTTAGCTGTAGCCAAATCAAAGAAACGCTCCAATGATGAATCGAAAGCAACAGATAACAAGGTATTCGCCACCTTACAGGTCAAAGTGACACTTTTAATGTCTCCCTTTTCAATGATAAAAGGAATTGAACCTGTATAGTAGGGTTTATTAAATCCTGCATGGGTCAATGTTCCTGCAGTTACCGACAACATATAGGCATCAGCCATCAATGAAATCTGAGCAGGAACCTTGTCCATCCCCTCGTAGAGACGGACAAGTTTTTCATCAGAATTATAAATTCTTACCTTCGCACTACTATTCAACTCAGTTAGAAGCGAATCATCGCTAATAATTGCTCGTGAATCAGTATCAACAGCATCATCAAACTTCAAATTCAATGTTGCTACACCATCGCCTCCCTCATTTTTAAACTCACGCTTCTCACTTGCGCAAGCTCCAATTAGAAGAAGAGCAGGTAATATATATGTATATATCTTTCTCATAACTAGTTCCATTATTCAGTTATCAGCAATAGAGTCTTCTTGGTTGACTGGTCATTAGAGTCGGTTACAGTAATAATAAAGTTGTGATCTGCTGCACCATAAATTCCCAATAATGGCAAGAACTCTGAAATGTCAAACACAACCGCATTTGTCGATGTTACCTCCTCACCTACAGGGAAGTTCAATCCGCTTAATCCCTCTCTAAACTCTCCAGGATTTGCCAAACTGAACTCTGTTGCCAATCCAACTCCATCAAGAATATCTGCAGTCAATGTCTCTGAATCAATCTCAACATAGATATCCTTCAAAGTTGTTCCCTCAGCAGAGTTAATCAACACCTTCAATGACTTACCTGCATCAATATACTCTGATGGATACTGAGCTTCATCAATATCAAATCCATCACCTACAATTGTTGGTTTTGTCTCATCAACCACAGGGTCATCACCAGGAGTATCATCACCTCCAGGGTTCTCCTCCGGCTCAAATGAATCAGGCTTATCCTGAATATCCTGCTCAGGAACCTCTACTTTAATATCTCCCAAATCAACCAATGTACACGTACCATCGATAACAAATGTCTCACCACCGATAATCACAGTTCCAAACTCTGCCAACTCACCCTCCTCAATCTTCTTCATTGAGTATGTAATTTTACGAGCCTCTCCTGCTTTTACTCCTGCAATTGTTTGAGTAGATGTGATGTATTGTCCATCAACAGTTCCAGTCAAAACAGCAATCATTGTATTCTCAACATCTGCAGCTTTGAAATAACCGGTTGCATTAGGATTTGTTGCCAAGAAATCCAAACTTCCCTGACCTATGGTTACATTTACCTTTACATCCAAATCCAACAAAGCCTTAAGATCCTCAGAATAATCTACATTGACCTTAATATTTGAGAAGTAACAAATCAATGTTGTTACCTCTGTTAATTTATCTTTTTCTATGGTAAAACTCTCTTTTCCGTAATAGTATGGTGAATCCCAAGCAGCATCCTGCAAGTTTGGCGAGAATGCCTCTACTGTATAAACTCCAACTGGCAATGTTATAATCTCTGGCATCTTTGAGTAGCTTGTATACTCAGCAACCTTCTCTGTACCATTTAGAATTCTAACTACAAAATTCGATGCACTTACAGCTCTCGACTCAACAGAGACAAGAGGCGACACCAACTTCATTGTTCCAAAAGCATCGGATGGCAACTCTTGCTCATATTTCTCCGATAGATGTGAACACGCCGAGAACGAACAAACCAGTCCGATCATCAAGCACAACATATTTAATAATCTCTTCATATCCTTATCAATTATTCGGTTACATTAACCTTCAATACTACAGGCGAGGTTGCTCTTCCATACTTATCGGTTACAACCATAGAGAAGCTATATGAACCAACCTGCATATTTGCCAACAACTCGGCAAACTCCACATACGCCATCTTCTCACGGTTTGCATCCAAACCTCTTATCTTCAATCCCTTCATCTCAAGCAAAGATTGTACCGTTGATGAGACCAAAGAGAGTGATTCATCACAACCCAAAGTGGTTGCAGTAGCAGAGCTTAATGTCAATTTACAATCCTTAATTCCGCCATCGGCTACAATTGTAAATCGCAAACTCTCAACCGGAGCAGCTTTACTAAATGATACAGTGGAATTTGAGGTAAAACCAGTTGCCTCAACAAAAGGAAGATTAACTACAGGTGCCTCAGAGGCAATTAGTTCTACAGGAATGTAGGTAACCTCATCATCAAACTGAACTACAATCTGGTTCTTCGAAGCATCAACATCAAGTTTTAAGGTATAGCCTGTCTTTGCAGCCAACTCCAGACTCTCCTTGATTGTAGCCTGAACCTTACCTCCTTGTCTTGTTCCTGACCATACCAAACTAACAGTTCCGGGACGAACAAAAACAGGAGTAGCACTTGTCAATGGAGATAGGGCAACATCGTTTCTGCCCTCAGACTTAATCAACAATGAACCCTCGGTGAAATACTCTTGAAAATCCTCGCTTACAGAAGCTTTAACAAAAGAGTTCTGCATAGCTGCAGTTATCTCTACAATAGTGGTTTCATCAGCCTTTACCTCGAAATCCTTAGAACCGCTAAAGCAAGCCTTACCCTCTCCCTCTTCTGTTATTGAACCATAGCTAACCTCAATGCGATAATCACCGGGAGCAAATTGAGAACCGCTCTCATAATCATCAACACTGGCCCAAGAGTTGATCTCGGTTTCAACTCCGCTAACTACAGAAAACAATGTCATGCTAAAATCAGAAGCTGTTGGAAGTGTAATAATTCCCGACAAATTGTAATCTGCACGACTGCTTACATACTCACTCTCAACCATACTGAAAGCGGCATCGGTCGTGACATTCACATAGAGACCGGCATCTCCATCTGAATAGTCATTGTGCGATTCACATCCTACAAATAGGAGTGCAAACGCAAATAAAGTAGAAATTCTTTTTACCATAAATACTTATTTTCTATTGAACACAAAGCCTACAGCAAACTTCGTGCCAAACATATTTATGGTAGTGACAAAATATTGACTTGAAATATTATGAACCTAACAAAGAGTTTACGAATGCCTCTCTATCAAATAGTTGCAAATCATTGATTCCCTCTCCAATTCCAATATATCTTACAGGGATTTTAAATTGATCTGATATTCCCAAAACAACTCCACCCTTGGCTGTTCCATCCAATTTGGTAATTGCCAATGAGGTGACCTCAGTTGCTTTGGTAAATTGCTTTGCCTGCTCATATGCATTTTGACCGGTAGAACCATCAAGAACCAACATTACATCGTTTGGGGCTGTAGGCACAATCTTCTTCATCACATTCTTAATCTTAGACAACTCATTCATAAGATTAATCTTATTGTGCAAACGACCTGCTGTATCAATAATTACAACATCTGCTCCCATTGCTTTGGCCTTTGAAAGAGTATCATACGCTACCGATGCCGGATCCGCTCCCATTCCCTGTTTTACAATTGGCACGTCTACACGATTGGCCCAAATCTCCAACTGCTCTACAGCAGCAGCTCTAAATGTATCTGCAGCTCCTAACACCACGCTCTTACCAGCCTCCTTAAAACGTGCTGCCATTTTTCCTATAGTGGTAGTCTTGCCTACTCCATTAACTCCTACCACCATAATAACATAGGGATCTGTTCCACTCCAATTCTCTTCGTTGTTATGAGCCTCATTCTCCTCAAGGAGCGCAACAATCTCCTCGCGTAACACTCTATTCAACTCGTCAGAACCGATATATTTGTCACGTGCAACACGAGCTTGTATTCTATCAATAATTCTCAATGTAGTATCAACACCCACATCAGACGTTACAAGCACCTCCTCCAAATCATCCAACACATCATCATCCACCTTGGTTTTACCTACAAGAGCTCTTGCTATCTTTGACAAGACTCCCTCTTTGGTTTTCGCCAATCCACGCTCTAAGTTGGCATCATCAGTTTGTGTCTTACGTTTAAAAATATCAAAAAATCCCATGTCTATATTATTTAAAAGGGGTTAACAAAATTGACTGCTAACCCCTTATATTTATTAATCCTCGTATCTAACAATTGTTTGGTCTCGATCAGGGCCCACAGAGACAATCTTAATTGGAACCTGAAGTTGATCCTCAAGGAACGACAGATAAGCATTATACTCCTCTGGAAACTCGTTCTCGCTTGTCATTTTGGTCATATCAGTCTTCCAGCCTGGCAACTCCTCATAGATAGGCTCAACCCCCTCAGTAATATCAAAGGGGAAGTCCTCTGTTATGGTTCCGTCATTCAATTTGTAAGCAACACAAGCCTTAATTGTTTCGAATGTATCCATAACATCGCTCTTCATCATGATTAACTTAGTCACTCCATTAATCATAACAGCATAACGCAATGCAACCAAATCAATCCATCCTGTTCTTCTCTTACGACCGGTTACAGAACCAAACTCATGACCCAAAGTACATAGCTTATCGCCCGTCTCATCGAACAACTCCGTTGGGAAAGGACCTGCACCAACTCGTGTACAATAAGCCTTGAAAATACCATATACATCACCAATCTTATTAGGAGCCACTCCCATGCCGGCACAACTACCTGCACAGATTGTTGATGACGATGTTACGAATGGATATGAACCGAAATCAACATCCAACATTGTACCCTGAGCACCCTCGGCCAACACTGACTTTCCTGCAGCAATTGCTTTATTGATTACATGCTCACTATCAACAAGATTAAACTGCTTCAAATACTCTATTCCACTAAGCCACTCCTTCTCAAGCTCGGTAATATCATACTCATAATTCATGCCTTTAAGGATCTTGTCATGCTTTTCCTTAGCGATTGCATACTTCTCCTCGAAGTTATGTAGAATATCACCAACTCTTAATCCATTGCGGCTAATCTTATCTGTATAGGTTGGACCGATTCCCTTACCAGTTGTTCCAATCTTTCCGGCACCCTTGGCTGCCTCGTAAGCAGCATCAAGCACTCTGTGAGTTGGAAGAATAAGGTGGGCCTTCTTTGAAATATATAGGCGTTGAGTCAAATCATGACCACTTGCAGCAAGAGCCTCAGCCTCCTGCTTAAACAATAGCGGATCCAAAACAACTCCGTTACCGATAATATTCACCTTACCACCCTGGAATATTCCCGAAGGGATTGAACGAAGGATATACTTCTCTCCGTTGAATTCCAATGTATGGCCGGCATTAGGACCACCCTGGAATCTTGTAACTAAATCATACTTGGGAGTGAGTACGTCAACAACTTTACCTTTTCCCTCGTCACCCCATTGTAATCCTAATAAAACATCTACCTTCATGATTATATCTTCTGTTAATTGATTTGCAAATTTAATCTTTTTTGCACTTGTTACATAATCCTCGCGCCAAAACTTTTTGATTTTCCAAAACAAATCCACTTTCTTTATGACAATCCTCAATCAAGGCCTGCCATACAGGCGATTCAACCTTAAAAAGTTTACCGCAAGAGACACACTGCAATACTAATTGAGGTGCTAAGCTATCTGCCTTACCATACACCACAAAACCCTCATTTAATTGCATTCTCACAACATACCCCCAATCACAGAGCAGATCCAGTACGTTATATAGAGTTGCCCTACTAATCCTGAAGCGTTGTTGCTCTATCTTATGCAACAGATCTTTTACTCCTAACATTGTATCAGAATTATATATTGCATCTAATACAGCCAAACGCTCCGGAGTATTTCGCATCCCGGCCCTCTTGATCCTTTGCACAAATTGCTCTCGTATTACAGAATATTCATCCACCTCTCTATTCATGAAACTCTACATGCTCGGCACAAACCTTGCTATCCATAAATATCTCTGCCAATTTAGCAAAGTGATCTTTCTGCTCCGTTGTAAGGTAACGAAGCGTTCCTCCCGTCGTTATTCTGTCACGCATCTCCGTATGGCGCTCCAAATAATTTGCCAAAGAGAGTGCCACTGTTTCGCCTTGCGAAATCAATGATACCCCCTCGGGAAGTTCCTTCGCAATTAATGGGGCCAATAAGGGATAGTGCGTACAACCAAGTATTATTGTATCTATTTTAGGATCCAACAAAAAGAGCTGATCTACATATTTCTTTACAAAATACTCCGCTCCTTTGCCCGAAAATTCATTATTTTCAACCAACGGAACCCACATTGGACAGGCCACCTGCGATACACAGAAACTCTGATCGCCATGAAGTTTGGCAATCTCCAAAGGATAGGATGAAGAGGCTACCGTGCCACGTGTAGCAAAGACTCCGACATGGCCATTTTTTGAGATATTTGGCAACTGTTCTACAGTTGGCCTGATAACTCCCAACACTCTTCGTGAAGGATCATACTCCAACAAATCATTTTGTTGAATTGTCCTTAATGCTTTTGCCGAAGCGGTATTGCATGCCAATATTACCATAGGGCATCCAAGCTCAAAAAGGTGTTCTACCGCTTGCGCCGTATATGAGTATACTGTCTCAAACGAACGGGTGCCATAGGGTGCTCGTGCATTATCACCCAAATAGATATAGTCATATTGCGGCAAAAGCTCGACTATCTCCTTCAAGATAGTCAAGCCTCCATATCCGGAATCAAAGACACCGATTGCTCCTCTTTTCAAAGAGTTCGACATCGGCAATTGATTTTTAAATTCCTAGTTTACTCTTTACCATTGGCATCAAGTCAATAGCATCTGGAGCCATGTAAATGATTGCACCTGCATCAAATACATAGGTAAAGCCATTTGACTTAGCAACCTCATCAACAGTATTTTTAGCCTTCTCATAAATAGGCGCCATTAACTGTTGATTCACATTCTGCAACTCTTGCTGTGCCAACTCAACAAAACTCTGAATTCTTTGTTGCATCTGCATAATCTCCTGCTCCTTAGCCTGACGAACAATCTGAGTATAAGTAGCAGCCTTCTCCTCGTACTCCTTTACTGCTGCACTCCACTCCTCCTGCATCTTGGTCTGCTGTGTCTCAATCTCCTGAACTTTTTTCTCAAACTCCTCTCCAGCAGTTTTATACTCAGGCATAGATGTCACTAACTCATCAAACTTAATATAACCCAACTTAGCCTGCTGAGCATAAGAAGCTGAAATTCCTGCAATAGCAACCGCCACTACCATGGCGAATCTAATTAATCCTTTCATCATTTTTGTATTTAGTTTATAATATTAAAATTCTTGTCCTAATACGAAGTGGAATTGAGATCCATTTGCTCCAGGACGTCCAGGAACCTTATCAAATCCATATCCCCAATCGATACCCATCATTCCCAACATAGGCAAAAATACTCTCACTCCTATACCGGCAGAACGGTACAGATTGAAAGGCTCGAAATCCTTCATCTGTGCCCATGAGTTACCGGCCTCAAGGAACGACAACACATAGATTGTTGCTGCATCTTTCAACGATACCGGATATCTCACCTCCATGGTAAATTTAGAGTAAACTGCAGCATCGGAAGAGGTACTGATAAAGTTTGAACCGGCATTTGTCAACGATCCATTCTCGTATCCACGCAAACCGATATACTCACGACCATACAAACTATAACCGGTCATTCCATCTCCTCCCATTTCATATCCCTCAAACGGTGATCTGAAATCCTTATTGTAGTGTCCCAAATAACCATATTGGGCATTCAGGTACAATACCGTATTATTCTTCTTGTCTAGTGGAACAAAAATCTTTCCATTGAATTTCCACTTGTGGTACTCAACCCAACGGTAACGCTCCTCACTAGTCATATTGGGATTAGCATAGTTACGTCCATTAAACAAAGAGTATGGCGGAGTAAATGTCAGTGACAATGAGAAGTCTGTTCCTGAACGGGTATACATTGGAGCATCAATAGAGGCTCTTCTGATTGTTGTCGAGAATGACAAATTATTAGATACTCCGTTCTCGAATACGTAGTATGGCCAGTTCTTCAAATTATAGTGCTGGAATGATAACTCATTATATAAGGTAAAGTAATCATCAGGCCACTTAACACGTCTCCCCAATCCTACACTCAATCCCCATATATTCATATGTTGCGAGTCATCGTAGTCCGAAGAAGAGTATGCTCCACTATTAACATAGTATGATCTGCGGTAATAGTTTGATGAATATCCACTCTGATGAGAATAGAATAGACGCACGCTCAAAGAGTTTGGTTTCTTACCTCCGAGCCATGGCTCCATAAATGATAAACTGAAGTTTGTATAGAACTTACCGTTTGTCTGGGCATTCAAACTGAATGTCTGTCCATCTCCCTGTGGTAACGGACGATATGTCTTGAAATTAAAGATATTTCTCATTGAGAAGTTGGTAAAGGTCAAACCTACCGATGCAATAATCATGCCGGCTCCCCAACCTCCGGAAATCTCTACTCTATCATTTCCCTTCTCTTGTAATCCGAAACCTATGTCAACTGTACCATTATCTTGATCAGGGGTAATTGACAAGCCGGAACTCAATGCCTCTGCATCGAAATGACCCAAGTTAGCCAACTGACGAATACTTCGCATAATGTCATCACGACTATACAACTCTCCCGGATATACATATAGCTCTCTTCGAATTACATGGTCATGAGTCTTATCATTACCGGTAATATCTACTCTGTTGATTGTTGCTTGAGGTCCCTCTATTACACGTATCTCTACATTTATCGAATCTTTACCTACAATTCTTTCTGTTGGATAGAAATTGGCAAACAAGTATCCCTGATTAGCATAAAATCCATTCAACACACTCTCTTCTGAATCTGTCAACTGATCATTAAAATGCTTTTTGTTATAAACATCTCCTTTGGATACTCCTAAATAGTCATTCAACAACTGAGAATCATAGACAGTATTACCAATCCATACAATATCGTTATAGAAATATTGATTGCCCTCATCAACGTGCATAACAATCTTCACTCGCTTATCCGAAAGGGTTATCACACTATCAGATACAATCATTGCATCTCTATAACCTCGTTCATTATATTTATCAAGCAGGTCATACTTCTCTTGCTCATATACATCTGCCACATATTTAGAGGGCTTAAGTAAATTCACAAGCGATTTTTCACGAGTCTTCTTCATTGAACGTTTCAACACAGACTCTTTGACTCCAACATTACCTACAATGTCAATCTCCTTAATCTTTATCTTATTTTTACGCTCTGCGTAAACATCAATAATCTCGAAATTCTTATTATCGGGATCGTCGCGAGTCACTACATTTATACCAACATTGAAATAACCCTTCTCCTCCAGGCTCTCCTTTACCTTTCTACGGATTGTTTCAAGCATCATTTCATTCATCTGCATACCCTTCTCCAAATTAAGAGCCTCACGAATTTTATTCTCCTCTGATTTTTTCAACCCCCAGAAGTTTATCTCTGATAGCTGGTGTGCAGGTTGCAACTGGATTGTCAAATATGCGCTATCATTAATTACTCTTGATAGCAAGATGGTCGCTCCCGAAAAACTTTTCTGATTGTATAGACGACGTATTGCACGAGTAATCTCATCACCGGGAATCTTTACCACATTTCCAATTCCCAATCCAAGACTGTTAATTATGTATTGTTTCTCAAAATCGTCATATTGAGCACCTCCCTCTTGGACAATATCCACCCCTGCAATAACGTACTTCTTTGGTGCAGAGTAATAAACTTCAGGAACTCCGCTTTCAGAGTTCTGAGCCATCACCTCTCCACAAAACACAAACATTAGTGCCATAAGGCACAATATATATCTTTTTATACTACTCATTACTATTCCTTACCTGTTCCCCTGTCATTCCATATCGACGTTCGCGGCCAACAAAACTATCGATTGCATTTTTCAACTCCTCTTCACCAAACTCCGGCCAGAACTTATCAATAAACATAAACTCGGTATATGCGCATTGCCACAATAAGAAATTGCTCAATCTGCACTCACCTCCGGTTCTAATCAACAAATCAGGATCAGGGATTCCCGCTGTTGTCAATTCACTCTCAATTGCTGCTGCATCAATTTGAGAAATTTTACCTTGTTTGTATGCCTCTGCAAGTTTTTGAGCCGCACTTACAATCTCCCAACGTGCGCCATAACTGATCGCCAAAAGCAAAGTCAAACCACTGTTATTCGCCGATTTTTCCTCTAATTCAATAAATTGCTTTCTTACTCCTTCCGGCAAATCCGCCTTGTTACCAATCATCATTATACGTACTCCCGCGCTCATCAACTCCTCGGTTTCGCGTATAATTGCCTGAGCCATCATGGCCATCAAAGCATCAACTTCCTCTTTTGGACGATTCCAATTCTCTGTGGAAAATGTATATAATGTTAGATACTTTACTCCAAATTTAGAGGCTGCCTTTACTGTTCTTTTTACAGCATCGACTCCTGCCGCATGGCCTGCAACTCTCTGCATTCCACGCGCTTGCGCCCATCTTCCATTGCCATCCATAATGATTGCAATGTGAGTAGGTACCGCCTGTTTCTTATCCATATCAACAGAATTAGCCATTATAATACATCGTTCCTAAAAATCGGTCAAAGATAGCAACTATAAGTGAATTAATAAAATGCAGAGTGTGAAAAAAAACTAATTATTGCTTAGAATTACGCATATCCTCGCCCCAATAGAGTTTTTTTCGTATGGTTCCATAGAAATTTGTACCCGGCAATTGCACAACTTTGATCTTATAATCTCCTGTTGCAACCCTCACCGGACAACTATCTTTACGCTTATACATCTCCGAATCTGCACTTAGTATATAATCGCCTGAGCGGCTCTCTACACAAATCTCCAACTTTGACTCAACCGGTATTGCCATTGGTCGCAATGTCAGATTGTGTGGCGATACAGGAGTCAACAAGAGAAGTCTGCAATCAGGACAAATTATAGGACCTCCGGCACTCATTGAGTATGCGGTAGAACCCGTAGGAGTTGATATTACCAACCCATCTGCCCAATAGGTTGTCAAAAAATCGCCATTAATATATACGTGAATGGTCAAGAGCGAGGCCATATCAGATTTCAATATACTCACCTCATTCAACGCAGTTCCCGATACCTGAGTATCTCCTTCACTTTCAAAACCCAAAATATCACGATACGACAGCGCATAATTCTCTGCTGCAATCATCTCAACGGCAGTTTCAATATCGGCCCTTGCAACATTAGCCAAAAATCCCATGCGACCACAATTGATTCCAAGAATTGGAATATCCTTATCCTCTACGAGCGAGGCCGCTCCGAGAAATGTTCCATCGCCTCCTACGCTCAACACCATTTTGGGGCTGTACGATGCGATTGTCTCTTTAGTGAATAGAGAAGAGTATCCATCCTTCGAGATTCCGAATTGAACCAAGGTATCGGCAGTCTGCTCCTCACATATAATTTTGAAACCTCGCCTGCTCAAAAGCCCCAAAAGATGCTTGAAAACTTGAGCAGAATCGGCCTGTATTCGCTTCCCGTATAGGGCAATTACATTATTCATTTTAAATCAAATTGATACTTTTCGGAGCAAATTTAATAAAATATCTATTTATTCGTTATCTTTGCTATTCATTAAGAGAGTAAACTTTGCATTATGTTGCCGAAATTTTTATTTGCCGACAACTCACAATTCTCAACAGAACTTGTGTATGTTGTTCATACAGAGAAACCTCGCTGCATTATACAGTGCGGAATTGAGGATTTTGACGATGATAATCAAATCTTCTGGATAGATGAGGAGCCCTCGCCCGAAGATATTGAGGAGTTATTGGATATGGCTCGTGATTTCTATGAAGCCACCCTTGATAACGAGGATGAATTGGAAGAATATGATGATTAAAACAATATAACTATGTACACAGAGAAAGATTTAGCGCTATTTGAAGCTCGAGGCGTTACTCCCGAGCAGATAGACAAGCAGTTGGAGAATTTCAAAACAGGTTTTAACGCTGTTACATTGACAGGACCTGCTACCGTTGGCAACGGAATTATCAGAATTGAGAAAGAGGAGGAGGATATGCTTTTGTTGGCATACGACAAGGCAATCAACGAGAAACAGATTACAAAGATGGTGCCTGCATCAGGTTCAGCAACCAGAATGTTCAAAGATCTTTTCTCATATCTAAATTCTGCCGATGATGCAGAGATGCCTGGAAACATTGAGAATTTCTACGCAAAGATCGAGGCTTTACCATTCTACAACTCATTGGAGAAGACAATTGCAGAGTGTGGAGAGTCATTGGCTGAGTTGCGCGAGAAGGGCGAGTACAAGAAAATCATGAACTACATTCTTGTTGATGGTTTAAAATATGGCGATACTCCAAAGGGTTTGATTGAGTTCCATACATACGCTGACATTGTAAGAACTCCATTCGACGAGCATTTGGCAGAGGGCGCTCTTTATGCCAGCGTTAAGGGAATCTCTAAGATTCACTTCACAGTATCTGAGGAGCACACCGAGAAGTTCAAAAAACACTTGGAGCAGGTTGTGAAGTTGTTTGAGAAGAAATTCGGAATTAAGTACGATGTTAGCTTCTCTATTCAAAAGCCATCAACCGATACAATCAGCATTGAGAATAACGGCGAGTTGTTGCGCGATGATAACGGCAACATTATCTTCCGTCCGGGAGGTCACGGTGCTCTTATCCACAACTTGAACGATTTGGATGCAGACATTGTATTCGTTAAGAATATTGATAACGTATCTCCTGATAAGAACAAACCTGATACATGCCAATACAAGAAGCTTATTGCAGGATTGTTGGTAGGATTGCAGGAGAAGATCTTCGGATATTTGAAGCAACTTGACCAGGAGGATATTTCAGAGGCAGCGCTTAAGGAGATTACAACATTCGCAAAGAACAAATTGGGCTTCAAGGGCGAGAAAGAGGAGTATACTATTGCAGAGTTAAAGGATATGCTTAACCGTCCTATCAGAGTGTGCGGTATGGTTAAGAACGAGGGTGAGCCCGGCGGTGGACCATTCTGGGTTAAGTGCGAGAATGGCGAGCGCTTGATGATTTGTGAGTCTGCTCAGATTAACCTTAAAGAGAAATCACAGAAGGATATCTTTGATGCCTCTACACACTTCAATCCTGTAGATTTGGTATGCGGTATTAAAGATTACACAGGCAAGAAGTTCAACTTGCTGAACTATGTTGCAGAGGAGCAGGGATTCATTAACTACAAGTCATACAAGGGACGCGACATTGAGGTTCAAGAGCTTCCGGGTCTATGGAATGGAGCTATGGCAAATTGGATTACCCTATTCGTGGAGGTTCCATTGACCACCTTCACTCCGGTTAAGACCGTATTTGATTTGTTCAAACCTGAGCATCAAAACTAAAAATTAATGGATAAAAGATACCTGTTACTAACATTAAAAGGTATTGCGATGGGTGCAGCCGACGTCGTTCCTGGCGTTTCAGGCGGCACCATCGCCTTTATTACCGGTATATATGATGAGCTTTTGGGTAGCATAAAAAAGATTGATGCTACAGCCATAAAACTATTCTTCACAGGAAAGTTCAAGCAATTCATGCAATACATTAATGGCTATTTTCTACTATCGGTACTATTGGGAATTGCCATTTCTATCTTTTCATTGGCTAAGCTGATGACATGGTTGCTAACCAACCATCCTATTCAAATATGGTCATTCTTTTTCGGGTTGATAATTGCTTCATCGATACTTGTTGCAACAACCGTAAAGGAGTGGAATTGGAAAACTATCCTTAGCAGTATAATAGGAGCGACTGTTGCCTACTACATAACAGTAGCATCGCCAACAACAACCCCCGACAGCTACTGGTTTATATTCTTAAGTGGAGCTATTGCCATTTGCGCAATGATCCTACCGGGAATTTCAGGTTCATTTATCTTGTTGCTATTGGGCAAATACTCATTCATAATGGACTCTATCAGTCAATTCAAGATTGACATTATGGCCGTATTTGCCGTTGGAGCTGCGATTGGAATAATCTCCTTTTCACACTTTCTGTCATGGCTTCTGAAAAAATATAACAACCTCACCATTGCACTTCTTACCGGTTTTATGGTTGGCTCTTTAAATAAGGTATGGCCATGGAAGGAGACATTGGAGAGCTATATTGACAGCCACGGAGTTGAACAGGCAATCACACAACGAAGCATATTACCTACCACTTTCGAGCAATTAACAGGTCAAGAGGCTCATATTGTCGAGGCAATCATCTATTGCATTATAGGATTGGTATTGGTAAGCAGTATTGAATTTATTGCCAAGAAGTTACAAAAATGAGAGAGTTTGGATTAATTGGATTCCCATTGGGGCACTCATTTTCTAAAAGATATTTTACCGATAAATTTGAGAATTTGGGTATTGATGCGCTATATCAGAACTTCGAGATAGAAAATGTGAATGAGATTCTTAGCATAGTTTCAACTCATCCCAACTTAGAGGGATTCAATGTTACCATACCTCACAAAAGGGCCATCATTCCATTCCTAACCAAAATTACCCCCGAAGCCGAGGCTATTGGTGCAGTAAACTGCGTTAAGATTATCCGCACCCAGGATAGATATGAATTGATTGGGCATAACACCGATGTGGTTGGATTTGAGGGCTCTTTAAGGTGTTTTTTGGGCGAGGCCTCGCCTAAAAAAGCCTTAGTGCTGGGTAATGGAGGTGCAGCCAAAGCTGTTCGCTATGTGCTGAAGAAAATGGAAATTTCATACTTGACAGTCTCACGTAATCCACAAGGAGAGAATGAGATAGGCTACGACCATCTACCATCAATCATTGAGGATCATAAATTGATTGTCAACACAACTCCACTTGGCACATGGCCCAATATTGAAACCTCGCCAAACATCCCATACGAAATGTTGACAACCGACCATTTCCTATTCGATTTGGTATATAATCCCGAGGTTACAAAATTTATGAGCCAAGGAAAAAATGTTGGTACAAATGTCTGTAATGGACACCAAATGTTGGTCTTACAGGCTGAGGCTGGATGGAAAATTTGGAACGAAAAATAAAAATTACTACTTTTACGCAAACGTTTTAGACGAAAAAACAATAAACTATGAGTGGACTAAAAATTGTTGTTCTCGCGAAGCAGGTTCCTGACACACGAAATGTGGGCAAGGATGCCATGACTCCGGAGGGAACTGTAAACAGAGCGGCTCTTCCCGCTATCTTTAATCCCGAGGATCTAAATGCACTTGAGCAGGCATTGAGACTTAAAGATCTAAATCCGGGATCAACAGTATCTATTCTAACCATGGGACCCGGACGTGCAGCAGATGTAATCCGTGAGGGTCTATATCGTGGTGCCGACAACGGTTATCTATTGAGTGACAGAGCATTTGCAGGCGCAGATACATTGGCAACATCGTACGCATTGGCAACAGCCATTAAGAAGATTGGAACTCCTGATTTGATTATCGGAGGTCGACAGGCTATCGACGGTGATACAGCTCAGGTTGGACCTCAGGTTGCAGAGAAGCTTGGACTAACACAAATCACATACGCAGAGGAGATTTTGGAGTGTGGAAATGGAAAAATCAAGGTAAAACGCCACATTGATGGTGGAGTCGAGACCGTTGAGGGACCACTTCCAATCGTTATCACAGTTAATGGTTCTGCTGCTCCATGCCGTCCAAGAAATGCAAAATTGGTTATGAAGTACAAACGTGCAATGGCTCCGATGGAGATGCCTAAAGAGGGTCTTCCATATGCAGAGGAGTATGCAAAGAAAGAGTACTTGACCATTACACAATGGAGTGTAGCCGATGTTGACGGTGACTTGTCACAATGCGGATTGGCAGGTTCTCCAACCAAGGTTAAGAATGTCGAGAATATCGTATTCCAGGCTAAAGAGAGTAAATCTCTTACTGCCAGTGACGATGATATCGACGGATTGATGAAAGAATTGTTAGCTAACCACACTATTGGATAAAGATTATGAATAACGTATTTGTATATTGCGAGATTGAGGGCACAACTGTTGCCGATGTCAGTCTGGAGCTTTTAACCAAAGGTCGCAAGTTGGCTAATCAGTTGGGAGTTCAATTAGAGGCCATTTGCGCCGGTTACGGAATTACCGGTAAGGTTGAGGAGCAGACACTTCCTTACGGAGTAGATAAATTGCACATTTTCGATGCTGAGGGCTTGTTCCCATACACATCAAAACCACATACATCAATATTGGTAAACCTATTCAAGCAGGAGCAACCACAAATCTGCTTGATGGGAGCTACAGTTATTGGACGTGACTTGGGTCCAAGAGTATCTTCAAGTTTGCACAGCGGATTAACAGCCGACTGTACATCATTGGAGATTGGCCCACACGACGATCCAAAAACTGGCAAGCACTATGACCAATTGTTGTACCAAATCCGTCCTGCATTCGGAGGAAACATTGTAGCAACAATTGTAAATCCGGAGTGCCGCCCACAAATGGCAACCGTTCGTGACGGAGTTATGAAGAAAGAGATTCTTGATCCTAATTATAAGGGCGAGGTTATCATTCAAGATGTAGCGAAGTTTGTTCCCGACACAGACTACATTGTTAAGGTACTTGAGCGCCACGTTGAGAAGGCTAAGAACAACCTAAAGGGAGCTCCAATCATTGTTGCTGGAGGTTACGGAGTTGGTTCAAAAGAGGGCTTCAACTTGTTGTACGATTTGGCAAAAGAGATTCATGCAGAGGTAGGAGCATCACGTGCTGCTGTTGATGCAGGATTCTGCGACCACGATCTACAAATCGGACAGACCGGAGTTAGCGTTCGTCCAAAGGTATATATTGCTTGCGGTATCAGCGGAGCTATCCAACACATTGCCGGAATGAAAGAGAGTGGAATTATCATCTCAATCAACAGCGATCCTAACGCACCGATCAACCAGATTGCCGATTATATCATTACAGGCACAGTTGAGGAGGTACTACCAAAGATGATCAAGTATTACAAACAAAACAGTAAGTAAGAAATGGCAAACTATTTTAAAGATATACCGGAGCTCAAGTTTCACTTGAACAACCCGCTCATGAAACGCATTTGCGAATTGAAAGAGCGCGACTATAGAGATAAAGATCAGTACGACTATGCCCCAATCGACTTCGAAGATGCAATGGACAACTACGAAAAGGTGTTGGAGATTGCCGGAGAGATTAGTGCAGAGATTGTAGCTCCTAATGCAGAGGGTGTTGACGCTGAGGGCCCACACTGTGCAAACGGACGTGTAGAGTACGCATCAGGCACCAAAGTAAACCTTGCAGCAACAGTAAGCGCAGGATTGAACGGCATGACAATGCCAAGAAGATTCGGAGGCTTGAACATGCCTATCATGCCATACACAATGTGTGCAGAGATGGCAGCAATTGCCGATGCAGGATTCAGTAACATTTGGAGCTTGCAAGATTGTTGTGAAACTCTATATGAGTTTGGAAACGAGGATCAGCATAGCCGCTTTATTCCAAGAATTTGTGCAGGCGAGACCATGTCAATGGACTTGACCGAGCCTGATGCAGGATCAGACCTACAATCAGTAATGCTTAAAGCTACATGGAGCGAGGCAGATAACTGCTGGTTATTGAACGGAGTTAAGCGATTCATTACCAACGGAGATGCTCATCTACACTTGGTATTGGCTCGTTCAGAAGAGGGAACTCACGACGGACGTGGATTGTCAATGTTTATCTATGACAAGAACCAGGGAGGAGTAAATGTTCGTCGCATCGAGAACAAAATGGGTATCCACGGTTCTCCAACCTGTGAGTTGGTATACAAGAATGCGAAAGCAGAGCTTTGTGGAGACCGCAAATTGGGATTGATCAAATATGTAATGTCGTTGATGAACAGTGCACGTTTGGGAATTGCTGCACAGAGTGTTGGATTGAGCCAGGCCGCATATACAGAGGGTCTTAACTACGCCAAAGATAGAAAGCAGTTCGGTAAAGAGATTATCAACTTCCCGGCAGTATATGACATGCTCTCAATCATGAAGGCAAAACTTGACGCAGGACGTGCATTGTTGTACCAAACAGCTCGCTACGTTGATATCTACAAAGCTCTTGATGACATTGCTCGTGAGCGCAAATTGACACCGGAGGAGCGCCAGGAGCAGAAGAAGTTTGCTAAATTGGCAGACGCCTTCACTCCACTTGCAAAGGGAATGAACTCGGAGTACGCAAACCAGAATGCCTACGACTCAATCCAAATCCACGGAGGTTCAGGATTTATGCTAGAGTATCCATGTCAGCGTATCTACCGCGATGCACGTATCACCAGCATCTATGAGGGAACAACACAGTTACAGGTTGTAGCAGCTATCCGCTATGTAACAACCGGAGCATACCTTAACGTAATGAAAGACTTCGAGGCACTACCACTTTCTGCAGAGATGGAGCCATTGAAGAACAGAGTTATGGAGATGGCATGCAAATACGCAGCATGTGTAAATCAGGTTATTGAGACAAAGAATCAAGAGCATCTTGATTTTGTTGCACGCAGATTGGTTGAGATGGCAGCAGATATCATTATGTGCCACTTGTTAATGCAAGATGCTTCAAGAGCACCGGAGCTATTTGCAAAGAGCGCATTGGTATATGTTAACTATGCAGAGTCGGAGATTGAGAAACACTTCAACTTTGTACGCAAATTCGATGCAGAGCAACTAGACAACTATCGTCAATAAAATAACTCACTCAATATCAATGGGGGCAAAGTGATTTGCCCCCATTCACTTTAAGTTTTATACT
>SUWY01000003.1:0-103965 GCA_015061245.1 Bacteroidales bacterium
AGTGCTGCACGAATTTGTCTATAGACAACAAAAAAGAGCTGCCTAACATTATTCATTGTTAGACAGCCTCATTTATATTACAAGAGAGTTGTAAGATTGCTTAGTTATTCAATATAACCTTGTAAGTGAATAGGAGTGCCGTTGTCGGTAATTCCATTAACTGTGATAGTGTAGGTATCATCGAGTTTTGCACGAGGAAAAGTAATGTTTAGTTGTGAATCACTCGATAGTTTTACATTTGGATTCCAATATCGTGTAATCTTTTCGTCAACAATATTCATAAGATCTTTATCGACATTGTAATGGGGTTGGTAGAATGTAGTGTGTTCGCTTAATTGAGGGGCTAATGGAGTGATTGTTTGAGTATTAAATTCTATTTCATAATATGGTATAAAGTAGTCGAATATGCCAACTCCTCGAATGTTTGCTGTAGAAGTGCTCATGAAATCGTATTTTACACCTAAAAGTTTAGGTAGCTCAAATCCATATGCTTTAAAATTATAATGTGGGCGTGTAGCCTTCATGTTACTCTCAATATAATTTTGTGGTGAGTATTTTTTTAATAATAACTGATAATATGAATATGTCTCCATCATAGAGCCGGTAGGATACATTTGATACCCATTATATTGATGCTTCTCATTACTGTATTTGTAATTACTGTTGTTAATCAAGATTCCTTCTTCCCATGGTGTTTCAAAAACTCCAAAACTTCCATAACTTTTTATGTCTGTAATTCCCAAATGAAACAGATTCCGGTTTCGTTTCTCTATTGAATCAACCATTAAATCATATTCAATTTGCTTTGGAGTTTTTCTTATTGAAACCTCGCCTAATGTGTTTATCTGTATCCCTTGTTCTGTATAGATGTAGGTTTTTGAATACATTTTATAAAAATCATAGTCATTATTACGCATAAATGAGGCTTCCGGTATGATAAGTTCTAACTTTCTAAATTCTTGATTATCGATGGTTAATCTTTGATTATTTCTCCCTCGTTTACTTTGGGCTTTTATAGTGAATTGGGTTCCCTCGCGAAAAAAAATATCGTCTATAATAAATTTACCGTTCTCATCGCATACGGTATGTTTTACAATCCCATTTGATCCTTCCATAGTTATTGATGCGTGAGCACTACTTTTACCAATAAAGTTTTCAACACTCCCTGATATAAATTGTCCTCGCTCCATATAATATGAATTGTTTGACGGGATGTTAAATTCTCTCCATCCTTGTGTGAGCATTAAATTATCCAAATCGTCAATACGCACACATGTGTCGTTAGGGAAATAGAAGTTTGGATTCTCTATATGTCCCTTTAAATCGCTCTTTAATAACAAGTACGAATCTATCCCGCAATTATCCACACTACTTTTGTTAAGTCGATTGTTGGTAATTGATATTGAGAAGTTTCCTGAAACAATGTCTCCTACATTTTCCAAATTAATAGTTACCGTTTCACTTTCATGTTCTCCTGTCAATTCGTATGGTGTAATTAAATTTAATTTGGGCCTGTTATTTTTATGATTATATATTAATCGTTCACTATAAGTGTTCATCTGTTTATCAACCAACCGAAAGTTTAAAATGCCTTCAGGAGTGTCGTTTAGTGATAATACAGCTTGTGGGGATTGATTTAAATCAATCTGAAGCAGCAGAATTCCACGCGAGATGACTAATAACTCCTTATTGCGTAAAGACTCATTCTTAGAGTGTAGTATTGTGTATTTAATATTTTCATCACCCCTTTCAACTCTTATGGCATAGCCTGTTGATGGGGTGGGTAGTTGGAATCTTTTTATTCTGCCATCAGTACTTTTTGTAATGGCCGAGTATAATTTACCCTCTTGACTCTCTATTTCAAAACTTCCCATACCCAAATTGTTCGTATGGAACTCTGCTATGGTTTTTCCGTTTTCATCAACAATAGTTCCTGACACAGGCAATCCCAATCCATCGCGACCAATAGATTTAACACCTATGCGTTGTTTGGCGTTAGCAATCAATTTTCCACCTTCCGGCATAAAATTGATATGGAAATCTCGCTTGCTATGTGGAATAGGAATATATTGTTCCAAATCTACAATACTATTAGTTGATGATTTGATTAGGATATGATCGGATAGAGAGTCTTTTATTGTGATGTTTGCTTTACCTGAATATCCGGTATTTGATACTTCAAACTCTCCGAATTGAGTCTCTCCAGGGATTCTGTATAGAAACTCCAAATTTTCGTATATTGTTCCCTTGGCATTGGTAAAGGTTAATTGTAATTCGCGTTCGCCGTCACGTTTTGGAATAGATGTTGCATTAACAGTTACTCTGTGGTCAAACGGGTTTATTACTCTTATGCGTTTTGTGTCATAGAAAGTCTCCTCTTGGTTTTGCATGTAGTACGTATAGCTCCTCAAGAAATACTCACCTTGTTGCAGATTTTCCGGTATAGTGATACAACCTAAAAATAGCGAGTCCTCGCCACTTCTCTCTATCTTTTCACGAATATACACAGAATCTTGACGGTCAAAAATTTCTACGTAGATATATCTGCTATAATCAACAGGTTTATTTTGATTTGCATCGGTAAGAAATCCTCGGAACCAGATTGTGTCGCCCGGTTGGCATGTCTCTTTATCTATGTGCAGAAACAATTTTTCCTCCATTTTATTGCTCACAAAGCTATACATCTCGTGTCCCAATTTGCTTTGTTGAGCATGCGCAAAATAGGAAATTAGTACTAAAACTATGGTATATATTGATTTCTTCATTTCATTTGCAAGTTATATATATTTTTTTTAATATTGCAAAAAAAACAAAATGATAATGAAAAACTTGTTCAAAAGGTTATTATGGATATTTATTGTTTCCCTTTGTGTATATGCATGTACAGAGAATGAATTGTCTGGTGACATGTATGAGTTCTGTATGGGGAAAGTGAATTTCGATTCTGTTGTTAAAATTGAGACTATAAAAGATTCTGTGCAGTTGAATCTTCTTGCCGATTTGCCTGGCGGTTTTGAAGGACCATATACTGTATCCAAGACAATATCTGTGCCAACGATAACAAGTCCGATTCAAGCTCCTGGTGCAATAATGATAAGTGCTACTATAAGTTATACTTATGTGGTTCAACAAGGAGGTATGAAATTTCTTTTGAGTGTAGATGGAATAACAACACAAATGCAACATACAACAAATTGTTATCTATTATGGACAGATTTAGGAAGTCTTTATGGCCCTATTAACATTCAAGTATTGGATGAACGTTTTGTTGATTATAGTATTCGTGGTCGAATTTCAGGAACAGAGGGATTTTTTCATAGTACTAATCCTGCAAATGAAATTATAGAATATAGAGGTTCGTTCAACATTAATCTATATTAAGAATAATTGAGTCAATGAGTTTTATTAAAATAAGTTTTATTTATCTCTTATTGATTTTTGCCCATTTAAATGTAAGTGCTCAAGAGTTGGTGTTGTTGCAAGGAAGGGTGATTGATGATGGGCGAGGGCGCGGAGTGCCCGATGTCTATGTGGCATTGATGAATTCAAATAGGGGTTTGGCGACAAATGCGCGTGGTGTTTTCTCTTTCAAATTAACAACAGAGGAGTTGGCATCAGATCTTTTCTTCTCTTGTGCCGGTTACTATGACACAATTATTTCATGTGCTAAAATTATTGAAGCAGAGGGGATTATAAAGTTAAGAGCCAGGAAAATAGAGGTAGATGATGTCGATGTTTATGCAAGGTTTGAGGAGGAGTTATGTATGGGCGATACCACATTTATGTTCTCGCAGATGGAGGGTAACGGTGTGCCATACTATACAGAATACGGACACTCGGTCGGTGTTATAATCAGGAATAATAAATTTGGTTTACTTGACAGAGTTTATGTTAAGATTGCCGATGATGATTGTTATGGAGGTAAATTTGCCTTGCGTTTCAAAAAAGTATATAACCAAAATGGCTATTTACCATGGCAGTCGCTGAACCGATATCATGATATAATACCTAAAACAGTAGTGGTTGAGGCTGACTCACCAGGAGTTATAAGTTTGGATATCAGTTCGTTTAAAGGGTTTGTCGGTAAAAAATATGATATACTGATTTTGATTTATCCTTTGGAACCGATGCAGGATATGTCGGAATATTCAGAAAAGCAGTATGCTGTTCGTGAGCGTTCAAAGGGTAGTGTGAATGTTGCGGTTGAAAATTATGCACCGCTTTTCCCAAAGAGTGTACATACCGTTTTCCTTTTTAACGATACCTACATTGTGGCAAAAGCGATGCCAGTTCCTCAGATAGCCTTGGTTATGAAAACCTTGAAAAAACGAACCAAAAAGAATTAGAAGCTGTTTTAAATTTAAAACAGCTTTTTAGAATTCGTAATCTACGCAAGAACGGTCAGCTTTAACCGGACCAAGAATGTTTTTGCCGAATGCGACGTGCAAAGGGTGAACTGCATAGTTTTGCAAATCCTCCCAGGTATTGAATTCGCTCTCCAAAACCACATCCCATGTCTCATTTGGATTTCCATTTAATCCAACCTTTAACTCAACTACATTTGGAATCAAGCCTTTAAGTGCCTCCAACTCTCTCTTAATCTCATTCATCTTCTCCTGTTTTGCCTCTTCACTTGCAAATGGAGTCAATTTGAACATTACAATGTGCTTAACCATATCTATTTGTGCTCTTTTTGTTATTGTTGGTACAAAAGTACATAAAAACAACTATCTTTGCTAGGTTAATATCTAGAATTATGGAGTGCTATAATATTTTACTTATATCAATGGCAATCATTGCGCTGATTGTCTTTGTGTGTCTATACTTTGTTGAGGCAGGGTATGGCATGTTGTTCGATAAAAAGTGGGGCTTCCCGATTAATAATAAACTTGCATGGGTGCTGATGGAGGCTCCGGTATTTATCACAATGCTGGTTATGTGGATGACCTCGCCCGTTAAATATAATACTGTACCACTTATATTCTTCTTACTGTTTGAGTTACACTATTTTCAGCGCTCTTTTATCTTTCCTTTTAAAATGTCAGGAAAGAGTAAAATGCCTATTGGTATTATGCTGATGGGTGTGGTGTTCAATGTATTGAACGGATATATTCAGGGTAAGTGGCTATTCTATCTTGCTCCGGAAGATATGTATGTTAAAAGTTGGCTTACAACGCCACAGTTCATTATAGGAGTTGCTGTTTTCCTTTTTGGAATGGGGGTGAATTGGCACTCTGACCATATTGTAAGAAATTTAAGAAAGCCCGGAGATACTAACCACTATTTACCTAAAGGCGGTATGTTCAACTATGTTACCAGTGCTAACTATTTTGGTGAGTTTGTTGAGTGGTGTGGTTTTGCAATTATGACTTGGTCTTGGGCTGGAGCGTTGTTTGCTGCATGGACATTTGCTAACCTTGCGCCTCGTGCAAATACAATAAACAAGCGTTATAAAGCATGGTTCCCCGAGGAGATGAAGGGAAAGAATCTAAAGAGAATAATTCCATTTATATACTAGAATATGAGTGAGTCTAAGATATTTACACCGGTAAAGATTGGTCCATTGACTTTAAGAAACAGAACAATTCGTTCTGCGGCTTTCGAGGGTATGTGTAAGGATAACAGGCCTACACAAATGCTATATGATTATCATACATCGGTGGCTAAGGGTGGAGTAGGAATGACAACAATCGCATACGCAGCAACCGAGCATAGCGGTTTATCGTTTAAGTCACAACTATGGTTGAAGCAGGATACAGTTCCCGATTTAAAGTTATTGACAGATGCGATCCATAAAGAGGGTGCTGCTGCATCAATTCAGATTGGACATTGTGGAAATATGTGTCACCGTGGTACTGCCGGATGTACGCCTATCTCTGCATCTAATGGTTTTAACCTCTATTCGCCCACTTTTCACAGAGCAATGCGTAAGGAGGAGATTTATGAAATGGCTAAGAGTTTCGGGCGAGGAGTCAATCTGGCACGCGAAGCAGGATTCGATGCCGTTGAGCTTCATGCAGGACACGGTTATCTTATAAGCCAATTTTTGTCGCCATATACAAACCGCAGAAAGGATGAGTTTGGAGGTTCTTTGGAGAACCGCATGCGATTCATGAAGATTGCTATGGACGAGGTTATGAGTGCAGCCAAAGATGATATGGCTGTAGTGGTGAAGATGAATATGCGCGATGGTTTTAAGGGTGGTATGGAGCTTGACGAGTCATTGGTTGTTGCCGAGACCCTTAAGGAGTGTGGTGCACACGCTTTGGTGCTAAGTGGAGGTTTTGTAAGCAGGGCTCCACAATATGTTATGCGTGGTGCTTTCCCTAAAAAGACTGTCGCTCACTATATGCCTAATAATATGTGGTGGTTGAAGCTGGGTGTTGGAATGTTCGGACAGTTTGCAGCTCCAACCGTACCATTTAAAGAGGCCTACTTCCTGGAAGATGCTTTAAAGTTCCGTGAGAAGTTGGATATGCCGCTTATTTATGTGGGAGGTTTGGTTGCACGTGATAAGATTGAGCATGTTTTGGATTGTGGATTCGAGGCTGTCCAGATGGGACGTGCCTTGTTGAATGATCCCGAGTTTGTTAACCATTTGCGTGATGAGAATTTCAAGCGTTGTTCATGTACTCACTCAAACTATTGTATTGGCCACATGTACTCGTTAGAGATGAAGTGTCACAGGACCGAAGAGAATTTGCCTAAGTGTTTGGTGAAAGAGATTAAGAGGAATGAGAAGTATTAACAGTTAGGTGAAAGGTGAAATGTGATGAGTAATAATAACAAAAATAAAATAGCTATAGTAACGGGAGCTGATGGTGGTATGGGGCAAGAGATTGTCCTTGAGGTTGCCAAGCAGGGATACTATGTTGTTATGGCTTGCGTAAATCCCTCAAAATCGCAGGATTTATGTCAGAAGTTACGCGAAGAGAGTGGTAATAAAAATATCTATGTCCATGAGCTTGATTTAACAAATTTCTCGGTAATAGATAAGTTTGTTTCCGAGATTAAGCAAATAGGTATGCCGATTGCGCTTTTGGCTAACAATGCCGGTGTGTTGTGTTGGAATCGTGAGAATACAATTCATGGGATTGAGAAGACAATGGCTGTGAATTATGTTGGACCTTATCGTTTAACCAACCTTCTTTTATCTCTTATGGGCGAGGGTTCACGTATTGTAAATACGGTGTCTTGTACCTATTTGATAGGTAGAGTAGCTGAGGAGCCTTTCTATAGAACTCAGAGTTGCTTTAACCGCTTTATTTTCTATTCTGATTCAAAACTTGCTTTGACTCTCTTTACATTAAAACTCTCTGAAGAGGTAAAAGATAGAGGTATAAATGTTAATGCCTCAGATCCGGGAATTGTCAGCACTAACATTATCAGAATGGGTAATATAGTTGTTGATAAGTTGTGTGATTGGTTCTTCCGTCCATTTATCTATCAGCCTAAACGTGGGGCATCGACTGCAGTTAAACTATTGCTTGATCCTGAATTAAAAGGTGTGACAGGTACTGTTTATGCGAATAAGAAACGCACAAACATACCTAAGCGAGTTCTAAATCATCCTAAAATGGAGTGGTTATGGAAGGCAACGCAACTCCTTATAGCTGAGATAGAACATAATCAACATTAAGGGTATTGTTGCGAATGATATAGCGGGTGTAGTCCAGAATAGAATGGCTATGCCCGCAATTAGTAAGCCCATGTAGCAATTCAGGTAGATATTTATAGTTCTCCATCTATTCTTTACTAGGAATGGAATAAAGAAAAGATTCAATGGGCATGCCCAAAGCATATTCCAGTTCGGGTTTGTCATTGGATGTAGTGAGAATGCCGCCAAATAGAATAGTAGTAATCCCAAAACTCCGGTCAAGAACAACATTGGTATAAAGATAAATCTTGTTCGTTTCATTCTAAACGTTCCTCCAATAATAACAAGTGCTAATGCCCAAAATGCAAATTGAGGATTTACATACCATGGAGTCTTTACCTCGGTACGTTTGGGATAGTCAATAATCTTTACAGCCTCTTTTGCCAATGGTTTTCCATCAATGGTTGCCTGGCTTACAGCCTGCATTAACATTTCTGGTAGAAACATCTCTTCACGCGCGGTTGCTACTTTGTTACCATCCTGGCCTAAAAGAGTGTGGATTCCCCATTCGCACCATGGCGCAATTCTTAACTTCTCATCTAAAAGGTTCCAGAATGTCTTATCAGAACTCTTTGCAATTGCCCATCGGTATGTCGATTCTGAATCGGTTATTTGATTCTCAAACAGATCACGAACACGGGTAGCGCAGTTGTCATATAGAAAGTCATAAAGGTAAGTTCTGTTTTCCGGTTTATAGTTCTCCATTAGAGCACGAACCAATTTCTGCTGCTGAGCAGAATCGAGTTTTAACTCTTGCTCATAAACAGCAACCTCCATTCTATCGTAGGTATGATAGAAACTGCTGAATGGTTGTGCCGCCAATTGATACATCAACTCACCTTTTATATACTTACCATAGAAGTTTGGAGTGTCAAAATCAAATGTTCCGTAGTTGAATACCCAATCGCTATCGGCATCCTTTACACGGATTGCGGTGTGACCAAATAGAGTGTATAACATGTTCCCCGGCTCACATGTAAGCAGGGATATTGTTTTGGGTTTTGTATCGTTTATCTCTGCTTTTGCTTCAAAACCCATTATCAGTGTTGCTACTACTGTAACTACGCATAAAATCCAATTTCTCATAACTCCTAAGCAAATTTGTACAAATCTTCGCAAATCTTATCACTTCACTTGCTCCTTAGCTGTAAAGCAATCTAAAGCTTTGAATTCAACTCGTGGATTTGCTTTAATTTGTTGTCTACCAACCCCCAAACCCCCTTCGCCTTATTCGCTTCGCTCATTACGGCTAATAAGGGGGCTTAGCAAATTGCTAGCAATTTGTAACTCCTAACTCCTAACTGTTAACTATTCCTAATTCGCAAACACTTCGTGTTTACGCAAAATCGGCGGCGGTTCGGCATAATCCAAGTAAACTTGGCTTCTGCTCTCACCTTGCACTAGTGTTCGCCATTGCTGCGCAATGACGCAAAATCGGCGGCGCCTCAGCATAATGCAAACAAGTTTGCCTTCTGCGTTCGGCTTGCACGATTTTTCCTAATTCCTCATTCCTAATTCCTAATTATTCACTCCTCACTCCTCACTGTTCACTCTAATACGTTACCATCACAATGTACTCCCCATCTGCTGAGATAGTAAAGCTATCACTTGTGCTTTGGTTTAATGTTCCCTGCCACCAGTTTTTAAAATCGTAGATAGGGTACATTAGCCCTTCCGATTTAAAACCTTTTGCTGAGATATTGAAAATCGAAACCTGTTGTCCCTCCTTGCACTTGAATGTTATGCTGTCTCTGCAAGGAATAATCACTCCGTAGTCAGTATATGAACGAACATCAATTCCCTTACGCATATACTCTACAAGTAAAGAGATGTTGCCTATGGTGTGGTCTTCGCGCTTACCTGTGGCTCCTACAATGGCAATTTTCTTGATTCCTCGCTCATAAAGATATCCAACAGATTTGGTCTGGTCATTTGTCTCCTGATCTCCAATTCTGTGAATAATAGCTTGGAATTTAGAGCGATATTCAGGTAGCAAGGAGTCTCCATCTCCGACAATGGCTGTCGGAGTGAAGCCTCGCTTAATATACTCGTTTGCACCTCCGTCGCAACATACAATACAAGTGGCCTCGCCCAACAACTTTAAGGGAATATTTGCTGTAGGGTAGTCGCCATTTGCAAGTATTACGGCTTCAGGCTTGAAACTATCTAAACTCTCTTTTTTACTCTCCATTGCCAATTTGTCGGTTCCACTTTCTATATCCGAAAACAGCGATTATCGCATAGAGTGCATATAAGACTGAAGTGAAATAGAGCTCTTTATAAATGTATAAACCTGCACTCACCAAGTCAACTACAATCCATGCCAACCACTGTTCTGAATATTTTTTTGCCAACATCCACATTCCAATTATGCTGAGCGCTGTAGTAAACGCATCCCATACCGGAACGTTGCTGTCAGTAAATGTTTTCAATATCCAGACAATGAGTGCAAAGGTAATAAAAAATATTGCAAGTAGTGGGAGAATTACCTTGATAGGTATACGTGTAATAGGTAGCTCTTTTGTGGCAGTTTTTCCGCCATATTTCCACATTAACCAACCATATATTGCCACTACCAAATAGTAAATATTTATACCGAAATCGGCGTATAATCCTGCATCATAGTAGATAAAGATATATATTGCCGGCATAATGATTCCGGTAATCCACAGATATATGCTTGCCTTATACTCTAACCATAAATAGATTAGTCCGACAACTGTTCCGATAATCTCTAATAGCATCTTTTAAGAGTTTTAAAAATTAAATGATATGTGTCCCAAAGCGTTTATTCCGGCTGCAGGGTAGTATGCTGCATAGTTGGAGGTGTATGAAAGTTTGTCTCCTTCGTAAACAGCGTAGCCTGATGCATATCCGTTAGTCTCATATTTTGTATTAAACAGGTTATATATTGCAACTCCAAATTTAATACTTTTTATCCCTTTCGGTTTAATTGTGTAGTTGACATTTAGGTTATTTACACAATAGGCATCAAGAGTACAATCTGAGTGCTCACCATTATTCAAATACTGCTTGCTGACATATTGAGTGTGAAGAGCAATGTTTAACCCTTTGTAATTGATATTGAAAGTGTTGTTAAAGATTGTTGTGGGCGAGAATGCAATTGTGCTCTTCTCCTTGTATTGCGTGGTTTGCGATAGAGTTCCATCGGTAGTGTAAATCTCCTCCCAATCCTGGTTTACATCGCTAAGATACTCAGTGTAACCCTTTATCTTATTGCTGCTTAGTGTTGCATTTGCATCCCAATAGAGCCAATTTGTAATTTTTGCACCTGCACTTAACTCCACGCCGGTTCTAAAGCTATTTTCAACATTTTCGCTAACCATCTCTCCAATCTCATTCACCTGACCATTCAAAACCAATTGGTCTTTATAGTCCATGTAGTAGAAGTTGGCTCCAAAATTGAAAACTCGGTTTTGGAAGGTATAGCCTGCCTCATAATCAATCAATCTTTCGGCCTTGGGAGTTTGATTCTGTAGATTGTCGGTATAGTTGTTTCGGGTTGGCTCTTTATGTGCTACTGCTACCGAAGCATATAGCCTATTTTTGGTGTCTATATCCCAATTGATACCTGCTTTTGGATTAAAGAAGTTGAATTTATCATCGACATTCAGTTCTTGCAACTTCCCTTGATCTGTGCGCCAATCCCACTTATCACTCACTCCGTCAATGGTGTAGTGAACATATCGGTACTGCATATCTGCATAAATTGCAACCCCTCTACCTACACTCCAGGTTGTTTTTGCATAGATATTCCCATCATATTTATGGCTCTTGTTTTTGTAGTAAAGATGGTCGGGAGCAACTCCGTTATTATCTTTTACCCATATAACACGACCTGAGTGTTGGTTTACATATTGGTTATATCCTCCTCCGATAACAGTATTGAATTTATCTCCGCTATTTTCAAAACTGAAAACAACTCCTCCAAAATCACTGCTTACAATTTTTCTACGAACGAGGTCGCTCTTATCGCCCTCAATTCCATACTCAATCAAATTTCTCTTGTTTTTGTACTCTTCGTAATATCCGTGTCCGTCGGTGTAGTGTAAACCAACATTAGCTCGCCAACTTGATGAGATAATCTGTTTTAAAAGTAGTTGATAATGAGTCTGTTTGTATTTGTCGATTTGGTTGTCGTAAAAACCTACTATATTACCGTTCTCATCTTTAATTTCGCCATTCGGGTTGTACTTTCTGTTGCTTTCAAGAGTCTCTTTATCCAATCCGTCCCAGGCGTGGTAAGTCTTCTCCTGACCTCCGAAGGTGATAAATTTAAGTGTGGTTCTGCTACTCAAATAGGCTCCCTGCAGGAAGTAAGATTTAAGATCGGCACTAGCTCTGTCGCGGTAGCCATCGCTCATAATGTTTGATAATCTTCCATCGAAGTACCAGTGGTTTCCAAGCAGACCGGTACCAAGCTTAATTGTCTCTTTTTGTGTATTATAAGAGCCGTATGATATATTCACTTCGGCAAGTGGTTTAAGTCCGCTAATCTCGGTCTCCATGTCTATAGAGGCTCCAAATGCTCCCGAACCGTTTGTTGATGTTCCCGCTCCTCGTTGGATTTGAATTCCTTTGAGCGAGGATGCAAAATCGGGCGTATTGACCCAGAATAACGAGCAGCTCTCGGCATCGTTCATTGGAATTCCGTTCGATGAAATGTTGATTCTGGTTCCATCGGTACCGCGAACGCGAATGGAGGTGTAGCCAATTCCGTTACCGGCATCGCTTGTTGTAAGAACCGATGGTGTTGATGAAAGAATGAATGGGATGTCTTGACCGTAGTTACGGTTTTGAATCTCCTCCTTGCTCACGTCGGTGTGGGCAATCGGTGTAGTATTTGTTGCTCTGGTTGCAATTACCTGCACCTCGTTAACACTAATATTTTTCACTGTGTCTTGTGCACTTTTAGATGCAAATACACCATTTGCACTCATCATGAGCGCTGCTAAAACTGCATACCTTTTCATTGCAATTTAAATTTATAAATTAGACAGAAAAGGGGGTATTATTTTCTATTTCCCTACGCCGGCACTACCCGGATCAGGTCAATGGGTATGATCTCAGCCCGTAATATTAGGGCACCCCTTAAATGAAATCAAGGGCAAAGTTATTGAATTATTTCTTTTGAATCAAATAGACTGAACCCAAAATAATCAAACATCCAAAAACTGAGAGTAGCGAAACACTTTCGCCTAATATGATTATTGCGCTTAATATTGAAACCACCGGATTGATATACATGTAGTTGGTAGTAATTACCGGTCCCAACTTTTTAATTGATAAATTCCATGTGGTAAAGCATACCATACTTGCTACAACTCCTAAAAAGAGCAAATTTCCCCATACTTCAGGTTGAGAAAAAATCTCCAAAGTTGCATCGAAAGGGTCAACTAAAAAGAATGGAATTAAGCTTAATGAACCATAAAGAAATATCTTTCTCGACATAAAAAGAGTAGGGTATTTATCTCCAAGTTTTCTTACAAACATAGAGTAGATACACCAACTTAACGATGCTCCTATGCATAGCAGATCTCCAATCAAAGAGAAGTGCATACCCTGAGCTCCAGAGTAGATAACAATTGCAACTCCTATAAGTGCGACAAATGAGTACAACCACTGTTTTGCTGTAAGTTTTACATCTTTATAAACCATTGACATAATTACAGCCATAAAGATAGGTGTTCCGCTGGTTAGGAATGTAACATCGGCAACCGGGAGAAATTCAAGAGCTGTATTTTCTGTCCAGAAATAGATGGTTCCTCCTGTAATACCAAGCATGGCAAGTGTCAATTCATCCTTTATGGAGTTGGCAAAGAGACGCTTTGGACCAAAAATCCATATACAGATATATGCTAAAATAAAGCGGCAAAGACAAATCTCTTCCGGAGATAATCCGCTCTGTATAAGGATTTTGGTAGATACAAATGTTGTTCCCCAAGTAACGATTGTGGCAACTGCCAATATGTGGTATAAAACTCTGTTCATAAAAATTCTTAATTTCAGAGCACAAATGTACAATTTAATGTCATAAATGAGTAACTTGGCGGTGGAATTTACGTTAAGATTTAGAAATTTATTAATATGAAGATAGGAGATAATGTTTCTGATATAACTCTAGGAGTAAATCAGAATGGTCAGGAGATGAAGGTGTCTGATTTCAAGGGTAGAAAGATTGTTCTATATTTCTATCCGAAAGATAGTACTCCCGGATGTACTGCTGAGGCGTGCAGTTTGCGCGATAACTATTCAGAGTTGCGTGAAAAGGGGTACGAGGTGGTAGGTGTAAGTGTTGATAGCGCTAAATCACACCAAAGATTCATAGAGAAGAACAGTTTGCCATTTAACTTAATTGCCGATACCGACAAAAAGTTGGTAGAGCAGTTTGGCGTTTGGGCAATGAAGAAGATGTGTGGACGTGAATATATGGGCACTCTGCGTACAACATTTATTATTGATGAGAGTGGAGTTATAGAGCAAATTTATGACTCAAAAGCAATCAATACCAAGAGTCATGGAACGCAGATTCTTGGTTAAAATTCAGGGTACTCTACATTAGCAAGAAACAGGGCATGTCCCGGAACCGATGTTCCTGCTGAGCATCGGTTTTTCTCCTCTATTATGGCTCTGAATTGCGCCTCATTAATTTTCCCCTGCCCAACCTCAAGCAGAGTTCCTACAATTGCGCGAACCATATTTCTAAGGAATCTATCTGCCTTAATTACAAAAATATACTCATTCTCGGTCTCGATCCACTCAGCCTGCATGATTTTACAGTTGTTGGTTTTCACATCGGTGTGCAGTTTTGAGAAACTTGTAAAATCGGTATACTCAAACAGACACTTTGCACACTTATTCATCTTCTCAATATCGGGAAGAGGATGAATAGCGTATGAGTATCTGCTGTTAAAGGGGCTCTTGAACTTTGCAACGTGATAGTGGTAGGTTCTTGAAATTGCGCTGAATCTTGCATGAAGATCTATCGGTACGGGATATACCTTATATATAGCAATCTCTTTGCAAAGGAATCTGTTTAATTTATATTTCAGAAATTCGCAATCAATATCTTGCTCAACATCAAAGTGGGCAATATAGAATGAGGCGTGGACACCTGTATCGGTTCTTCCGGCTCCAACAACCTCAACATTGGTGCGAAGCAGGGTAGTAAGAGCTTTATTCAGGCTCTCCTGTACCGATGGAGCGTTGGGTTGGATTTGCCAACCGTTAAAAGCCGAGCCATCGTATGCCAACTCTATAAAATATCTCTGCATTATCTGAAATATCTAAATTCCGAGCGAAGGTAATAAAAATAATTGTAATTTTGCTTTCGTTATGAGTATAGCGGAAAACATATCAGATATAAGAAAGGATATTCCGGAGGGAGTTACATTGGTTTGTGTCTCTAAATATCATCCAATAGAGGCGCTTCAAGAGGCATACTCTGTGGGGGAGAGAGTTTTCGGTGAAAGCCGTGCTCAGGAGATGGCAATGAAACACGAGGTTCTTCCCAAAGATATTGAGTGGCACATGATTGGCCATCTGCAGACCAACAAGGTGAAGTATATTGCTCGATTTGTATCACTGATTCACTCTGTAGATTCGCTTGAACTATTGTCACAAATTGATAAATCGGCAGAAAAGAACTGTCGTGTAATAGATTGTCTTATTCAGCTCCATGTAGCTGCCGAGGAGTCGAAGTTTGGTTTCTTGCTGGGCGAGGCCTCGCTCATGTTAAGTAGTAAGGAGTTTCAAGAAATGAAGCACGTGCGCATCCGTGGAGTGATGGGAATGGCAACCCATACCGATGATATGGAGCGTATAAAGGCCGATTTTGAGGCAATAAAGCGGGAGTTTGACACCCTGAAAACAACTTTTTTTGAAAAATCTGACTTTTTTGATACAATCTCGATGGGTATGTCGGGAGATTATCAACTTGCTATAACAGAGGGTAGTACAATGGTAAGGATTGGTACTACAATCTTTGGTGAACGTAAAAAATAGCACATCGGGATTAAAAAAATATCGATAGCTATTTGCAAATTCGAATTAAAGCACTACCTTTGCATCGCTTTAGGAAATGGCGCTATCGTCTAGGGGCTAGGACGTAAGATTCTCATTCTTAAAACCAGGGTTCGATTCCCTGTAGCGCTACAAAAAGCCAAAGCAGAAAAGTACATTGTTTAATGGCGCTATCGTCTAGGGGCTAGGACGTAAGATTCTCATTCTTAAAACCAGGGTTCGATTCCCTGTAGCGCTACAAAACAACCAAAGCACAAACACATTATATGAATGGCGCTATCGTCTAGGGGCTAGGACGTAAGATTCTCATTCTTAAAACCAGGGTTCGATTCCCTGTAGCGCTACGAAAAACGGTTTCTCATGAAGCCGTTTTTTTTGTTTCCCAATATTTCTTTTTGTTTTCCCTTTTTTATTTAAAGATTGACATTTATTATATTGATTTTCATGGTTTTTCAAACGTTAATCAATAAAGTAAAATGAAAAAATCTAAATCAAAAGTGTCAGTTTTTACATATATGTTAAAGCTGATTGAGCAACTAAAAATTGCTGAAAAATATGGTACTGTCGAGACGTACATTGCAACTATGCGTAGTTTAAAACAATTTAATCGCGGAGATGATCTCTTATTTACAGAACTTAATAATGAAAGATTATTAATGTACGAAGCCTATTTGCTCAAACGAGGATTGCAAAAAAGCACCTCTTCTTTTTATATGAGGGTGTTAAGAGCTGTATATAATCGTGCTGTTGATGATGGAATAGTAGAGCATAAAAATATATTTAAAAGGATTTATGTTGGCATTGATAAAACAATAAAACGTTCAGTATCACAAGACTACATAAAGAAAATTAAAAGTCTTGATCTAAAACAAGATTATATGTTGAACTTTTCTAGAGATATGTTCATGTTCAGTTTCTACACTCGAGGAATGTCATTTGTAGATATCGCATATTTGAAAAAGAGTGATTTATCGAATGAAATGTTAACCTATAGAAGAAGAAAAACCGGACAACTTCTTAGTATAAGAGTTGAGGCTTGTATGAAAGAAATTATTGATAGATATTGGAATGAGGATTCTTCATATCTCTTTCCAATAATAAAAGAGCAAAATAGAGCTCGTATTAACTATAAATCAACGTTACATACCATTAATTTAAAGTTAAAAATCATATCTGATATGGTGAATTCCCCCATCCCATTATCAATGTATGTGGCAAGGCATTCGTGGGCCTCAATTGCCAAAAATAAAAATATTCCAATCTCTATAATTAGCGAAAGCATGGGTCACAGCTCAGAGTATACAACTCAAATATATTTGGCATCACTAAACTCCTCTGTAATAGACAATGCAAATAAAATTATAATTAGTGATATTTAGTTCGAAAAGGTTCATCTATCTCTTTTTAAGAGAGAGACAAATAAAATAAAGAGCCTGGTAACTAGTTAAATATCATTCAATTTCCATACGCTGTCTTCATATAGCATCTTATAATTTCATTCTTTTGTTTAAGTTTTTTAAGAAATACAATCTATTTTTATGAGATTTTTTATAATTTTGCAAAACTTGTATTTCTCTTAAAAAGAGAGGGATTTGTATATACATAACTAAATATAAAATTATGAGCTCAAAAACAATCTGTCCGGGAATGTCTCCCGAGGGAGGTGCATTTTCAAATGCATTCCAAGCAAGAACACAGCAAACCGCTGGAGGTCAGGCACCTGCACAACCTCAGCAAGTAAGTGTATCAAATAAAGATGTTGTTAAGAATAAACCGATTATGGGATTTTTCTTCTCAGTATCAAAGACCCCAATGGGAGAGTATTGGCCACTTTATATTGGACAGAATTCAATAGGAAGAACTTCAGATTGTTCAATATGTTTGCCTGAAGCAACTGTTTCGGATCACCATGCTGATTTGGTAATCAGAAAGATGCATCATAATGGTGAAAAGAGCGGAGTGTTGGTTTTCATTCAAGATAGTGGTTCAACATGTGGTACCATGGTAAATGGTAATAGTTTAGGATTTGAACCATGTGAGTGTAAAAATGGCGATATTATTACAATTGGTGAGAATTATGAGTTGTATTTTGTACTCTTAGATGCAGATTCAATTGGTATTGCTCCTAAAGAGCACTTCGAGAGTGTTGAGGCAAATCCTGCTGCTCATGGAAATCCAGCTTCTGCATTTGATAATGCATGGGCACGTAGTCCATTCTCTCAGAATCCGCAACAAGGACAGCCATTTTCAGGTTCTAAAGGAACAATAGGAGGTGCTCCATCACCTTTTACCTCTTCAAAAACCGGAATATTTACACCTGACAAAAAATAACATCAGAGTATTGATTTATGGCTATACGAATAGAGGCTAAAGCCATTGTCGATGGTTATATTGAGTCATTAATTGGAGGTCGATCTGAGAACCAAGATTTTGCCTTCTCTATTGATGTTTCACTCGGTACTGTTGTTGTTGTATGCGACGGAATGGGTGGTATGAATGGGGGTAGTGTGGCCTCTCAATTGGCTGTTAAAACGATTATTGACGATGTAGCTGTTGCAACAATGGCAGATTCGCCCTCTGTTGTATTATCGAATGCAGTCAAGCATGCCAACCAAGTGATAATGGAAACGGCTGCCGCAACTCCGGAATTGGTTGGAATGGGTACAACAGTAGTTGCTATAATTGTCTCAAAAAAGAGTGCGATTGCAACATACGTGGGAGATAGTAGAATTTATCAGTTGCGTGGAAAAAAGAAGGTGTTTAGAACTTTTGACCACTCAATGGTATTTCAAATGGTCCAAGCTAAGGTACTTTCCGAGGAACAAGCTCGTTCATCTTCTATGTCTAATGTTATAACCAAAGCATTAGGAATTACAGCTGATTTAGAACCTGAAATATTTGAATTACCATACCTTTCAGGTGATAGATTTTTATTGTGTTCTGATGGTTTTTGGGGAGCTATGCCTGAACCTGAATTTTTAAAAATGGTAACAGCCAAAGGAGATATTGAAAAACTCCTTGTAACAACAGCATCGAATGTTGATAGTTTGGGTGTTGCTGCAGGTGGTGGACATGATAATCTTACGGCAGCTCTTTTTAAAGTAACGTGTAATTCAAAATTAAAACCAAAGATGAGCACAACAACAAAGATTATTATTGGAGTATTATCCCTGTTATTGCTTATCAGTGTGACTTTTAATTGTATAACTATGTTTAGTAGTGATGATTCGAATGCTACAGTAGTTGAAAATGAAGTTAATACTGATAAATCAATATAATAGGTCAAAGTAGTACAAATAATGAAGAAGACGATATATAACATAGGTAGAGATCCAGAGTGTGATATTTGTCTATACGACACCTCAAACGTAACCAGCCGTTTTCATGCGGTGTTGAAGATTGGAAACGATGGTAAATATTATATCCTTGATAAAAGTTCTAATGGAACATTTATTAATGGAGTAAAAATGTCGTCGGGTGTAGAGGTTCCTGTTTCGAGAACAGATGTAATTAGTTTTGCTAAAGCATGTGATTTGGATTGGGGATTGATTCCCCATGTTCAAAAGGGAAATAAGAAATTATTGATAATTGTAGCCATTGCTGTTATTGTACTGGGTATAGTAGGAGGAGTGGTTTACGGATATATCAATTCAATGTCGGACAAAGGTAGTGTTGAATCTAATGTTGGAGAGATTAATAGTGGTACTATAGAAGGAAACTCAGATACTCCATTTTGGGATACACCATCCTCTGTTGGCAAGGAGACTGATGATAATCAAGACGTAATCATTGAATCTCCTAATAAGAAGAAAAAAGAGGAGGCTGCTCGTCGTAAAAGAGCGGAGAAGAAAAAGCAGGAAGAGGTAAAAAATAGTGGACAGGGACATGAAATAAAGAAAGAGAGCGAGGTGAAAGCAGAGGAGAAAACTGTTAAGCCTGCCACCGCTACAGCAACATCTACTTCTACTTCGAAATCTAACCAAACACAATTATCAACTCCGCCTAAAAAGGCAACTGATATTGAGATAGAGGTTATTGGTGAAGAGGTATATAAAGACGCAATCTATTAAAATTTTAAATATGAAACTTACAGTAATCGGACGCGATCCACAAGAGGCCGACATAGTGTTAAAAAGCGACTATGTAAGTGGTTATCATGCAGAATTAATCCAACTTGATAATGGAGATATTATCCTTATAGATAAGAGCTCTAATGGAACAACTATAAATGGCATAAAAATGACTCCGGGAAAGGAGTTTATAGTAAAGCGTGGTGATGAAATTATGTTTGCTGATGTTCCATTTGATTGGTCTTTGGTTCAGGATATAATCATTCCCCAAAATATAAAACAGGTTAAGTGTATTGGTAAGCATTATATGAATGATATATGCTTGCAGGCTCCAAATGCTAGTCGCTTCCATGCAACATTGCGTGAGATGAATGATGGCGATTGGTATATATGCGATCATAGTAAGAATGGAACTGCGCTTAATGGTAAAAAGATACCAAAGAATAAGTATGTACCTATTTCATATAAGGATGAAATCTCTTGTGCAGGAGTTCCTATCCAAAATCCAATACCTAAACCATCCATTAAGTTTGGAAAAATTGGGTTGATTCTTGTCGCATGTATTGCTGTTGGTGTAGGAATTGTACTTTTACTAAATGTTAATAGACCAATTTCTGATGAAAAGTTATACCAGAAGTATGCACAATCAACCGCATTGTTGCTATGTGAATATCATTTTGAGGTTACATGCGGATCATTGGATATGAGTCAGCTTCCTGATCCCGATTACTATAACAAAAAGAAGGAGATTTATACAAAAAGATTGACCGATAAGTTTGTTGTTGAGGGTGAGACATTGATTCCATATAGTGAGGAGGCTGGTAATGGTATGGCTTATACAGCAACAGGTTTCTTTATTGGAAATGATGGTAATGTTGTAACAAATTTACATGTTGCAAAACCATGGTTAAGTTCAACGATTCAAACAGAAACAATGTCTTCTGCTGTAACAATTCAATCTTTGGCCAATGATTATTACCGAGCAAAATTAAATAAATTGGTTGAGCAAGGTTTTACTCCTGCAATTCAGTATATCTCTCAAGTGGAGGTAAAGGGTGTTTTGGATTATGTTATTTTGGTTCCAAATGGCTCATATTTAGATGAAAAGAATGCTGTTAATTGTCATGAGGTAATTTGCAGTAATGATCAAGAGGTTGATTTGGCAATTTTCAAAATCAAATCACAAACACTTCCTGTTGGAGTAACTCCTGTTCCTTTAGATGAGATTTGTGTTGATGAACCAATGACCGGTAGACACATTTATACAATTGGTTTCCCATATGGCTTGAACTTACTCGATAATATTGAGGGTACAAAGATTCAGGCTAATGCTGTTGGGGCAACAATATCTCGTACCGATAATATTAAGACATTTGGTTTTGATGGAGTTTCATATAGCGGTGCAAGTGGCTCACCAATCTTTAACGAGTATGGAGAACTAGTGGGTGTGCTTTATGCTAAAGTAGCAGATTCTCAAGGTTTTAATTTTGCTGTAAGAGCTAAGCAGTTGAAACTTTTATTGGACAAAGCTGAAATAGTAGAATAGGTTTATGAAGAGTAGATTACTAATATTGTCCTTATTTATATTTACAACTTTGCAAGTAAAGGCACAAGTTGTAGAGCACATTTACACTAAAGATGGTGCAATATATGAGGGATATATCTCAGAGCAGATTCCCGGAAGGCAAATTATGATTAGTGCAGAGAGAGCGCGATTAGTCTTTCCAAAAAGTTCTGTTTCTGGTTTGAAAGTTGAATCAAAAGGGTTTGATAAATTATCGGAAGAGGCAAAAGAGTGGTTTACTAATATAGGTAATACTACGGACATTAATAAGGCATCGTTTACTGCAAATGGAGTCTTTTATGATGATGCATATATGCTTAAGAATGATGCTGATTCAATTACAATTGTCTCTTTTGGAAATAGAACTTATCCATTGATTTGGGGCGCTATTGCCAAGACAATTAAGACTAATACAAATGAAATGGTACATGGTGTTGGTGAGATTATTACTACTGTATTAGGACAACATTTTATTGGTCAGATTGTTGAACAATATCTTGGAAAGTATATAACACTTCAGGATGAGAAGGGTGATATGCGTAGGATTGATTACTCTAACATCCTGCACATTAATGCTCAGAAGTTGTCGGAGCGTTATACATTATGGGAACAGGTTCAACTATTAGATAGATTAGTGTTGGTAGATGGGTCTGTTGTGGAAGGATTTATAAACCAGCGAGTTATTGGCAGTAAAGTGTTTATAACTGAGGTAGGTCAAAATACAGATAGACCTATTGTATTGAAAGATATCAAAAAGTATCAGAAAGTTCCTAATAAGCTTTATCAACCTTATGGAACAAATAAGAGTGCCGAAGTGTCTCAAGTTGAGCCTAAAGTAACAATAGTCCCTGAAACTGTTGTAGAGCCTAAAGTAAAGAAAACTATATCTGATGGACAGCGGATTTTTGTGAATGATATCGAAGTAAAACCAATCTCTTCATTTCAGGATAGTAAGAGAATATACTTCCCCGGATCATCTTCTGCGGTAGTAACAACGAACGATAAAGTAGTCATTGAATTAGTTGGTATTAAGCCAGATTCTGAGATGTATGTGTATACAACAAAAGATATGATGCCCGATGTTGCAATGGATGACCCTCATGCAATGAAAATGTTGCCATCAATCAAATGGAGTGATTCTCCAATATGGAGTAGTGAATATGTTATGCGTGGTAACAAGCGTAGCGCAGAGTTTATCCCGGAAAATGCAGGTACATATTTTATTTCATTAAAACAAGATATGTCTTTAGGTGTGTTGGTTGTTGTTAAATCAGATGAATTATGAATATAGTTAAGATTCAAGGACCGAACGAAATGAAAAACAATCTGCATTATGAGTATGATGCAGACTCTACACCTCTTGGAGAGGGTGGAATGGGTAAAGTTTTTCAGGGTTATTGTATTAATGATAACAATCCTAATGAATACTTTTCTGTTGCAATAAAGGTTGTTACAAATATAACTCCGGCCTTAATAGAACGAGCAAGAAGAGAGGCCTCTATTCAGATTGATCATCCAAATTTATTGAGAATGTATGGATTTATTCCGAACATGGAGTGGGATGCGGCTACAAATGCTCATGTAACAAGATATTATCTTATTATGGAGCGTTTGGTAGGTGTGAATTTGGATAATCTGTTAGGTGGTTTAACTCTTGACAATTCAGGTATTCAAGTTGATTATGCCAAAAAGTTATATGATAAATATAGAAATGATAAGCATAATGCAATAAAATTGATTGTAAATAATGTATTACAAGGTGCTTCTGCTTTACACAAGAGTGGTTATATACATCGTGACATAGATCCAAGCAATGTGATGATTACAGAGCAGGGTAACATTAAGCTTATCGATTTTGGAGTTAGTAAGTCATTGTTTGACAATAGATTTCAGTTGACAACAAGTGGATCTATCATTGGAAAATTAGAGTATGCGGCTCCCGAAATTATATCTGGAAAAGTTGAACAGCATAATGTAACAACAGATATTTATGCCATTGGAATTTTTATCTATTTGTTGGTGACAGGTTCATTGCCGTTTGTTGGAGATTCTGCACAAGTAATGCAGGCTCAGATTATGCAACCTGTTCCTATTCGCAATATTCGTAATTTGAGTATCAGACAAATAGTAGAGAAGGCTACACGTAAAGCTCAATCAGAGCGTTATCAGAGTGTAGATGAGCTTATTGCTGATTGGTCAAGAGTTGCCGAAGATAGTTCACCAATAACATCGGGTAAGACTGTAGTTCCAGTTAAACAGAGTTCAGGAATACCAGCATGGTTATGGGTCTTTATGATAATAATTGGCTTGGTAACAGGTATTGGATTAGCTGTAATAGTGTTAGGATTATGATGAGTAGATTATTATTAGTAGTAATTTTTTGTATCCTGTCGATTTCCAATATCTGTGCACAAACATTGACTCGTAGTCAAAAAAGACAGATGCACATGATGGTATTGAGTGCTATTGACGAATACGAGATGAATGCTTCGGTAGCAGATAATAATGCAAGATACAATTTTATACGATTGTTTGAATCCGAGGATACTCCGATATTTTGTGACTTGTACAATAGTTCAGAATATTTTATGGAGGGCAATATGCCTGTTAACGAGTATAGTAATTGGTTGTTGGAGCAGTGTAGCGCAGTAACCATTAATTTAAAGAATATTAGAAAAGGAGATATTCTATATGCAGATAGCTCGTGGTTGTATCAAGTAACATTGTCCAAGAGTATTAGTTATGCAGACGAGAATGGAATTTTGTTTCCTATTGAGGAGGAAAAAGCACCCGATTTTGTTTTGCAATTTACTTACAGATTGGATTCTACCCTTACTCAATGTAAAATTACCGAGATTATTTGTTTGAACGAAGGTGATTTTAAGAAATTGAATCATGGATATCTTGTTCAAAGACGTTATGAGGGTAAGAATGCAAAACGTGATGTAGAGGTAAAGGTTAATGGAGAGTATTTGGATTACAATAGCTTTGGACAGGCTTATGCTGAGCGAGGTCGCTTTGATTTCTGGAATGGTAATATAAAGGTAAAAACCGAAACTATTGCAGATGAAGAGTTGTATGAGTATGTTACTTTTAAATATATAAAGAAGCATCTTAGAGTAAAACTAAGAGCAGAGATGGCTGTAGGTTCTGCCTATTCTGTTGTAAATGACGATAGTTTTGCTAAGAGTGAATCAGAAGGATACTGTTTTGGACTTGATCTTGGAGTATCAGCAACAATAGGAAAGATTTTTCGTTGGGGTTGGTATACCGGTGTCGGGATGTCAATGACGAGTTTGAATTTTGAGACCTCGCCTATGAACTACAGTATTGCAATGACTGATCAAAAAGGCCGAGGTTATAACCGCGTTTATGATATTGCCTCAATGTCTCAGGGAGTGAATTTTACAGATATAATGGTTCCTTTGTATACACAGCTTGATTTTAAGTTGTCAAGAGGTGTTGCCTTTATAGTTGAGGTTGGTGCCAAAGGATATTATAATATGCAGACAGAGAATGACCCATACAGAGTTGTTGCCGATGTATACGGAGATTATGGTAATGGAATGGTCATTAATGATGGAGAACAAGCATTTGGTCATATAGATGCAACTTATAATGAATTTATATTCCCTGCTTCATTTAAGCGACAAAAGTTTGATGTGTCGTTAATGGCCTATGCAGGCTTTGATATCAATTTGGTAAAAAATACTCTATTATTAGAGGTAAAAGGTGGTTATGAGCGAGGATTAAAAAATTCTTATAAATCGGACGAAAGAAGCTATAATACAACTAGAATACCCCCATTGGTTTACTCTTCGGAGTTAGGACGTGATGTAGCTATGCAACCTATTGCAAGTTGTGTTTCATTCAAACGCGAGGCTATATGGGCAAATGTGGGTTTAATGGTTAAATTTTAAGAGATTATGGAGGTAAGAAAATTCAAGTGTATAAATTGTGGACAGATGTTTGAAACGGATAATCCGGATCCATTGTGTCCTAATTGTTGTTCAGATAACATAACTCCATGTAAACAAGGGGCTTCCGGAATTGCATTGTTCTTTGCTGTACTTGGAAGTATTGCTATCGGATTTGGAGGAGTGTATATATATAAGTCAATGGGCGAGACAGAACCTTTGGCTCAGGAGCAATATGGAACCTACGAACCAATCGAGCAACCGGTTAGACCCGTGCAGATTACCGGAGAGAAACCTGTAGAGAAAATCCCGGAAAAGCCTGCATTAAGTACGGTACCCACCTTTATAACTGATCCCGTCGTTACAGTAGCAGGTGAGAAATATAACGTTTCAATAAAGGCAAATACTGAGACTAACGATAGAGTTAGATATGAGTTGTGTGATTATAACACTACAACCGTTAAGTATTCCAATTTTGATGGAGAGTTTAAAAATGTAGAAGCTGCTATCGATGGTACAGATACTTATACAATTTATGCTGTAAATACAAAGACTAATGATTGTGTTAGTATTAATGTCCCCGGTTTTAAGAAAATAGTTGTAGCTAAGCCTATTGAAAAGTTAACTAAAGAGGAGTTGCAGGAAATCTTCAATTCAGGGAATGAGACACCTGAGTTAAAGAGCAAATTTGCCAATAAGTATACATTGACATTTAACGGATTACCTGATGATGAGCCTGCACCTGATCGCTATAGTGAAATATTTAACCGCTTGATTGCCGGTTGGTTATCGGTTGAAGTTGTAAGTGTCAAATATAATTCAATGAATTATATAACTGCAATTGAATTTAATGTAGAGTTGTAATGAAGAAAGGGTTGTTGATACTATTATTGGGAATAATCTTCACAATGAACGGCTACTCCCAAACAAGTAGATTGGTCTTTACATATATTGCCCACTCTACCGAGACTCCTGTAGTTCAGTTATGTAATGAGTTGCGTTCACAATTCGATTTTGCACGAAACTATAGAGTGCCAACGGTTTTTTACCTTGCAAATATGAAGATGCCACTTATTGCTAAAATTGCAGTAGGAGAGGAGGAAGATGATGTTGAAACTTTTGATAGGATTATTAAAGAGCTTCAAGAGCGTCGTTTTCATAGCGTTGATTCAAAGGAGGATGTAAATCAAATTGTATCCCTATTTAATCAATATGATTTTGTAGATGATAATGATTCTCCAAAATATAAGGAGATGGAGTGGAATTTCTTTATAGATCAGGCCTTCTGGGATTTGAAATATAATGAAAAGATTATAGCAACTCTCTATTACACATTGGATATAGAGAACTATGCTAGTGACTTCTTAAGATTAAGAGTATTCTATTCAGGTGATAGAGATGAATTAATATTCGATGAGGCTAATCCATATGGATTGAAGAATATATGTCCTAATATTAACATATTTGATAGACTAAAATTCTAATAGGTATATGAAAAAGATATTGACGATATTACTTAGTGTGGCGTGCTTAACTTCTGCAACATTTGCGCAAAAACTTCCAGGAAAGTGTGAGGCATTCTTGCCTACAGTATTGTTGAAGAGTAAGGTGTTGAATGAGGCTGATGCAAATTCGTTGTTTGCAGGAAATCTTTTTGGACAAGATGTTAAGCCATTGGAGAAAAAGTATTGGATTGTGTATAGTGATAGAAGTGGAAATAAGACATACACAACTCCGGGTGGTTCTGTAGTACATTCAACATTGGAGTTTAATGAAACCTTAAGAATTGCTCAAATTCAAAATGGTTATGCTTTGGTTTATACTGAGCCAAAGGCGAATGTTATCTATCCTCAAATTTCTGAATATGCAGAGAATAAGGGATGGATTTCAATGAAGAATCTACTATTGTGGGATGTCTGTTTGGCCGATAACTGTGGTATTTATTATAAAGCTTTGTTGTGTATCAATGCAGATGAGAAGAATCAGACTTCGGTATACGATCAGGGCTTTTTGAATCCATCAGATGAGTCAACAAGAGTTGCTCTTGCTCAAGATATGCGTTTTTACTTTATTATGAAACGTGAGAATGGTAAGGCTTTGCTTGCAACCCAATATACAATGAGCGATGGATACTCTGATAAGGTGTTGTATGCATGGGTTCCAAATGCATCGTATGTTCCATGGAACCAACGAACATGTATTGAGCCAACATGGCGTCATGAGGATGTTGAGTATTTCGCAGCCAAAAAAGAGATTTCATACATTTACGATAATAAGAATCTACAAGGAACTTTTGCTTCTCAGGTACCATTTTCTAAGAAGAATCAAGCCTACGAGCAGTATATGTATCGTATGCCTCCTAAGGCTTTGCGTTTCCCTATTCTTGATGGTTCTGACGAGGATAAATATGAGTGTTCATCATTTACAACCACTAAAGGTGAAACCGATGTAACTCAAAATAGTGATCCATTGCAGGATTCAATACAGGCTGCATTGGAGAAGTTGAGTAAGATCAATATGGCAATTGTAATTGACGGAACAGCTTCGATGGAGGAGTATTTCCCTGCTGTAATGAAAGCTATTGACGAAGGGTGTGATTTCTTTGGAACCGATGGAGGAAAAAACGATGTAAATGTTGGAGTCTTAATATATCGTGATTATAAAGATGGAGCAGGATTAACAGAGTTTTTACCATTTACAAAACCGAATGACCCTGCAATACGTGATTTCTTGGCAACAGGTGGAGAGTTTGGTATTAAGAGTTCTGCCGGTGACAGAACCTTGGAAGAGGCTCTATATGTCGGAATCAACACAGCTTTGGATAGATTCCGTTTCAACAAGGATGAGAGTAATTTGATGTTGGTTATTGGTGATTGTGGAAATGCAGTAACTGATACTGTTGCTCCGGAACAAAATGAGTTGGTTAAGAAGTTGGTTGAAAAGAATGTTAATCTGGTAAGTTATCAAGTTCGAAACTTAAATCACGATGCATATAACGTTTTTAATCGTCAGTTGTTGCAGATAATTAAGAATAGTTTACAGACCAAATATGATAATCTAGTTGAAGGAAGTAGAGTTAGAGCAAAAACTTCAAATGATGGTCAGCTATTTGTTTGTGATAAGAGTGGAGAGTATGATTTGTATTTTGGTGAGCATAAGTATGCAACTCAAGGTACTACAATCTCGGCAGATGTTCTATTCTCTTTGATGACAAATTCAATTCAGAAATATTCTGAGGTTGTACAAAAGCAGATGGATGATATTACCAATGTGACAATAACATCACTTAAAGGAATCAAGGTTGGTATGTCTGCTACTGCAGCAGTACGTGAGGCCGGAACAATTACCACTAATCAGGCATGGTTGGTAGGTCGTTTTGGTAATGTTGAGATTGAGGAGAATCAGATGGTTGGTTTCCGTGGTTGGACAGCCAAAAAAGATCCAAGTGGCCGTGAGTATTATAAACCGGTTTTGTTCATCTCAAATACTGAGTTTGATGAACTTCTTAATCGTTTGAAAGGTGTATATGATGTTGCCAGAAATCCGGCTTCCGATGATAGAAAAGCATATAAAACTGCAATTCAGGCTTTGGTAAAGAGTATGGTTCCGGAGGCAACTGATCAAGAGATTGACGAGAAGGGAATTGCCGAGGTTATGAATATGATTTCCGGTTTGAATGAAACATCAATCTCAATGAGTAAAGGACCAACCCTTCTTGAGATTACCGATCCTATGAAGGTGAAACCTGCACAATACAGAACAATTGTCTCTGACTTTAAGAGAAAGTATGAGACATTAGAGTTTATTAAGAATACTAATTACACCTACGTGCGTGAGTTTAATGGAGCCAAATATTATTGGATTCCAGTTGAAGATCTGCCATAAACCTTGTTATGAGTAAACTATTTGACATAGAGGCTTTGAAATGCTCTTACGATAAACATTATTGTGAGGGTATTTCTAAGTGTGTGTTAGAGATAAAGCAACTCCATTTACCTAAGGGGAAAAAGATTTTTATTGTTGGAGAGTCGGGAATAGGAAAGAGTACAATTCTAGAGGTGCTTGGTTTAATGAATAATACTATTGTTGAAAATAGCGAGACCAAGTTCCTTTTCTATGAGGATGGAAAGGAGCCTATAGATCTTTTGGCTATGTGGCACAGAAATAAGGATAAAGAGTTATCTGCATTTCGTAGAAAACATTTCAACTTTATCTTCCAAAGTACCAATTTGATGCGAAATTTCACTGCATACGAGAATATTTCGATAACAAGAATGTTGCAGGGATATACACAATATTCATCCTTTAAGCGTGCACATAAGCTTTTGGTTGAGCTCGGATTGGAACATATTCATGAAGAGAGAATGGCTCAGGAACTTTCCGGAGGCCAGCAACAACGTTTAGCATTTGCCAGAGCTATTCTTCCTGATTTTACTGTGTTGTTTGGTGATGAGCCTACAGGAAATTTGGATAGCGACAATGCAACAAAAGCAATGGAGATATTGACTGATAAGCTTGCGTCAATGGAGGGAAGTTCTGCAGTTATTGTATCGCACGATATGAATCTGGCAGTAACTTTTGCAGATATAATAATCAAAATACACAAGGAGAGTAGATTACCGGAACATGAGGGTGATGAGATAACATATTACGGTGTTATAGACAATGAGTCGATCTATTTGCCCAATGATGATAAAAGTAGTTGGACAAATGGTAAAGAGAAATACTCAAAGCAGGAGTTTGTTACCTTTTTAAAGAGAGTTTAAAATGAGCAAAATAAAGATACTTACGGGGGATTATTTTAAGCTCTTTGTGAAACGCGAGGAGAAGGTGGTGTTGGGACGACACTACTCAAATTTGTGGCTATTGACTGCTGTATTGACATTGACATTTTTGGCAATTGCATTTAGTAGTGCAAGTTTGAATTATCTCTCATATAAGATGAATGATCCATTTATAAATTGGGTTGATATTCAAAATGAGTATGGGGAGGGGGATATTGACGGTTTGTTAGATGGTTTATCTGATACCAATAATATGAAACAATTTCATTTTGTGGCTCATCAGGTAGATTATACATTTAATTTTAATGTTTTTGGAAAAGAGGAAAAGCAAATTCAATATCCGGATTTTCGTTTCTTCCAATCATTTGCAGGAAACCCCTTATTAAAATCCGTATTGGATAGAGAGAATGTAGTTGACAAATGTGCACTCCCTTTTGAGAGTTTGAGCGATGATATGATAGGTGTAATTGTAACCTACGATTTTATAAAGAAATTGGGTTACGATGATGACTTTCCGGCATATTTGGATATGTGTAGATATGGAGGTAGCGCAGATACTTTAGGTTTCCCGCTATTTCAAGGATTTGCTCATGTACCTGTTCCAATTATTGCTGTTGTAAAGCGTTTGCCAATGAACATGGATATCATTGCAACAAAGTATTTTTATGAGCAGTTAAGGAATGATTTGACCTATCCATTTTTATTGGATAATCGCAAATATGCCATTACGCTCAATTATTTTGTTCCTTCGGATATCCCGGAAACCGAGTTTAAAGAGTATATACGCTCTATAGGCGGAGAATTGGTATTTGTCCCTAAACAGGCTCCATATTTACCATTACTCAGAACCTTTAAACCCGGATATTATGTTAAGGTGACGGGAGCTTATGATGATATGACTCCACAGTTTGTAACATCGCTCCATAATAAGGTTGTAGAGAAGTATGGTGAGTATGATATACATAGGGTGTATGATTATAATTTTAAGCCATACCAATTGCCTCAAGGTTCATATATCTCTATTCAATTTGCAGATTTGAATAACATTAGAGCATTTGAGAGTTTTGTTAAAGATACATATCGAGTGCAAATAGAGATGGAGCAAATTAATGCCAAAGAGAATTTTAATGCGGTAAGTGTTATGGCTAACATATTGTCGTGGGCCATAATAGTATTTTCAATTCTTTGTATTATGTTGTTTGTCGTTAATTTGTTGCAGTCTTATTTCCAGAAGGTTAAGCGTAATCTTGGTACTTTCAAGGCTTTTGGAATTGGTAATTTTGAGTTGATAAGTGTTTATGTACTTATAATGATTTCAACAATTGCCGGAGCTATTGGTTTGGCTTTGGCCATATCATATACAATAGAGTTGATTTTACCATTATGTGGTATAATGAAAGATGGGGCATTTAGCTATTTAGCTTTGTGGAGTCCTAAAACTTTCTACTCAATTGCTGTTATTATGATTTGCTCAATTGCCACGGTATATATGGTTATGAAGCGGTTGTTATCGGCAACTCCGGGAGATTTGATTTATGATAGACAATAATATTGATATGAAATACAGATATTTATTAGCATTGTTAGTTGCCATAGGGCAATGTTGGGCATGTAGTACAGAAGATGATGAGTATATGAATCCTTCAATAATTGAGGATCAGGCTATTCTGTCGGGCCCTTCAAATATTGATTTATACCCATTAGGAGATGAGTATACCGTTACATTTACATCGCCTGTTGAGTGGTTTTTGGACAGCAAACCAAATTGGTTAAATGTAAATCCAAATCAAGGATCTTATGTTTCCGGTACAACAACACTTAATCTTAATGTGAATGTAAATGATGATAATGCTGTACGTGAGGCGATATCGTATTTTTTACCTTCCTATAATCAATCAGGTTATGCCTTTGCTATACCAATTACTTTCAAACAACCCAGACCGGTATTGTTTACAAATATCGATTCCATGTGGTTTGATTGGAATGAGACTTCTATCGATTTTGCTCAACTCTACGATGTAAGAAGTAATGTATTCTGGAAGGTTAAGACAATTTATCAAAGTGATGCCTCGCCCGTAACTGCTGAACACTTTTCACTGCCGGCAGAGAGTGTGGTTAATAGAAATGGGGCAGAGATAAATGTTTTTCCTAAAGAGTGGAATTTAGGAATTGAACCATATAATATTCATGTGGTTTTAATGCCTGTAAGGGTAAATCGTGATAGCTCTGTAGTTGAAGTTACATCAAGCGCTTGTCCTGAGATTTTGTTAAAGTTGTGTCAAAAGAATTTAAGATTCTTAATTGATGGAAGTGTAGAGAGTGCAGAGTATACATTAAATGAGTTGAATACCAATCCGATAGATTTGCAAGTTGATGCAGAGAGCCCTTGGCGTATCGAGGAGATTCCTTATTCAGATTTTCCTGATTGGGCAGAATTCTCGGTTGATAATGGAGTTGGAATTACCGATATTGTTTTAAAAGCAGATGGGGTAAATCCAACAACCGAGCGTAGAAGCGGATGGGTTCGTTTAATGACTGATGCCGGTGCATATAGAGATATTTATGTGTCACAAGATCCTTATATTTTCAATTTTACCGGAGGAACTTCATTCTCCGATAATAACGACGAGGCTTACATTGTAGAGACAACTACATTGAATACAACCGGTAGTTGGGAAATATCGGGTGTCCCATCTTGGGCAGAGGTAACTCCATTGAGTGGAACCGATACAACTCTTTTGACAATCAAGACACTTGAAAGAAATATGAGTACCGAAGATGTGACTGCAAATATCAGAGTTGCAAGTACATTGAATAGCGTTTCTCAGAATTTGAACCTTACATTGGAAGCATTTGATTTTGATATTGTGTATGATGAAGATTTGTTTGCTTCAATACCAACCCTATCTACCGGACCTTTTGACCTTGAGATTCAAGCGTCGGGAGATTGGGAGATTCGTAATGTATCAAATTGGATTCATTTATCAAGAACAAGTGGAACAAGTGGCAGAACGATGGTTACAGTAACTGTAGATCCTATTGATTCTTCATCTGAAGAAGATAGAACCGGAAGTTTTACAGTTGTAAGTCTTGAACACGAAAAGATAGGTGCCACTTTGACTCATACGGTAAATATGCTTCATAAGAAGTATGTATATAATGTGACAGGAGATATGAATATCTCATATCCGGCTTATAGCCAAAATTATGATATTGCTTCTGTCGATGTTGAGTGTAGTGTTGATTGGTCGGTTGCCGAGTGTCCAGATTGGATTACTCCGAGCGTTAGAAGTGGAATTGGTAGTGGAGTTGTAAATGTGCGTTTTACCCCTGATGCTAATACATCTACAGAAGTTCGTAGCGGAACAATTGTTATTAGAACCAATTACGATGCACCATACAACGGAGAAACAACAATAAGTGTAACACAAGAGGGATTTGTATTCGATAATACAGAGCCGGTTACTCATGTTGATATTTCAGAGAGTGCCGGAGGTCTATTTACTGTTCCATTTACAATGACTGCCGAGGCCGGTTGGAGCGTTATAGTATCAGATGATTGGATTACTGCAAATCCGACAAGTGGTTCTGGATCTGGATCTGTAGTATTTACAATTCCTGCAAATGACCAGCTTACATCGAGAAGTGGAACGGCAAGAATTCGTTCAACGCTGACAGGTCAAGAGAAGCAAATCTCATTTACCCAATTACCGTTTGTGTATAGCGTTGATACCGATGCTTTGAATTATACTTATAACTCATTAGTTGAACCTGAAGTAGTTGTTGAGTGTAGTGGAGCGTGGAGTGTTAGCAGCAATGCTGACTGGGTTAAGTTCAATGTAACTCAGGGTGATGGTAATGGCTCTTTCATAATTACTGTTCTAAATAATCAGGCTTATGAGGAGAGAAGTGCTACTGTAACTGTAACAAGTACACTTAATGGATTAACCCATACAATTTCAATTACACAAGGAGCAGCTCCGGAACCGGAGCCAGAGCCGGCAGAGTAGTAACGATTAAGCAAAAACATATATTATGAATGTTATAAAGATAGGACGTGCGCAAGATAACGATTATATCGTTAGTAATCCCATGGTAAGCGGACACCATGCAGACATTGTGATAAACGATGAGGGATGTGTATTTTACGAAGACCATAGTACAAATGGAACAATGATAAATGGTCAGTTGGTACATAACTCATCTATGCAACTATTCGGAAGTGAGGTAATAACGTTGCCAGGTGACTTCAATTTCACAATAAGCGATATTGTCAAAATATCACCACAGGAATCAACCGGAACTATTGCCGGATATATTCCAAATCCACCTGTTGTTCAACAGCAGGAGAAAGAGATTGTTGTGGCAGATAATGATGTTCCGGTAGCAAATCCTGCCATGTCGTTTGGAGAGACATTTAAATATTTCTTTGCACACTATACAGATTTTTCAGGCAGAGCCAGAAGAAGTGAATATTGGTATATGGCATTATGGGATTTAATATTCTCGCCCATCTATCCATTATGGTTTTTTGCGACAATCATTCCAAAATTGGCTCTATTCTGGCGACGCATGCATGATATAGGAAAAAGCGGTTGGATGTACCTATTGTGTTTGATTCCATTTATAGGTGCAATACTGATCTTTATATTTTTATGTACAGATTCACAGCCGTATCAAAATCAATATGGTCCAAGCCCTAAATACAGTAAATAGAGATGCGAATAATAAAGATTGGAAGAGCCAAGGACAACGATTTTGTAGTTGACCATCCGGCAATCAGCAGTCATCATGGAGATATTTTTATTAATGATGATGGTTCTATGGTATATGAAGATCATAGTACTAATGGAACAATGATTAATACAGATTATATCCATAAGAAAAGAGTAAGAATTAATGGTAATGAAAGAATTACTCTGCCAGGAGATTTAAGTTGCTTAATAAGTGACCTAACCGGAGTGTGCGCTCAGGAACAGGACCATAATGTTGGTCCTAAATATGGCTATACCCCTATAGGTGCTGCTGCACCTATTATGGATTTACCCGAGGAGCCTCTACCGGAAGAGATTACCTTTGTCGGAGCTTTGAAGAAGTTTTTTACTCACTATGCTGTATTTAAGGGACGTTCAAGACGTACTGAATTTTGGTATGTCTATATATGGCAAACAATTTTCTCTATAATATTGGTTGCTTTAATGCTTCTTACATCATTACCATCATTGGTATTGATTGAGAGCGATCCCACTGCATATACGGCATCGGTAATGGTGTGGATAATTATTTCAGGAATACGGGGATTGGCAACATTGGTTCCAAGTTTGGCACTTACTGTAAGACGTTTACATGACACAGGAAGAAGCGGAGTGTTCCTATTATTCTATTTAATTCCATACGTAGGAGGATTGATTATATTGATATTTATGATGCTTGATTCCAAACCATTTACTAATCAATATGGTCCGTGTCCCAAAAAGATTAACTAAACAACAAAACAACTAAATATCAAAGCTATGAAACAGACATTATTTATTGCACTATTAGGCGCAGTGATGGCATTGAGTTTGACATCGTGTGGTACAACAAAGATTACAACCTCGCCTGTTTACTCATTGGCTAACAGCCAAGTAACAAATGGCGAGTTAGTAACCGTATTAGAGACAGAAAAAGAGTTGGAGGCTGAGATTAGCGGAAAATTCTCATGGTCACAAAAAATCAAGAAAATTGTTGGAATGCCAAAGATGCAGTATGTTATTGATGGAACTTGGGCATCATGGCAAACTAGAGGTGTTGCAGCAGCTAAAGCGGCTGTGTTGTATAAAGCCCTTGAGGATAGTGGATGCGATATAGTATTGGCGCCAATTTACAATGTAACTCTTCACAAACGTAAATTTAACGTTAAGGTAAAGGGAATCGGAGCTAAGATTGTCGATGTAGAACAAAGAACCGACGGCAATGTTATTAAACATTTGCACGTTGAAGGTGGTAACTAATCATAACGCCTTTTTTTGAGAACCGAGTGGGCTGACTTTTGACAGCCCCCGGTTTTTTTACTATTTAACCGTAAAATCATAGGTTATGAATTCAAAAGCAATATATAATATTTGCATAGCACTTTTAGGAATATTTAGTGTTGCGTGTAGTGAAATTACAGTAAAAGAGAATATTCTTCCAACTCCGGATCCGGGAGCCTCTGCTATAACATTTCCAACAGCTAATCCAACAGAACCTAATCCGACAGTTTCGGTCGAGGCTGTTATGGAGATTGATAAGACTGAGATAGAGGTGGCTTACACCGGTGGAGAGATTACTTTCGTAACGACTACAAACCAAGCGTTCACAGTATCTTCTATTGCAGAGTAGATTACAATTGACAGTGATGGGCGTGCAGAGACAGCGGATTATACAGTAAAGGCTACTGTCTCTGCTAATGATGGTGAGGCTCGTGAGGGAAATATTACTGTTACTTTCGACGATGAGGCGAATACTGTTAAAGAGGTGATTATTAAACAGGTCGCATATATGTCTCCTGATCAAACTCCTCAAACTCCGGTAGTCCCAGAGCTTGAAATAGAGATAGTTACAGTTGCCCTTGACATTGTTCCTGGCTCAGCAGGAACAACAATTTCAGCTGAGGAGGTTGCAACAAAACTTGGTGTAGAGAATTTGGCAGCGGCAATTGCCGATGGTTCGGTGATATATGTTGGTTTGAATGCAGATGAAACCGTTTACACTCTTGAGGATGGTTCAACTCCTTCATCTACAACAAATGGACCTGTAGGACATTGGTATAATTCAGATTGTAATCCTATCTTATGGGGAACTCCGGATCCTGCCGGAACAGGTGCGGTTCGTTTAGCATATCTTGAGGGTGATGGTGTAACTTATACCCTAGGATATGATAATTCAGGCCTGTTTGTAGCCGGAGATTCTTATACATTGTCGGGAAAATACATCTATGGCGATGCAGAGGTTAAGTTAGAGGTTGTTATCAACGTTGTTGAGACTCCTGCAAGTTCATTCGTAGCTCCGGATGCTGACTATTTAATTAATGTTCAGGTTGTTCAGGATAACGCTTGGGGTGCTACTTGGATCGCACTTGACGGAACAGTGGTAGAAAATTGGGGTGCATATTCTGATCCTACTAAGTATGTTACTCCAATTGCCGATGTATCTGTAGATATTACTCCGGCGATTGAGGCTACTCTTGGTATTGAGGAGGGAACTCTTGAGGATGCTCTTTTGGGTGGTGATGTAGTTCTAGGTTCTTATAACGCAAATAACGAGTTCATGGATTGTTATGAGGTTAAGGGTTCTAACTATTTCTACTGGTTTGATGAAGATGGTTCTGCATTGTCTACATATGCAGGATTCGCATGTATTGATAATTTGGGTTTTGTCAGCGAGGAGCTTTGTTTGTACGGAACTGCATGTTTGATGCCTAATGCAACTGTTATTGGAGAGATATATCCTACATACATAATCTTTAAAAGTTATTATAATGATGCAGAGTATGTTGTTTTGATTAATCAAGAAGCTGTAGCAGCTCCTGAGAAGCAGCCATCCATTTCAGATTATGATTATAGCTTAGTTACAACCTTTGATAAGGTTTATGAAGTTTATAATCCGGGAGCTTATACAACTCCTGATCCGATTTTCTCTATCGAGGATATAATTTACGATATAAATGGCGCATTGGGAGGAGAACCTGATTTGATTTTGATGAGTTATTACGACGATAACTCGGAACTTGCATTCCAAGAGTGGACAGTAACCGATGGTTGGTTTGGTACTGACGGTGCTGCCGGTTGGGGATCACAAACTCAAATGTTTTGTTTGAAACCAAATAGTGATGGAACTTTTGAATATTGTGCAGCACTTATGGATTGTGTTGGTGAGGCAAATGTTACATTGCGTTATTGCAATATAACATACCGTAAAGCAGTTGACGTAAATGTTCAGGTTATTTTGCGTGATGAACCCATAGAGGATAACACCGATGATACCTTTGAGTTTAGCCCTATGGGACAGGTAGTCAATGTTGCCGCAGATGGCTCATCATATTTTAATGCAACAGTAAATTGCCCTGAAGGTTATACCTTGATTAAGTATGATTATACTGAGTGGGGTATGAGCAATATCTATTCAGAGTATCAGGATTTCTGGTGCTATGTAGAGGATGATAATGCAGGAAATATCAGTGTAAGTTTCGAGGCGAACGAAACAGGTTCGGCTCGTAAGGCTTATATATTTGTCATGCCAACTTCAGCATACGAGGATTTAAATGGCGATGTAGATAGCTTCTTTATTGCAGATCAATATGCAGAAGTATGGGAGATGAGCAACCAAGCATCACAATATCTAATTGCTGAGTTCCACCAGGAGTCGGAAGAGATTGATGATACCTTTGAGTTTAGCCCTATGGGACAGGTAGTCGATGTTGCCGCAGATGGCTCATCATATTTTAATGCAACAGTAAATTGCACTGCAGGTTATACCTTGATTAAATATTACTACGATGATGTGTGGGGAATGGTTCAAATCATATCAGAGTATCAGGATTTCTGGTGCTATGTAGAGGATGATAATGCAGGAAATATCAGTGTAAGTTTCGAATCAAATGAAACCGGTTCAGCTCGTACGGCTTACTTATTTGTCATGCCCACTTCGGTATACGAGTCTTTAAATGGAGAAGTTGACGCTTTATTCGTTGAGGATGTGAATGTCAATGTTTGGGAAATGAGCGACCAAGCAGCGCAATATCTAATCGCAGAGTTCCACCAAAATACCTACTCATCTACAATTACCAATAACTTAAATGTAACCTGGGCTTCTGATGCAACAGAGGCACAGAAGAGTGTGTTGACAAATTTGGTAAACAATATGGTATTGGTTGAGGGTGGTACATTTATGATGGGAAGTGATGATATTGATGCATACTCAGATGAGCGACCTGTTCATAGTGTAACCCTTACAAATGATTATTATATGGGTAAGTTCGAGGTTACCCAAGAGGAGTGGGTAGCTGTAATGGGTAGTAATCCCAGTTATTTCAATGGTACTAATTTGCCTGTAGAAGAAGTAAGTTGGGATGATATAGTTAATGATTTTCTTCCTGAATTAAAAAGGTTGACAGGTTTAAGATTCCGTTTACCTACCGAGGCAGAGTGGGAGTTTGCCGCTCGTGGTGGTAACAAGTCGCAAGGTTATAAATATAGTGGTAGTAATACGATTGATAATGTGGCTTGGTATTACTCCAATAGTAGTGGTATGACTCATGCCGTTGGTACCAAACTTCCTAATGAGTTAGGTTTATATGATATGTGCGGTAATGTTAATGAGTGGTGTAGTGATAGGTATGGCTCTTATTCTTCATCTTCGCAGACCAATCCTACTGGGCCTGCAACTGGATCTAGCTGCATGCTCCGTGGAGGTTACTTCGGTCTCTATGCTTGTAACTGCCGAGTGTCGGCTCGCGACTACCGTTATTCGTACATTGAGGAATATGACCGTGGTTTCCGCCTGGTCCTTTAGTTTACAACTATATAGTCGTATATATGCCTGATAAAATGAAATATTAATAACCTAAAAATAATTTAAATTATGAGTAAATTACGAATAATACGTATACTTGTATTTTTGTCTCTTTTTGGCAGTTTGACAAGTTGCGAATTAGTGGATGATTGGAAATTTGACGATAGTGAAATTTTAAATCGTTTGGATTCCTTAGAGAATCGAGTAGACATTATCGAGTCTCAGTTGACTCAGATAAATGTAGATATTAATTCTATAACAACTTTGGTAACTTCTATCGAGAATAAGATTTACATTGAGCATGTAAATACGTTGCAAGACGGAGGATACAAAATAACCTTTACAAATGGGAAGGAGATAGTTGTTAAAGATGGCGAGCCGGGTAAAGCTCCTTATATTGGAACAGATGGCTATTGGTGGATTGGTGATGAGTGCACTAATGTATCAGCAAAAGGTCAGGATGCTCCTATAATCGGAGTAGCCGAATTTGAGGGACGTTACTATTGGGAGCAAGTATTTGAGGGTAGTAGAAGTTGGTTACTTGATGCATTTGGTAATAAATTGCCTGTTACCGGAGATGCTGGAGTATCTCCCAAGTTGAAAGTAAGTACCGATGGTTATTGGATGATAAGTTACGATAATGGAACCTCTTATACTGAAATGACCGATGAGAATGGTATGTGGATTAAGGCAGAGGGTAAAGACGGTCAAGATGGAGCGCAAGGTCCTCAAGGAGAGCAAGGTATTCAAGGAGTTCCTGGCATTAACGGTGATTCATTCTTTAGTGAAGTTATTGTAGAAGAGGATTGTGTTATATTCATTTTGCTTGACGGTACTGAGCTAAAACTTCAAAAAGTAAATGACGACAATGTTTTAAATAGTTTAGAGGGAATTGTAAAAACAGATGCAGCTATTGGTGAATGGGATGTCGCCTATATAACCAAATATGGATATTTATGTTTTAAGAATGGATTATTTGAAGATGAAATTATTTCAACCAATAATTTTAATTCTTTAACTTATATGGATCATGAAGGGGATAATGTGATAAGTATTATATCAACAAAAAATGATAACATTCCTACTCAGATGGTCACAAAGGATGGCGTTTTGTATTTTAGTTTTGCAAATGATACAATTCTTGAGCTGATTTATGATAATTCACTAGTGCTTTCACTTATTGATAGTGTTTCTTACAATAAAAATGAGTTACCTGGATTCTCTGATGAATTATCAGGAGATACTCTAAAGTCGATTATTGCAAATATAACACATCTATTAAATAATTCAGATATTAGTCATGAATCAGAATTAATAGTCATTGATAGTTTAAAAGAAAAACTTAATAAAATTAATACAGAAAGTTATAATACAGATTCGGATGTTCTATCCAAGATAGATATTGATGATAGTGGTAACTATAAGTTTTCAAATATAATTCTAGAGTGGTATAATAATCAGATTGAAGACAAAGTACAGAATATATTATCTCTGTGGACAGGAAATGCAACATTCAAAGTTGGTGGTAGTTCATGTACTTTAAGTGGAACTGTATGGTGCCCATCAGTTGATTTTAATAACTATGGAGTTTATGGAATTATATGTGATGATGATATTGATAATATGTTATTAGGATCTGCAGAGTATGATGGAGTTGGTTATCAAAGTGATGCAGATTTAAGTTTTGAGGTAGATTTTAGAGGACTGAAACCAAATACGACTTATTATTATCGTTCATATTATAAATTTAATAGTGATGATCATGGAAGTATAGTTTCTAAGTATGGAGGTGCAGATGATGATATAATATATGATCCTACTATTAAATCATTTACAACAGGTGAAAATTATTTAACTGTTGAGGTTATTATGTGTATTGATATTACAGGAAGTATGAGTGATGTTATCAATACAGTAAAAAGAAATGCAATTTCGTTTTATGATTCCTTTAATGAGCGTTGTAATGAGAATGGAATTCAATTAACAGGATTAAATACTCAGGTTATCACTTTCCAGGATATAAATGTAGAGGGACCTGATTGGTTACAGGTTAGTTCTTTATATTCTCTGCCTGCTCAGCAAACACAATTTAATAGTTATGTAAATTCAATAAGTTTGGGATATGGAGGAGATACACCAGAAAGTGGATTAGATGCACTTGAAGTTGCATTCCAAAAAACTAATGATATAGATGATGGATACCATCGTCAAGTAATTATACTTTGGTCAGATGCTCCGTATTTGAAAGGTAGCTACAGTAATATTTCTGTTACGGAACTAGAAGGCAAATGGAATGCTCTTCCATCAGGAAGAAGAATGATTCTTTTTGCTCCATATGGCGTTGAGGGTAGTAATTCTGCAAGTTGGGGTAATTTAGATAGTTGGACAAATGTTTTTCATGAATCTAATTTGACAAGTGGATTTAATAACTTTGATTATATTCTAGATGCTATTATTGGTGAATTGACGAGTCGTAGCAGAGTAATGGGACGGTCAATAGGAGATTTTAGCATATTTAGAAGTAATAAAAAATAATTATAACTATGATTAGAAAAAGAATAATGCGTGTACTTGCATTTTTTTGTCTTTTTGGCAGTTTGACAAGTTGCGAATTAGTGGATGATTGGAAATTTGACGATAGTGAAATTTTAAATCGTTTGGATTCCTTAGAGAATCGAGTAGACATTATCGAGTCTCAGTTGACTCAGATAAATGTAGATATTAATTCTATAACAACTTTGGTAACTTCTATCGAGAATAAGATTTACATTGAGCATGTAAATACGTTGCAAGACGGAGGATACAAAATAACCTTTACAAATGGGAAGGAGATAGTTGTTAAAGATGGCGAGCCGGGTAAAGCTCCTTATATTGGAACAGATGGCTATTGGTGGATTGGTGATGAGTGCACTAATGTATCAGCAAAAGGTCAGGATGCTCCTATAATCGGAGTAGCCGAATTTGAGGGACGTTACTATTGGGAGCAAGTATTTGAGGGTAGTAGAAGTTGGTTACTTGATGCATTTGGTAATAAATTGCCTGTTACCGGAGATGCTGGAGTATCTCCCAAGTTGAAAGTAAGTACCGATGGTTATTGGATGATAAGTTACGATAATGGAACCTCTTATACTGAAATGACCGATGAGAATGGTATGTGGATTAAGGCAGAGGGTAAAGACGGTCAAGATGGAGCGCAAGGTCCTCAAGGAGAGCAAGGTATTCAAGGAGTTCCTGGCATTAACGGTGATTCATTCTTTAGTGAAGTTATTGTAGAAGAGGATTGTGTTATATTCATTTTGCTTGACGGTACTGAGCTAAAACTTCAAAAAGTAAATGATCTTCCAGACTATATCTCTATTACAGAAAATATGGGAGATAGTGTAGATTTTGCAATTTTAGGAAAAGATGGTTCGGGATTCTTTTATGAGGCAGATGACGACAATGAATTATATCCGGATAGATTCATAGCATGTGGCGATTCTATTGATAACTCAAAAGTAGTTGTAAATTTTGGAGAAAATGGATTAATAGATAATATTCTAACTGATGAATTTACGTTGGTTCTGGGAAACTATGAGAATAATAAGTTTGATGCTGTTGTCATAACAAAAGAGGGGGCAAGTGCGATACAGAACGGAATAGAATCTTCAATTAATTGGGAGGAGTATTATAATAATTTTGAAATAGGTGAAAGTAATGAGTATATATTTGTTACTCAAATAAATATTATATTAAAGATTATCTGTCAAAATGGAGGATTAAAAGAGTTATTGGAGAAATCAGAACTTGCAATCTCAAAAGATTATTTAGAAAATCTAGTTGTTGTAGATTCAATATACAATGCTTTGGTTGATGTGGAAGTTATTAATCCTACATTTGGAACACAAGTTTCAACTGGTGATATAACCTACTATATAAAGATTACTGTTGATCGTAATTCCGGCTTCTCAATAGACGAGATTATTGATATTATAGAGGAGTATACCAAAGATGTTGCAGAAGGTGGTTCTTCTATGGAAGATGATGCTAATGATGACATTAATTTGGGAGAGGGTAGTTTAGTTAGTGGGTATGGTCAAATAAAAATGACATTAACATGGGATAATTATAGTGACATAGATATTCACTGCGTAGATCCTTCGGGTTATCATATATATTATGGTGCTATGCGTTCAACAACAGGAGGATATCTTGATTATGACAATGTTAATGGTTTTGGACCTGAAAATATCTACTTTGATCCGGCCCCTGAGGGAACTTACGAGGTATATTTACACTATTACGCAGAGAAGAATGGAGTAAGTTCTGTTAGATATAAAGTTGTTATTTTTAAAGATGGAGTTGGTGAAACATTTGAAGGAAGAATTAGTGGCAAAGGAACTATTGTGCCTATTTCTACTTTTGTTTCAGGTTCATCATCTACATATACAAGCTATTCTCGTGCTGCTTCAAGCCCAAATTACGTTATAGATTGGAATAATTTACCATCAAAGTAAATAACAAAAGGAGGTTGGTTAATTTAAACACAATAATCAAGATATGAGATTAAAGAAACGTATTATGACGTTGATGCTGGGAGGGGCGATAGCTCTTTCTGCATGTACGGAAGAGTACGATGATTCTGCTCTTCGAGAAGATTTCAATGACTTGTCAGCACGAGTCGAAATCTTGGAACAGTTGTGTAATGAAATGAATACCAACATTTCTGCACTTCAAACAGCAGTTACTGCTTTACAGAGTAATGATTATGTGACCGAAATAGTTCCAATTTATCGTGGAAACGAGGAGATTGGTTATACAATTACCTTTGCGAAGGCAGGTTCAATTACAATTTATCATGGCTCTGATGGTGAAGATGGTTCTGATGGAAGCGATGGTAATGATGGTAATGACGGATTCAACGGTTCCGATGGAAATGATGGAAACGATGGTTCTGACGGAAATGACGGTCAAGATGGCCATACACCGATTATCGGATTAAAACAGTATGTGGATGGATTCTATTACTGGACACTTGATGGGGAGTGGTTACTTGATGGTAACGGTAAAATGGTCAAGGCATCAGGTTCAGACGGAAAGGATGGTCAGGATGGCCAAGACGGTGCGCAAGGACCTCAAGGTCCACAAGGACCCCAGGGTGAGACCGGAGCACAAGGACCTCAAGGTGAGCAAGGAGCAACCGGTGCTGATGGAGTTACCCCTCAGTTGAAAATTGAGAACGACTATTGGTACGTTTCATACGACAACGGTACTACATGGACCGAGTTGGGAAAAGCCAAGGGCGAAGATGGCCAAGATGGTCAGAACGGTAGTTCAGCAACATCAATCTTCAAAGAGGTAAACGTTGATGACAATTACGTCTATCTTGTATTAAACGATGGCACTACAATTACTATTCCAAAATTGCAAAAGTTAGCCATTGCCTTTACCGATGATTCAATTAACAATATTGAGGCAGAGCCAAACAAGACATATAGAATTTCATTCTCTATAGAGGGTGGCGATGACAAAACTCTTGTAAAGGCTCTTGCTCAGGATGGATATAAGGCAAAAGCTTATAAAGTTGACAACACTGAAGGAATAGTTGAGATAACCACTCCCTCTATTTTGATTTCGAGCGAGGTTCTTCTATTTGTATCAAATGGAAGCGGTTCAACGGTTATGGCGGCAATCAGCTTTACTGCCGATGAGAATCAGGACGAAGCTTTAATTGCATTGACATCGTCAACATATACTATTGGTTATGAGGGTGGTACAATCCAGATATCATTCCTTACCAATGTAGAAGGATATGTTATTGATATTCCAACTACTGCATCGGAATGGTTGAGCGTTGCTGAGAGTCGTGTGGTTACAAAAGTAGAGAGCTTTACATTGAATGTTGCTCCTAATGATTCAACAACCACAAACCGTTACTCTACAGTAACTCTTCGTGATATTAATAACCAAACCTCGGCAACTGTTCTTATTGTACAGAGTGGAAATACAGGTATTGGTGTTAATAATAGCAAGACTGTCTATTTGACCGATACCGACTCACTACAGTTAATGATTACTGATGCTGAGTTCGCAGCTCTTGAGGGATTGACTGTTTGCGGAACTATTCATGATTACGATTTGGAGTATATAAATACTTTGCCTAAGCTTGAGATTCTTGATATCAGTAATACCGATATGAAGGAGTTGCCATATAATTGTTTTATGAATAACTCTTCGTTGGTAAATGTTTCACTGCCAATTGGTCTTGAGTCTATCTCATCATCGGCATTTGCGGGCACGGCAGTGGAGTATGTCTCAATTCCTGCAACAGTTAAGACAATTGGCGAGCATGCATTCAGCACCTGTCCATATTTGGATAATGTTATTCTTCCCGAGGGATTGGAATCGATAGGTATGTCGGCATTCTACAATTGCGATGGTTTGGAGCAGATTATTATTCCCGATGAGATTACAACAATCGCTTCGCATGCATTTGAGGATTGTAAATTACTTGAGAGTGTAATTCTTCCTGTAAATCTTCAAGAAATAGGAGGACACGCATTTTATAAGTGTAAATTGCTTAAGAGCATTGATATTCCGGCAACAGTTACAAAGATTGGTGATCGCTGTTTTGGTGAATGTTCAATGTTGGAGAGTGTAACATTTAATGGCTTTACAAAGGGAGTAGAGAATACAATTGGTGATTTGGCATTTGCCGATTGTGTAATGTTGGATTCTATTTCATTCCCGACTCTTCCTAAAGGTGCAACATTCACTATTGGTCGCGAGGCCTTTAGCAAGAATGTACTTATGAAGAGTGTTCGATTCGGTGCAATGGAGGAGGGTAGTACAATCTCAACCGGTGCGTTTGCCTTCTATGACTGTGCAATGCTTGAAGAGATTTTTGTACCTACCGTAACAAAAGGATCGGTATTTAACTTCTCACTTGGAAGTTTCTTCAATTGCGATGCATTGAAAAAGTTCCCTGAATTTACAGTAGAGAGTGGTGGTGAGTATAATATTTGGCAGGTAGCATTTGCAGGTTGTAGAGTTTTAGAGAGTGTCAACCTTCCAGTTATCCCCGATTATGATTATATTAATAAAACAAATCTACATGGTGCAGCATTCTATGGTTCAGGAGTTAAGAGTATAACAATTCCCGAAGGGTATCGTTTTTTAACAAATGGAAGCACAGCTCATGTATATATTAGACCGGGGGATACTTATGCTTATCCTATATATTTAAAAAAATATAGTACTACTGAAGAATATTGTGTTTTTTCTAATACAGCATACTTAGGAGTTGGTGGCGTGACAAACATTAAAACATATTCTGGCAACGGTGTGTATCAACAATATTATGGTAGTTATGAGGGTGGTGTACGCATATCGGGTACAGCTCTCTTCGGAAATTGTGATAATCTGATAGAGATTAATTTACCATCTACATTGACAAGAATTGATTTAGGAACATTCGAAGATTGCGATGCTTTAACTACGGTTACAATTCCTGATAATGTTACCGCTATAAATGGTTATGCATTCTTACATTGTGATAATTTAGAGAGTGTACAAATGGGAGATAAAGTTACCGGTATTTATGCTCAAGCATTCGCACGTTGCGAGAAGTTGACTGATGTTAAATTATCAGCTACTTTAACTACAATTGATGACTATGCATTTGTTGACTGTCCTTTGACAAAAGTTATTTTGGGAGATAAGGTTACTACAATTGGTGTGTATGCATTTAATAAATGTACCTCTGTTGAGATTAGTGCAACAACACCTCCGTCATTGGGGTCAAGTGCATTTGATTCAACAGCCCGTATCAAAGTTCCACGTTTGAATTTGGATGCATATAAAGCTGCTACCAACTGGAAAAATTACACAAATATTTTTGCTCAATAGTTGCCAATTAAGTGATAACGCTATATATAATTTGTTTAATTCGGTTTTGTTTAAAAGATGAGCGAGGCTTCCGATATGGAGGCCTCGCTCTGATTTCTTTACTCTGCGCGCATTAGGTAGTAGCGGGTATTCTCTTTGTCTCCTTTGGTTACATATGATATTTTGTCTGAATCAACTCCGGTATATACTCTTAACATATCCGTGCACTCGGTGCCAACTGTCCAGATGTGGGGACCTGTTACAAACCACTCATAGTCACGGCCATCATAGTCAATATATGTTCCATCATCCTTGAATGTCACGTATTTATCGTACCAACCATCAGTGATTGTAACATTTTGTCCTGCCTCTATCCACTCTGAATCAATTGTATCTGTTGTTTGGCTTGGGGCCTTCTTTAATACCTTATAGATATTCCATTTACCTATCATATCAGCAGGGTAGGCATTTTTAATCTTCTTGTATTTTGAATCTATAAATTGATTAAATCCGATCTGTTCACTAAAATTCCACTCATCAGCAGTAATACTTTTTGTGGTAATCGTACTAAGCCAGTATGATGTGCCATAATTGATTTCGAATTTTTTGTTTTCTGTATCTACTCTCCAGTAGAAGAAACCATTAATATCGTTAACTGCTGTACCATTCTCTTTTACAATCATGACATGATCACCATTATACTTTATTAGTGTATCATTTCCAGTATTAAGGGTGTTAGCAGATATCAATTCCCACTTTCCAACATACTCTGCAGGATTGTCATATTTATTTTCGTTTGTTCCTGGCTCGTTGTTTGAATCACTGCTACAATTTGTAAATGTCATAGACATTGCGCCTAACAGTAGGCATGTACTCCAAATTTTTCTCATTATTCTACTATTTAATTTATATTCTATCCAATACCAATTTTACCAACCCCTCCATACTTGATTTGTAGTCGGTACTTGCATCTTTTGCAAAGCGATTAGCCACTACCATACATACAGTCATGGCGTTGTGTCCGAGTATTTTTGCTAATCCTGCCAATTGTGCTCCCTCCATTTCAAAATTTGTGATTTTTAGGGAGTTATATATGAATGATTGAAGTAAAGAGTTAAGTTGTGGCATTGCCAGTTCTGCTCTTACTACTCTTCCTTGTGGAGCATAGAACCCACCAGCTGAGCAGGTTATTCCATGTACCATATCGCTTTGCGCAATACGCTCTATAAGTTTGGAGCTATTCTTGATACAGTATGGTCTTCCGCACTCGGGAATCCAGTTTGTATGTTGAATAAAACTCTCTGTAATTTCATTCTCGGAAACAAGTTTACCTGCTGCATAGAAGTTTAGTAGTGAGTCAAAACCGATAGAGTAGTCGGAGCAGATATATGTGCCGATCGGAGTGTCGGGCTGTAATCCGCCACAAGTTCCAACTCTCACTATGTTTAGTGTTTTGTGTTCACTTTTTGCTCTTCTTGTTTTAAAATCCATGTTGGCTAATGCGTCCAACTCAGTAACAACAATATCAATGCAACCTCCTCCTATTCCATGCGATAGGGCGGTAACTCTCTTACCTTTATATATACCTGTAATAGTTCTGAATTCACGATTCTTGCCCTCAAACTCCACTCTGCCAAAATGTTGTGCTACCATTTCAACTCTTTGTGGATCACCGACTACAATAATGTTTTCGGCAATGTTTTCCGGTTTTAAGTGGAGATGGAAAATTGTGCCATCGCCATTAATTATCAATTCAGATTCCGCTATTCTGTCCATAGTATAGAGTGACTTTTATGCAAAAATAGTCTATTTATACCACTAATCAATAGCTTTAAGGATATTTAATACTCTCGACGCTTATATTCGTAGTCTGATAGTATTAGTGCAACCACCTCTGAGTAGTTGGCAACACCTTGTGGAATTTTGTTTACACGCAGATAGGTGTTGTGGGCTGCATTTTGTACCTTCTCAGCTTTTTCTCGTCGCAAACTTTTCCAATGTTCTCGTTGTTTAGCGTATAGCTTGAATATTTCGGGGTTGATACTTTCGTAGAGAGCTCTGTATGTTGAGTCGTTAACTACCTTTCTTGCATTATTCAAAATATAGGGCATTATTTCAAAGTAACCACTGAAGCGAACTGCTTTGTCGGGACTTGATGTTGTAACAAGATAGCCGTATAGGTTTGCTTCTGCCTCGCTTGTTACTCCAAGCAGATGAGCCGTTTCATGAGCTGTTGTAAATGCTACCTCTTCCGGCAATAGAAGTGAGTTGTTGTGAATCTCAGATAGGATTGGTCCATAATATCCGGTTACTCCTACCGCAGCGTATATGCCGGGATAGAGCATATCTTTTGTTGTATATAATTTTGGTAGTGATGGCAAATTGTAGTTGGAGCAGATAGGAAGGTATAACTCTTTAATGCTGCTTCGCAACTCTTTTGCAGATTTGAATATATTAGTTGTATCGTAGGTTGAGTTAAGGGAATCTCGAAATTCTGCCAAAAATTGAGAGTAGGTTAGTGAATCATACTCTGCTTTGGGAATAGAGGTTCGCTCATAAAAATCTTTACCAAAATAGTTGGCTCCCCAGCATAGGTAGAACCATCCATATATCCAAAGTATTGATATAACAATTGTCTTTACATATATCCATCTATACCGTTTAAACCATAGAAATATAACTCCGGAAAGAAGGACCAGAATTGATGCTACTACAAGTATATCGTATATAGAGAATGGTAAGATACTGCTTATAGTGTGTAGGATTTTGAATAAAACAGGGTAGATGTAATTGGTATATATATCATTAAGCCAAGGGATATGTTTGAATCCCTCGGCTATTATGATTGTTATTACTGGTGCTATAAAAGCTTTAAATCTCATTGTTTGTTTGCGACTTTCTTTATTAATCTAAAGGCCTCGCCTGCAATCAATGGAATTGATGATACTGCCAATATTGCAATCCATGTTGTGAGTGATAATGGTTCAGTGCGGAAAACATTACCACCGAATTGTACTATAATGAATTGGCCTAATCCAATGATCAATAGTGCTATTACAAAGCCTGTGCTCTGTTTCATATTTGCAAATGCAGATCTGTTTGTAAAGAATGCTTTTGCGTTAAACAGGTTCCAGAATTGCAGGAATACGAAGAATGTGAAGAAGATACACAACTCATACGAATCTATCTCCTGACCGCTACTCTTCATGTAGTATAACATTCCTAATAGGATTGCAGTGAACGATACTCCAAGCAGAGCTATCGATCTCAACATTTCAGGTACAAGAATGAATGATTTTGAGTTGCGAGGTTTATCCAACATAACAAGTTTACTTGGTGGTAGTGAGGCCAATGCCATTGAGGCAAATGTATCAATGATAAGATTTACCCACAACATTTGTGTTACAGTCAAAGGCATCTCAACTCCCATGAATGGACCAATCACCACGATTGCCATTGCAGTCATATTAATTGTAAGTTGGAAGAGTATGAAACGTTGAATATTTCTATACAATGATCTTCCCCACATTACAGCCGATGCAATACTTCTAAATGAGTCGTCGATAAGGGTAATATCGCTACTCTCTTTAGCAACCGATGTTCCGCTTCCCATTGACAGACCAACATCGGCATGGTTTAAGGCCGGGGCATCGTTTGTTCCGTCGCCTGTAACAGCAACAACCTCACCCAAATTTTTTAGAAGCGATACCAAACGCTGCTTGTCTGTAGGTCTGGCACGACACATTACCTTAATTGCCTGAATACGCTTTAATGCCTCTTCATCCGATAGTGCCTCGAAATCGGTACCGGTGATTATGTTAGCATCGGTGCACTTATCGTTCCAGATTCCTGTTTGACGGGCAATTTCTCGAGCCGTTCCTGCTGTATCGCCGGTAACAATTTTAATGTCAATACCTGCATTATGGCACTCTTTGATTGCAGAAGGAACCTCTTCACGAATTGGATCTTCAATGCCAACAACACCCATAAAGTGCAGATTGTTTATCTGTTCACTCTGTAGGGTAATCTGTTCGTTAGCGTCGAATTTTCGATATGCAAATCCCAAGGTTCTCATTGCTCTGCCTTGATAGGCAGATAGTATATTTTCTATATTTTTATACTCTTCGCTGCTTAAGTTGGTTGAACGCTCTAATAATATCTCTGGTGCACCTTTTACTAAAATATATCCATTTGTTGTAGCTGTTGCCATATACTTGCGTTCGGTATTGAACGGAAGTTGTTTTATAATTTGGCACTCGTTACGTAGTTTTTTGTAATCAATATCTTTACCGGTTAACCATAAGAGCAGGGCACACTCTGTAGGATTTCCAAGCATGGTAGGAACGCCATTGCTGTCGTTGTCTCCAAGATTTGCAGTCGAGTTTACTGCCATGCAGTGGTATAGTGTTGCCACATCTGCAGTGTCAATAATATGTTCGGCTTTTACTACCATTCTGTTTTGTGTGAGGGTTCCCGTTTTATCTGTACATATAACAGTGGTTGCTCCCATTGTTTCGCATGCGTGCATTTTGCGTACAAGATTGTTTGCTTTAAGCATTTTACGCATACTTAATGCCAAACTTAGGGTGATGCTCATTGGCAAGCCTTCCGGAACTGCTACCACTAAAATGGCAACCGATACCATGAAGAATTGTAGTAATTTTTGTAGAACCTCGAGAGTAAAGAATCCATTGTCAAATACTCCGTGCAGCCATGCTTGAATAGTGAGTGATACGAAAATAAGTACCGATACAATCATAGCAATGACACTTACAAAGTTTGCCAACTTTGCAAGCTGTTTAGCCAATGGAGTTTTATCTTTTATAATTTCGGTGGCTTGTTTTGCAACCTTCCCGTATTCAGTGGCGTCGCCTACTTTATCTACAATATATTCGCAGTTACCCTCAAGAATTGTTGTGCCACGAAGAATGCGGTTTGTCGGGAATGTTGCCTCGGGGTCGGCAGATTCAGGATGCTCACTTTTTGATACTGATAACTCACCGGTCATACACGACTCGTTAATTAGCAGTGAGTTTGATTTTACTAAGTTACCATCGGCAGGAATCTCATCACCGCTCTCAAGAATGATGTAGTCGCCAACAACAATATCCTCTTTCTTTACCAAACAGATAACTCCGTTTCTTATAACCTTATATGGCTCTTCGTCTTGGATTTTGTTAAGCAGTTCAAATTTTTTGTTGGCATCGTATTCAAACCAGAATGCAATTCCGGTTGATAGTACAATGGCACATATAATTCCGATTGTCTCCAAGTAGTCGTTGCTGAATATTGCAATTGCGAATGATACAGCGGCAGCAACCAACAATACAACTATTATTGGATCTTTAAAACTTCTAAGAAATAGTATAAAAGGACTTACCTTTTTAGGAGGAGTTATGATGTTGTGACCATATCTCTCTCTATTTTCAGTAACTTGTTTGTCTGTTAATCCAGTTAAACTTTTCATTTTCTTTATTTTATAGTGCTTGCATTCTATTGGAATCTAACTTTATGAAAATGAATATCAATATCGTAAATGTCCATAGCGATGAACCTCCATAGCTGAAAAAGGGTAGTGGAATTCCAATTACAGGAGTCAAACCAATGGTCATTCCAATATTAATGATAAGGTGGAATAGCAAAATTCCTGCAACTCCCAATCCATATATTCTTGAAAATGCAGAGCGTTGTCGTTCTGCTAAAGTTATGATTCGAATAATCAATGTTGTAAATACAATAATCACAAACGAGGCCCCAAGAAATCCCCACTCCTCACCTACTGTACAGAAGATAAAGTCGGTATCTTGTTCCGGAACAAAATTGTATTTGGTCTGTGTTCCATGAAGGAACCCTTTCCCTGCTAATCCTCCCGAGCCAATAGCAATCTTAGATTGGTTAACATTATATCCAATTCCTGATGGATCCGATGTTTTACCTAGAAGAAGATTTATGCGGTCTTGTTGGTGAGGTTGCAGTTTTGAAAAGGCGTAGTTTACTCCATAACTTCCGGCAATTGTCAGCCAACTTAGTAACAGTATTGGAATTACCTTCTTTATATGTTTACGTTTGTAGTACACTATACCAAATATTGTTACTGAGATATACGCTGCAAGCAGGCATATTGATGAATCAATCTCTAAGTTTAGTGCATACACAACTCCATATAGTATTGCGAATAGCCCTATTAATGCCGACAACGCCACAATGGTCTCGTAAAAATGTTGTCGATAATATAGAATTGCAATCATAGTTCCTGCAATGATAATAGATATAACCGCAGTGGTTGGATAGAGTAGGGAGAAGATAAATATTACTATTGCAACTCCCAACATTATTGGGATAAGATCATCTAATCCCTCGCGGTACATTACCAATATAAACGAGGCGTATACCAGGGCAGAACCGGTATCATTCTGTACAATGATAAGTAATGCCGGTATGGCCAAAATAGCTCCGACTAATAGCAGGTTTGGAAGTTTCATTATCTTGAAGCCCTGTTTACTCATTATTTTGGCAATGGCAAGACAAGTTGCAATTTTTGCAAACTCTGCGGGTTGAATCCTTATTGAACCAATCTCGAACCACGATCTTGCTCCATTTACCTCCTTACCGAGAAACAGAACGGAGACAAGGGCAAGTATCATCAATACATATATCGGTATTGAGAATATAGTAAAGAATTTACTATCCATAAGTAGGATAACGAATCCAATTACAAAGGCAACTCCCATCCAAATCAGCTGTTTACCATATCTTTGTGTTACATCCAAAATACTACTATGGCTCTCGTCATAGACTGCAGCATATATGCTTATCCAGCCCATAACGACCAGCAGAAGGTATAGAAAGATTGTAAACCAATCTATATGTTCTAAAAATTTACTTTGTCTACGACCTCGCTCAACCATTTTAATCGTATTTTATAACTGAATTCATGATCCTCTCCTCAACGCTCTTTTTGCGATCGGAAATCTTTCCTGTTAAATATTTCTCCAATATCAATCCTCCTATAGGTACGGCATAAGTTGCTCCGAATCCTCCATTTTCAATATATATTGCCATGGCAATTTTAGGATTTTCACGAGGTGCGAATACCATGAAAATAGAGTGGTCCTCACCATGCGGATTCTGAGCAGTTCCTGTTTTACCACAAACAACAATTGAATCCATCATGGCGCCCTTTGCGGTTCCTCCTGTTATGGCCTGTTCCATTCCATCAATAACAACATCAAAATGACGTTTTGAAATATTGATATTGTGTTTCTCATAGGCGATGGTAGAGTCGCCTACATTTCTAACAATATGTGGTGTTATATAGTAGCCCTTGTTTGCAATGCAACACGCCATATTGGCAATTTGCAATGGGTTGACCAAAATCTCACCTTGTCCGATAGATATTGACGAGATATAACTCCAACGCCACTTATTGGTTCTGAACCGTTTGTCAAAAAAGTCTGCACTTGGTATCAAACCGGCTGAAGCTGACGAGAATTCCGGAGCAATTTTCTGACCCAAACCAAATTGTAAAATATATGAGCGCCAATTGATATAGGCATCGCGCACACTCTTGAATTTAGATGACTCTAAAACTCTTCTCCAGTTGTGTACATACCACGGATTACATGAGTTTTGAATAGAACCACGCAAATCCAATGGGGATGCATGGTTATGGCAACGCATAGGTATCGGACCGATAGTTGCCCCCATATGACATGAGAATTGCGATTCCGGAGTTACGACTCCCAACTCCAATCCAACCAAAGCCTGCAATGTCTTGAATGTTGATCCCGGTGGGTATGTTGATTGAAGAGTTCTGTCAAATAGTGGCAAACTCTTATCTTGTTGTAGCACTCGATAGTTTTTACCTCTATCCAGACCAATCATAAGCAATGGATCGTAACCGGGACTTGATACCTTTAGTAGAATTTCACCGGTCGAGGGCTCAATAGCAATAATACCGCCACGTTTGTTTTTCATCAGTTGGTACGCATACTCTTGTAGCTCTGCATCGAGTGTGGTGGTTATGCTTTGTCCCATTTGTGCGGGAATATCATGCTCACCATCAGCATAAGAACCCTTTACCTGGTTAAAGTTGTCAACCAAAAGATACTTTTTACCCTTTACTCCTCGTAAATCCTTTTCGTATGCCTTCTCCAAGCCGGTAATACCAACATAGTCTCCTGATGCGTAGTACTTTGATGTATCCTTATCAATTGTACTCTGTGAAACCTCGCCCACATAACCGAATACATCGGCAGAGTGATTTAGGTTATATGTTCTTAAAGTTCTGGTCTGAACCTCAAATCCTTGATATTTGTGTAGTTTCTCCTGAAGAGTAGCATATCTGTCCGAGGTAATTTGAGATACAAGTACCGATGACCTTCTTGTCGAGAACTTTCTACACTTTTCAAAAGCCTTTTTGAAACTCTCCATGTCAATGCCAAGGATTGTTATAAGCTCAAGAGTATCAAATGGTTTTACCTTTCTAGGCGTTACAAGTAGATCATATGCCGGTTGATTCTCAACCATTATTTTGCCGTTACGATCCAACATTAATCCTCTGGCCGGATATACAGTCTGAACACGCTGTGAGTTGCCTTCTGCTTTGATTTTATACTCATCCGTTAGAATCTGCATACAGAAGAGGCGCACAATATAAATTGTGGCAATCAGCAATATCACAACATAGATAACAGATTTTCGATAATTATAATTACTCATGTCTGCTGCTTGAACGAATAGCTGTAAAGTAATACAACATCATAATTACGAACGAGGCTACCGTGCTGAAAACTATGCGAAGAAGAGTAATGTGAAATGCCTTGAATGAAAATGTCTCCAACATAATGAATGAAACAAAATAGATAACCGATGTCAAGGCTATATATTTAGCTAACCATGTTGTATTACTTGCACGTAGGGCAGTTTTTATCGGGTTGTTTTGGCGGACACTTACAGCCTCCAGAATCATAGGTCTAAAGTAGGCCATTAGGGTAGCGGCTGCAGTGTGTATTCCCATAGTATTGTTGGCAAAATCAACAATAACTCCTAAAACGAATGCCATAAGCAATACAAAAGTATCGCTAAACTCATCGGGAGCCATTAGGATAGCCAATACATATATATTTAAATAGACATACGATGATACTTGAATGTTATCCAACAATAGGAGTTGAATAATCATTAAGATTGCAGTATGTATAAAATAAACTAGGTTACTCATTCTTGAAAAACTCGTTTTCCAACTCTTTTCTCTCCATATAGCTATTATTGGCAATGATATTAATCTGTCCTAAGTGTTTAAAATCGGCTGCCAATTTTATACGTAGTTTATTGAAGCTGGACTCTTGTCTTATAACAGAGTCTACAACTCCTAAAAGTTTACCCTCGGGGAATACCGATGAGAAACCGGTAGTAACAACAGTGTCACCTATAGCAACATTGACGTGATCAGGAATATCGTATAGATATGAGAATCTGTAATCAGCGCCATCCCACTGTAATGAACCGTAATAACTACTGTTTTTAACCATTCCTGATATTTTCAGATTTGTATTGATAAGAGGAATAGCAATAGAGTAGTGGTCTGAACATTTAACTACGATTCCTAGTACTTTATCTCCTGAGCAGATGCCATTATCTTCTCTTATGGAGTCTATTCGCCCCTTGTTGATGACCATATAGTTTTTGTTTCTATTCCATGTAGAGTTTATAATATGCGCACTATAATAGTTGTAACCTACTGGAATATGAAACAGACTATCAGTAATTCTGGCAAGTTTGTTGCGTAGTTCAACATTCTCTTCAATAAGTTCATCATTGATGCTTGGTGCATCAAAAAACTTAGTAGCCATATAGACCTGTTCATCTACGACACTATTCACATCAGATAGTGTACCAAAGAATACACTATTCTGATATGAGTTATGTTTAAAGATAAATAGACAAGCTACAATCTCAAGAACTATAAAGAGAATATGGAAGTGATAGCGTAGAATTATTTTAAAAAAATTATTCACGGCTCTCTATACAACACTCTGCTACTTGAGCAAGAAGGTGAATTTGTCTATATTCTTCAATGCAATACCGGTTCCGCGTACAACAGCACGTAGAGGATCCTCTGCAATATGGAATGGAATGCTAAGTTTATCACTTAAACGTTTATCCAAACCACGCAATAGAGCACCACCACCACTTAGGTAGATACCATTTTTAACCAAATCCTGATACAACTCAGGTGGAGTTTGCTCCAAAGCTTCAAGGATAGCATTCTCAATTTTCAAGATAGATCTATCCAGACAGTGTGCAATCTCTTGGTATGATACAGGAATCTCCATAGGAAGCGAGGTTACAGCATTAGGACCGGTAACAATATAATCTGCCGGAGGCTCGTCAAGTTCTGCAATAGCAGCTCCAACTTTCATCTTAATCTGCTCAGCAGTAGTCTCTCCAATGCGAATGTTATATTGCATACGCATATAGTGTTGGATATCCTCATTAAAGTCATCACCTGCAGTACGTATTGATTTGTTACTTACAATACCACCAAGAGAGATAACTGCAATCTCTGATGTACCACCACCTATGTCAACAATCATATTTCCCTCGGGAGCCTCAACGTCAATACCGATTCCAAGGGCTGCTGCCATTGGCTCGTACAACATATAGACATCGCGTCCACCGCAGTGCTCTGAAGAGTCACGTACAGCACGCAACTCAACCTCGGTACTACCACTAGGAATACATACAACCATTCTTAGTGATGGGGTAAAGAAATTGCTCTTGGAACAAGCCATCTTAATCATGCCTGTAAGCATCTTCTCTGCTGCATTGAAGTTAGCAATAACTCCATCGCGAAGAGGGCGAATAGTCTCAATATCCGGAGCCTCACGCCCCTGCATCAACTTTGCCTTCTTTCCAACTGCCATAACCTTTTCCGTTTTACGGTTTATGGCAATAATTGAAGGCTCGTTCAAAACCAACTTGTCTTCACACACAATAAGGGTGTTTGCAGTACCCAAGTCGATTGCTATATCTTTTGTAAATAGTGAAAAAAGACCCATTTTTAAGTTCTTGGTTAAAATTAGTGTTTAAAGTGTCTCATACCGGTAAATACCATTGCAATACCATATTTATTGGCTGCATCGATTGACTCTTGGTCACGTACAGATCCACCTGGTTGAATAATTGCAGTTACGCCGGCAGCATGAGCAGCCTCAACGCAATCAGAGAATGGGAAGAAAGCATCGGAAGCCAAAACACTGCCCTTAATTCTGTCAGCACCTTGACGAATAGCATTCTCCAATGCCCAAATTCTGCTAACTTGACCAGGACCAACTCCAGTAGTGCATTTATCTTTAGCCAATGCAATACCGTTTGATTTGGCATGCTTAACAACTTTCATTGCAAAGATCAAATCCTCCATCTCTGCTTCGGTTGGAGCCTTATCGGTAACGACCTTCAAATCTTCAGCATTGTATAGCTCGTTATCCAGGTCTTGCAATAAGAATCCTCCAAGTACAGTCTTTGCCTTAACTCCATCCTCTTTTTTGCAGATATCAGGCAACTCCAACAATCTGATATTCTTCTTTTGGGTAAGGATATCCAATGCCTCTTGACTAAATGATGGAGCAACAACAACCTCTAGGAAAATCTTTGACATCTGCTCAGCAGTTGCAGCATCAATTTCACGATTTGATGCAACAATACCACCGAAAATAGATACAGGGTCTGCCTCGTATGCTTTCTTGAATGCCTCAGAGATACTCTCTGCACTTGCAACTCCACATGGATTGGCGTGCTTAGCAGCAACGATAGTTGGCTCGCTAAACTCCTTTAAAGCCTCCAATGCTCCATCTGTATCTCCTATATTGTTGTATGATAGCTCTTTACCGTGCAACTGCTTAGCTCCGCACAATGTTCCCTCTGTACCTTTGATTGATGCATAGAAAGCAGCTGATTGGTGAGGGTTCTCGCCATAACGCAAATCCTGCTTCTTTTCATAGGTAACGGTCATTGTATCAGGATACTTGATTCCCAATCTCTTCTTGAAGTAGTCAGCAATCAATGTATCGTAATGAGATGTATGGATAAAGGTCTTGGCAGCAAGCATCTCCTTTGTTTCCGGGGTGGTGTCGCCAAACTCTTTAATCTCAGAAATAACCTGTGCATAATCAGCAGGATCGGTAAGAACAGACACGAATTTATAGTTCTTACTTGCAGCACGAATCATAGTAGGACCACCTATATCGATATTCTCAACTACCTCCTCGTGAGAAACTCCCGGTTTCAAAACAGTCTGTTTGAAAGGGTATAGGTTGCATACTACAATATCAATTGGCTCAATTCCCAACTCATTCATTTGTGTTTGGTGCAACTCATTGTCTCTGATAGCCAACAAACCTCCCTCTACTTTTGGGTGCAATGTCTTGACACGTCCATCAAAACACTCAGGGAAACCTGTCAAGTCTGATATATCTTTAACTGCAATTCCTGCCTCGTTCAATTTCTTTGAAGTACCTCCGGTTGAAATAATTTCCCAACCCATATTATGAAGCTCTTGTGCGAACTCAACAATACCTGTCTTGTCAAATACGCTAATTAACGCTTTTCTGCTCATATCTATCTAGATGAAAATTTAGTGTTTTACCTTGTTTATAATGTTTCGCAAAATTAGAAAAAAGTGAGCGTAATTGAAATAGGTGAGAGTACGATATTTCAAAAAAAAATAAGAAATTTTTCAAATATCGAATTCTCGTACAGATTGTGTTTTTTTTAATTAATAGTGTAGTAGAAATGACAAATTGACAACATGATTTATTGATGACAAAAAGTATATTTTAGATAAAGATTGTCACTTTGTTTTAAAACATGACAAAATTCAAGTAAAATTTATCATCCTGAAAATTGCACAAAGCAGAGGTGTGCAATGGGGGAGTGGTAAGGTTATTTTCGGTGTGATAAATATGCAGTATTTATGAATATCGCAAAATTATATATTAGTATATCAGTGTATTATGATGAAATGTTATAGTATTACTTTAATATAATTTCTGGAATGGTTAACAATAATGTGTCATGCAGGGATTTTAAGGAGCAGTCTGTAATGTAAACGTTTTAAAAATCAAATGTTTAGGTGTATTTATATATAGTAATACTTTAATATATGGATTTTAGAGATTTTACTATATAGTTAATCAAGTGTGTTATTTATTAGTTTTATCATATATCAACTAATTGATGGTTGATTTTTTGTCAATTTAAAAGTTTGACAAAACGCTATTGCAAATGACATTTTAAAATTGTAAATTTGTCAAATAAATTTGCATGATTGTCAAGCATAATTTTATGGAGACGAAGGATAGATTTTTACAGATTATAAGTGAAAAGGGAATCTCGCAACAAGAGATGGCTGAGCGTATCGGTGTTGATGCATCGACCGTCTCATATTTTTGTAAAGGCAAGAGAAAACCTGGTTTTGAAATATTGGAGAGAATAGCAAGAGCTTTTCCTGACGTAGATCTTAATTGGCTTATTACAGGTATTTCGTCAGAATCACATATTCCGAACAATTGCCAGGACTCTTCTGAAATATCGAATTCTCACGATAGTTCAGATTCCGCACAGTTGGAGTTGAATTTTGCTCAATCTGCTCCTCGACCTTTGAATGATATCTCTTCTATGACCTCAAAGCAGAACTCTTGTGTTGTGAACAGAGAAAAACCCGCTCAATCCGTTGATAAGAGAATTAAGCGGGTTATAGTTCTTTTTGACGATGGCTCCATTGAGAGTTACAATGGATTTTAAACTCTTTATTTGTTTATCAAGCCAATGATTTGGTTTACATCGTCAAAACCATTTTCATTTAGATATTGATCAATTCCATCAATAACCTTTTGTGTAATTGATGGGTCAATGAAGTTTGCTGTTCCAATCTGGACTGCAGATGCTCCGGCTAATAAGAATTCAATTGCGTCGGATGCACTTGCAATTCCTCCCAAGCCAATAACCGGAACTTTAACAACCTTTGCTACCTGCCATACCATTCTTAATGCAACCGGCTTAACGCATGGACCGCTTAAGCCTCCGGTAATTGTACTTAAGATAGGTTTTCTGCTTTTAATATCAATCGCCATTCCCATCATGGTGTTGATAAGAGATACAGAATCAGCTCCTGCTCCCTCAACTGCTAATGCAATCTCTTGAATGTTTGTTACATTTGGTGATAATTTAACAATAAGGTGCTTTTTGTATGCCTCTCTTACTGCTTTTACTACCTCCGATGCAGCAGCACAACTTGTACCGAATGCCATGCCTCCCTCTTTAACGTTCGGGCATGAAATGTTAAGTTCAATTGCAGGGATGTTCTCAAGTTCATTAATCATTTCGGCGCACTTAACGTAGTCGCCAACCGATGATCCTGAGACATTTACAATAATATTGCTCTTAATATTTTTAATGGCAGGATATATCTTGTCTACAAAGTATTGAGCTCCTTTGTTTTGAAGACCTACAGCATTTAGCATGCCAGATGGAGTTTCGGCCATTCTGGGATATGGATTTCCCTCCCTCGGATTTAATGTTGTACCCTTTACAATGAATCCTCCTAAATTCTCAAGATTCACAAAATCGCTATATTCAATTCCGTAACCAAATGTTCCAGATGCGGTTAACACCGGATTCTTAAGTGTTAAACCATTTATATCAACAGTTAACTTAGCCATTTCAAATCGTTTATATTAAACACTGGTCCAGTTGTACATACACATTTGTGTCCCTCTTTGGTGTCTTGAACACAACACAAGCAAGCTCCTATTCCGCATGCCATTTTGTTTTCAAGCGATACCTCGCAGAATATATCCTTTTCGGATGCGTATTTTGCAACTCCTTTCATCATTGGTGTTGGGCCGCATGTGTATATACGGTCATAGCTTTTCGCCAATATTGAGTGCTGTGTTGGGTATCCTTTCTCACCGTAACTTCCATCCTCGGTTGTATAGTATAGGTCTGCAACCTCTTCAAATTTCTCCTTCAAAATTATGTCTGCTGAAGTGCGTGTACCAATCAGAAGAGTTGGCTTGTTGCCGCTTTTACATATCTCTTTTGCAAAATAGTATAGAGGAGCAATACCCACGCCGCCGCCAACAAGAAGAACTTTATCGTTTTTTGATGGCATGGTGAATTCCATGCCCAGGGGTATTAAGATGTTGATTGAACTGCCGTTCGCAATGTGTGAGAGTTTCTCTGTTCCCTTTCCTGCAATTTTAACAAGTAACTCTAACTCTCCATTTGATGAGTCGGCATAGTGTATTGAGATAGGACGGCGCAACAATACTCCTGCATCCTCAATCAATACATTTACAAACTGCCCGGGCAGAATTTCAGGCAATGTCTCTTTTGTGTGGAGTTTCAATAGAAAACATCCGGCACCAACCGAGGTGTTCTCCACAACCGTAAAATCGACTAGTTTCTTCATTATATTCTGTTTTTATTTACTTTTTATTCATGTGTTTTGCTAAAGCTTGTGCTGTGTAGCTTTCCGGGCAGTTTGCAATCAAAGCCTCCGGTGTTCCTTCGAACATAACATTTCCTCCATTATCTCCACCTTCAGGTCCTAGATCAATTATGTAGTCTGCGTGTCTGATAACATCAAGGTTGTGTTCTATAACAACTATTGAGTGGCCTTGGTGTATCAAATCATCGAACGACTTCATTAACTTATGGATATCATGAAAGTGTAGTCCTGTTGTTGGTTCATCAAAAACAAATAGAGTTGGCTCTGCATGGTCAATGCTTAAATGATAGGCCAGTTTTACTCTTTGGCTCTCTCCTCCGCTTAATGTGTTTGATGGTTGCCCCAATTTAACATATTCAAGACCGACATCCTTAAGGCGTTTCAATTTTTTTACTATTGAACGCTCATTTGAATCCAATTCTGAGAAAAATCCCAATGCTTCATCAACGGTCATTTCAAGAATGTCGTAAACACTTTTTCCTCTGTATTTTATCTCAAGAATATCATCTTTGAAGCGTTTGCCATGGCACTGTTCACATGGGATAAACATATCTGCCATAAACTGCATGCTGACCTTTATAACTCCCTCTCCTTCACACATATCACAACGACCTCCTGATACATTAAATGAGAAGAATGAGGGTTTGAAACCTTGCATTTTTGCCTGCTTCTGATCAGCAAAAAGCTTGCGAATATCATCCCATGCTTTAATATAGGTGACCGGGTTAGATCTTGAGGATTTTCCAATTGGGTGTTGATCAACAAACTCTATCTGTTTAAGAGCTGAAACATCGCCCTCAATTTTATCGTAACTTCCAACCTGTTCGCTGCTTTCTCCATATATCTTTGATAGAGCAGGAACAAGAATGCGTTTAACTAAAGTGCTCTTTCCAGATCCGCTTACTCCGGTGATTGCTGTTATTACCCGAAGAGGTATGTGAACCGTAATGTTTTTCAGGTTATTTTCCGTTGCTCCCGACAGCACAATTTGTTTGGTAAATTCTCTGCGCTGTTTTGGGATATCAATGGTCCTTCTGCCATAAAGGTAATCCGCAGTCAGAGTATCTGCATCTTTAAGACCTGCAATATCTCCATGGTAGACAACCTCGCCTCCAACAGCTCCTGCAAGGGGTCCAATATCTATAATCTTGTCGGCAGCGCACATTATCTCTTCATCATGCTCAACAACAACAACAGTGTTGCCGATATCGCGTAACCGTTTAAGTACTCTGATTAATTTTTCGGAATCGCGGGCATGGAGTCCAATGCTGGGTTCATCCAAGACATATAGTGAGCCTACAAGTGCTGAACCAAGCGAAGTTGCTAAATTTACACGCTGGCTCTCTCCGCCTGACAGGGTAGAGGCTAATCTGTTAAGTGTCAGATATTCAAGTCCAACATCTTGCATGAATTCAAGACGGCTTGTAATTTCAGGCATGATACGGGAAGCAATCTCTTCCTCTTCAATTTGTAGATTCTTGAAGAATGGAATTAATTCGGATATAGACATATCAACCAACTCCGGAAGTGACTTTCCTCCTACCTTTACATATGAAGCCTCGGGTTTCAGTCGTGTTCCATGACATTCAGGGCAGATAGTTTTGCCTGTATAACGAGCAATCATAACTCTATTCTGAATCTTATACTTATGACGCTCCAAATCAGCAAATGTTGCGTTGATTCCAACTTCCGGAATATCAAGGAAACCATTCCAAAGCATATCTTTCTCTTTGTCTGAAAGTTGATAGTATGGTTTATGTATTGGAAAGTTTACCTTGTGTGCATTAAGAATGAACCATTTTTTCCATTCACTCATCTTCTCGCCCCGCCAACACATAACTGCGTTGTCATATACACTTAGCGATTTGTTAGGTACTACCAGATTTTCATCAATACCTAAAATCTTTCCATATCCATTGCATTTCGGGCAGGCTCCTATAGGAGAGTTGAAGCTGAACATATTGACTGATGGGTGTTCGAAGTGAATACCATCAGCTTCGAATCTGTTTGAGAAATAGTGTTTCTCTCCGTTAATCATTATGATACACTCCCCATTTCCCTCATTAACTGCGCCCTCTATTGATTCGTATAATCTGGATTTGTTCTCGTCGCTATCATCAACAGTGATTCTATCTACAACAAGTAGTATTTCATTTTCGGCAGGAAGTTCCTTTACGTTTCCGTTAAGAACATCGTCGATTCTTATGAATGAGCCATTATGTTCCAATCGAACATAGCCTTGATTACTCAGGGTAGTAAGTTTCTCAAGATTAGTGATGTTCGCACTTTTTGTAAGGATTATTGCTGTCGAACCCTGGTGTTTAAGTACATACTTTCTGATGCTCTCAACAGTATCGCAACGTACCTCCTTACCGGAAATAGGTGAAATGGTTTTACCGGTTCTTGCGTAAAGAAGTTTAAGATAGTCGTATATCTCTGTCAATGTTCCTACTGTTGAGCGAGGATTCGAAGAGTTTACCTTTTGTTCTATGGCTATCGATGGGGGTATTCCAATAATTGAGTCACATTCCGGTTTATTCAGTCTACCCAAGAATTGTCTTGCATATGATGATAATGATTCGACATATCTACGTTGTCCCTCGGCATATAGTGTATCAAATGCTAACGAAGACTTACCACTTCCTGATACACCGGTTACAACGGTAAGAGTGTTTAAGTCTAACTTAAGCGATATGTTTTTAAGGTTATTAACCCTAACGCCGTTTAGTGAAATATATCTCTCTTCTGCCATCTTAAAATATGCAAGTTTTATATACAAAAGTAATGAAATATAATAAAAAAAGAGCGTCGAATGACGCTCTTTTATGTTTGTTTGTTTGGAAAAGCTTTAATTTACTAATTTTTTATTCGGCAACTACTTCAAATGCAACATCAACCTTAACCTCGCGGTGCAATTTTACTGTTGCTGTATACTCGCCAACCTCTTTAACCTCTTTAAGCATGATCTTCTTTCTATCGATCTCGAAGCCCTGAGCGCCCAATGCCTCAGCAATCATAACGTTATTGATAGAACCAAAAATCTTACCTGTTGAGCTTGACTTAGCATTCAATGTAAGTTTAACCTCTGCCAACTTAGCTGCCAACTCCTCAGCCTCAGCCTTGATTTTAGCCTCTTTGTGAGCGCGTTGCTTGATGTTCTCAGCAACAACTTTCTTAGCAGACTCAGTTGCAAGAATAGCGTATCCCTGTGGGATCAAATAGTTACGTCCGTAACCTGGCTTTACATTAACGATGTCATCCTTGTGACCCAATGTAGCTATATCGCTTAACAAAATTACTTCCATTCTTTAGTCCTCCTTTGTTTAATTATTTCATCAAATCAGTTACATATGGAAGCAATGCAAGGTGTCTTGCGCGCTTAACAGCTGTTGCAACTTTTCTCTGGAACTTCATAGATGTTCCTGTAATACGTCTTGGAAGGATCTTTCCCTGCTCATTCAAGAACTTCTTCAAGAACTCAGGATCTTTGTAATCGATATACTTGATTCCTGCCTTTTTAAAACGACAATACTTCTTCTTCTTGATGTCCACTGTTGGTGGAGTTAAGTATCTAATCTCGCTATCTATCTGTGCCATGACTTATTTCTCCTCTGATTTGTTAGACAATTTGTTCATTCTCTTCTCAGCATATGCCAAAGCATATTTGTCAAGCTTGAAGGTTAAGAAACGAATAACTCTCTCGTCACGTCTGTAAGCTGTCTCAAGCTTCTCGATAAGAGAGCCCTCGCCGCTAAACTGTAGTAACTGATAGAATCCTGTTGTTTTGTTCTGGATAGGATAAGCCAGTTTGCGAAGTCCCCATGACTCCTCATTCTCAATAGCGCCACCATTTGCAAGAATGACGTTCTTGAACTTTTCTGCCGCTTCCTTTACCTGTGTTTCAGATAAAACGGGAGTTGTAATGAAAACGGTCTCGTAATGATTCAACATAGTTTTTAATTAATTTGGTAAAAAAATATTTTATCGGGCGCAAAGGTAATGCTTTTATTCTAAATAACAAAGCATTTTTCCTATTTTTTAACGATATATCTTACGCTGTTGCAGAGCCTTACGATATTTGTTTGCATTTACATTATGCTCACGAAGAGTCTTGGCAAAAACATGTGTTCCTGAGAAGTCGGCATTTGCGCAGAAAAATATAAAGTTGTGATTTTCAGCATTTAATACTGCTTCAATTGCTTGAAGCGAGGGTACACGTATCGGACCTGGTGGCAGACCGGCATACATGTACGTGTTGTATGGAGAGTCGATTAACTTATGTTTATCCAAAACTCTTTTTGCATCAAAATCGTTATTTGCGAATTTTAGAGTGGGATCGGCCTCCAATTTCATGCCTCTTTTCAATCTATTAAGGTAGACTCCAGCAATTCTTCTGTACTCGGAAACAACGGAACTCTCTTCATCAATTATTGATGCTAACGTGGCAATCTCTATAGGTGTAAGTCCAATTTTATCTGCCTTGGACTTTCTATCACTATTCCAGAAGTTGTTATACTCCTGTTTCATTCTATTTAAGAGAGTAATCTCATTAGTTGTCCAAAACATCTCATAGGTATTTGGAATGAATAGTGCAGAAAGTGTAGATTTGTTGAATCCTAAAGATTTAATCATCTGCTCATTATTAAGTAACGAGTCCAGCATTAATGAATCTATTTGATAGAAAGAGCGTGATGCCTGTTCAATAATATCGTTGATACTTCTTGTTGAAATAAAAGTAAAATTGATAGGGTCCTGGTCTCCAATTCTAAGTTTATTTACAATTTGATCTATTGATAAATTTGCAATATTATAGCGTCCGATACGTCTTGAAGGTGTATAACGTTTCAATGTTGCAAATTGTTTGAAGATTTCAAAATGTGCGAAGCCCACACTCTGTTCAAGTTTCACTGCAATGCTATCAAGAGAATCATCCTCGTTTACATAAATAATGGTCTCATCATTTGCTGAAGGTATAGGAGAGTAGAGTATGTTATATATATGCCATATTGTAGCTGCAGTAGTAATAATGACTACTCCTACAATAATTAGCAGATATTTAAACCACTTGCTCATTCAAATTATTTAGTTATTAAATGTAGAAACTAAATCCAAGACCAAGGTTCTCTTTAAATTGAATCTTCTTCGATGAGTTCTCATCATACTTTGCCTCCATATACAAAGTGGCATTCATAAAGGTATTGATATTGAACTTGAATGTTCCTTTCCAATATGCATATACCGGAATGTCATAATCCTTCATATTGTAATATATGAAAGCATCAAAATAACTGATAATATCCAGGAATTTCCACAATGTTTTTGAGGTGTGGTTATAGTTTATATTGAAACCGACACTCGATTTTATATGCTTACCCTCCTTAAGACCATAATTCCCGGGCGGAATTTTATCTATATCACGAATATAGGTCATTTTACCTGATGCCGGAGCAAGAAGTAACGATAACCTTTTATGTGGTTTATAGTTAAGTCCGGCCGAGGGCACAATATATGTAGGAGACATAAAGTTTGCAACCAATTTGGCTTCATCTCCGTTGTAGTTATATGAATTGAATAGCTGTGTCTGCATATTCAACTGAAGAGTGTAGTACCAATGTCCGGATTTTGTTTTGTAGCCTAATTTGGTGTTAAACTCGAAATAATCATCGCTTTTACGAGGTGATGTACCTTCATAAAGAACCATTCCCAAATTGTATTTCAAATAGTTCTCAAAACTTATACGATTGTGGTTGTAATTCAAGTATGCACCAAACTTAAAGAGTACTGAGAATGAATTTTGTCCTCCACCTTGCCAGTTTTTATTGGCAGCTTGTGTCAAGTTCAGGTTATAAGATGTGTATCCTGACCACAATTTTCTTTGTACAGATCCCTTCTTAATGCCAAAGTTAAATCTACTTAGGTCGAGGTCATTCCGTTGTTTAAAATCTTTATTCTCAACAACTAAGTCAGAGAGACGATGATCATTGGCAGACTCGTCAATATTGATTCTGATCTTAGTTCCTCCCGGAATGGTTTCCAACCAGGTTCTGATGGTGTCGCCCGACATTGTTCTAAACCAAACGCGTCTATATTGATGACGTTTACCATGTATCCACATGGATTGTACCAAATCTTCATTATGGTCCACAATCTCAAGTAGGACAGAGTCGCGACTTACCTTTCTAAGCCATTGGAAATTACTATCTTCACGAATTGTAGTGATGAAAAGTTGCAAATCGTTATGGTCAATATAATCCTCTGCGTAACGTATACTATCAAAAGTTACTTTGCGCTGAATATATTGCATAGATTCAACCTTCTCTCCTGTACTTTCGGTAATTCTACGAAATGAGTTTATTTGATTTTGCAATGTTCTGTTTTCAGCATATTTAGCAAGTACAGAGATTGCATCTTTTAACTCTGGGTCATCCGGCATATCAGCCTTTATTCCTTGAATCAAATACCATAATCCAATATTATCGATCATTCTTGGAAGACGTCTCTTCTTATCAATCTTATTGGGGATAACAAGATTATTCTCAATGTGTTTGGCATAGTAGCGAGGGGGGAGTGGTACCTCTTCGATAATATCGAGAGGTTGGACAACATTGGTCTGTCCCTTTGCTACTAATGAAATACAAAGAGATAAAAGAATAAGTGTAATATACCTTAATCGTAGCATATTAGAATGGAGAATTAGGTTCTTTTGACATATGAGAAAGACACAATCTATCCAATAATGATGGCCACCATTTACTTAGGAATACTGTTAATTTTCCCTCAATAAATGTCATTATAATAGAGCGTTTTTTCTTGATAATTCCTTTAACAATTATCTCTGCACAACGCTCAGCAGACATCATTTTCTCTTCATTTCTTGGGGTTTCGCCTTGTTGGGAACCATCGGCAGTCAGAGCAGTCTTTCTAATGTTAGATGCAGTGAAGCCTGGTGCTGCAACCAAAACGTGAAGACCTCTTCGCAAATACTCAATGCGTAGAGTATCCAAGAAACCGCGTACCGCAAATTTACTTGCAGCATATCCTGTACGTGCAGGAAGACCTACATGTCCGGCAATAGAAATAACACCGACAAGGCTTCCTTTGGTATCTAATAGATATGGTAGGGCATATTTGGTACAATTTACTGTTCCCCAGAAGTTTACATCCATCAAACGGTGAAGAACACTTAAATCGGTATCCAGCAACATTGCACGCATAGATATGCCTGCGTTATTAATTAACACATCAATGTGTCCGAACTTTTCAATGGTTTTATTTATAAGATTTTCGCAATCACCGGGATTTGTTACATCAACTTGTACAGGAAGAAATTCAACGCCTTTAGAGGTGTAGAATTTCTCCATCTCTGTCAATTTATCAATAGAGCGAGCAGCTGCAACAATTTTAGCTTTTCTCTTAGCCAATTCACCAACCAATGCTTCGCCGATACCTGAAGAGGCTCCAGTGACGATAACAACTCTGTTTTTCATACCTTATTATATATAGCAATAAATTTAAAAGACAAAGTTAATTATTTATGATAATTCTACAACGATAGTAGTGTTAATAATTATTATTACATTTGTCCTATAATTTATATTATGTAAAGTTTATGTATAAAAAAGAGGAGCAGTCCGATTTGAACTGCTCCTATATTAAGAAAATATGATAGAATTATCTTTTAAGTTTCTCATTAATCTCGTTGTACAATCCCTCGTACTTATCATCAATGTTACGCAACTTGTAATAGATCTCCTTCATAGTGATCATTGTGTTTCTATCATCAGAATCAATCTTGTGAGCTTTCTCAAAGTATACAACTACATCTTGGTATCTCTTGTATACATCCTTCATTGCCTCCTCATATTTCTTGAAATCAGAGATATCCTGAACCTCTGCTTGATAAGCATTTACCTTCTCAAGCTCGATAACTCCAATAGCATAGATTGAATAGAAATCGTTTGGATCGATTGACAATACCTGGTTGTAAAGCTTTATAGCCTCCTCGTAGTTCTTAATCTTATCGTAGATATTAGCCTTTGATCTGATAAATGCAATTGATGTTGGGTTTGAAGCAATTGCCTCGTCAAGATATGGGATAGCATCTGCAGGATTCTCACTGTCTAGATAGTAATTAATCATCTCTACCAACATATAGTTGTTGTTAGGGAATTTCTTAATACCCTCAGTCATATATTTTACAGCCTCCTCCTCTTTCTCTTGAAGCTTCAATACATTACTCAACATCTCATAAACATCCTCAGACTTGAAGTTATATGGAAGAAGTTGTTTGTAATACTTCTCAGCATTTACATAATCTTCAGCCTGGTGAGCTGCCAATCCGGCAAAATAGAGAATAGTTGTATCAACCTTATCTCCTACAGTTGCCTTGAAATATTTATTCTGTCCAATCTCTAATGTTGTCTCGAATGCCTTGAAAGCATCTGCAAAATTATTTACATTGAACTCCTCAATTCCGTAGTTTTGGAAGTCGATGTAAAGGTTTTTGTACTGTGTGCCCAATTTTTTTGCATACTTTCCTTTCTCATCAAGTCTCTCTACGTTCTGATAAGCCTCCCACACTTTGTTTACATCAGAAGCAGCCACCATATTCCTGATACCTGGATCGCCATTCTCAATACATGCCTGATAAATCTGACCCAACATAAAATGACCTTGAGCGTAATCTGCACATGACTCATCGGTCATAGCCTCGTCAATCAACTTCTTAGCCATATCAATCTTGTTTGATGCAAAGAAGTTCTTAGACAATGCAACCTTACCCTTTTGTGCGTAACCTGAGAAGGCTACTCCGCACGCAAGTGCCAATACTAATGCAATTCTCTTCATAACTATTAGATTTTAATTATTGTTGTTTAATATTTACTCTTTTGTCTCTACACTGCCCTCTTCCTGAGTTTCATTTGTATCAACTATAACCTCAGTTGTTTCTGTAACTTCAGTCTCCTCTTCATCTGTTGATGCAGGAACCTTTGTTACTGCAGCAATAGCATCGTCCTCGCCCAAATTAATCAACTTAACTCCCTGAGTAGCACGACCCATTACTCTTAATTTACTAACCTCTTGTCTGATTACAATTCCATTTTTGGTGATGATCATCAAGTTACTATCATCGGTAACCTGCTCAAGAGCAATCAAGTTTCCTGTTTTTTCAGTAATATTTATTGTCTTGACACCCTTACCTCCACGGTTTGTAATACGATACTCATCAATTTCAGAACGTTTACCAAATCCATTCTCTGATACCACAAGGATATTCTCCGGAGTATTTTCAACATCAACACATACCATGCCAACTGCCTCGTCCTCGTCAGGAACAGATATTGCCTTTACTCCCGAAGCAACACGTCCCATTGGACGAACCGCACTCTCATGGAAACGGATAGCCTTACCGGATTTGACCGCAATCATGATGTCCATATTGCCGTTTGTCAGTTTAGCCTCAAGCAACTGGTCACCCTCGCGAATCACAATTGCATTGATTCCGTTTGCTCTTGGACGTGAATAGGCCTCAAGTGTGGTCTTCTTAATGATACCATGTTTAGTGCATAGAACAATATAATTAGAGTTGATGTAGTCAACATCCTTCAAATCCAAAACATTGATATATGCCATAACCTTATCTCCCGGTTCAATGTTCAATAGGTTCTGGATTGCTCTACCCTTAGACTGTTTTGTTCCCTCAGGAATCTCGTAAACCTTCAACCAGAAACATCTACCCTGCTCTGTAAAGAACAACATTGTGTTGTGCATACGAGCTGTAACAAGGTGCTCCAAGAAGTCCTCCTCACGAGTTCCGGTTCCCTTTGAACCCTTACCTCCGCGATTCTGAACTCTATACTCTGATAACGATGTACGCTTAATGTAGCCCATATGTGAAATGGTAATCACTACATCATCGTCAGCATAGAAGTCCTCTGGGTTAAACTCCTCTGCTGCAAACTCAATATCTGTTCTGCGCTCATCACCATACTTCTCTTTTATCTCGATAAGCTCATCCTTGATAATACCCATTCTGATATTGACATCGGCCAAAACCTGATTCAAATAAGCAATGGTCTTTTCAAGCTCTTCTGCCTCGGCACGCAACTTATTCTGCTCCAATCCTGTCAACTGGCGCAAACGCATCTCAACGATTGCTGTTGCCTGAATATCATCAAGCATAAAGCGAGCCATCAAATTCTCTTTAGCCTCTACAGGCGATGCAGCAGCTCTGATGATCTTAATAACCTCGTCAATATTGTCCGACGCAATAATCAAACCACGCAAGATATGTGCACGTTTCTCTGCCTGTGCTAACTCATAACGAGTTCTGCGAACAACAACCTCATGTCTGTGCTCTACGAAATATTTGATTAGATCCTTCAAGTTCAATAGGCGAGGACGTCCGTGCACCAAAGCCACATTGTTAACACCGAATGAAGATTGTAGCGCAGTGTGCTTCAGTAGAGTATTTAGCACCACATTCGCAACTGCATCGCGCTTAAGCTCGATAACAATGCGCATTCCAACCTCAAGTGATGACTCATCATTAATATCAGAGATTCCCTCAACCTTTTTATCATTTACAAGATCTGCAATATGTGAGATAAGCTCGGCTTTATTTACCATATATGGAATCTCGTGTACAACAATACACTCCTTTCCGTTTGGCAAAACCTCAATACTTGTCTTTGCTCTGACAATAACACGTCCCTTACCGGTCATATAGGCCTCTTTTACACCGCTATAACCGTAGATTGTACCTCCAGTTGGGAAGTCTGGTGCTTTAATAATCTTAATAAGTTCCTCAATCTCAATGTCGTTATTATCTACGTATGCACAGATTGCATCGATAGTGTCAGAAATATTGTGTGGAGGCATATTTGTAGCCATACCTACAGCAATACCCTGAGCTCCATTCACAAGAAGGTTAGGAATACGTGTAGGAAGAACTGCAGGCTCCTTAGTTGATGCGTCGAAGTTTGGAACCATATCCACGGTATCCTTCTCCAAATCAATCAACATATCCTCTGCAATCTTAGCCATTCTTGCCTCGGTATAACGCATAGCTGCAGGTGGGTCATTATCAATAGATCCGAAGTTACCCTGACCATCAACCAATGGGTAACGCATTGACCAATCCTGAGCCAAACGAACCAAAGTCATATATATAGAGCTATCACCATGTGGGTGATACTTTCCCATTACCTCTCCAACAACAGCAGCCGACTTTTTAGTAGGCTTTCCATAAACCAAACCAAGGCGCTCCATTCCGTACATTACTCTACGATGTACAGGCTTAAAACCATCTCTTACATCGGGAAGTGCACGAGAAACGATAACTGACATTGAGTAATCGATATACGATGTCTTCATCTCTTTGTCAATATCGACCTTGATAATTCTTTGTTCTTGATTTTCCATCAATTAAATTTTCTCTTTTTTTCTACAAAAAACTACTCTAAAATAACATACAAAAATAACTATTTAATATGAGATAAAAAAACTTCTCTTCGTTTTTTTTATGAACAAAAAATGGCATTATCTTTGGGGGTGCAAACAAATAAGAGATGAGTACACTATATCTATTTCCAAATGTTTTGAGCGAGGGCTCAATAAATGCCGTTATACCTGTTGATGTTCTCAACAAGATACGCGAAATAAAGGCCTTTGCCACAGAAAATACAAAGAATACACGCAGATTCCTGAAATCTATAGATAAGAGCATTGACATTGATTCAATTACATTTGTAGAGTTGAATGAGCATAGTGATTACAATGCAATAAAAGAGTGTGCAGTGGTTTTGAAGAGTCAGGATATGGGAGTTATTTCGGAAGCGGGATGCCCGGGAATTGCTGACCCCGGAGCCGATTTGGTTGCGTACGCTCACTCAAAAGGGATAAAGGTGGTTCCGTTTGTAGGTCCATCCTCTATTTTGTTAGCTTTGATTGCATCTGGTTGCAATGGACAGTGTTTTGCATTTAACGGCTATTTACCGGTAAAAGAGCCTGAACGAGGAAAGGCATTAAAGAGCTATGAGCAAATCTCAAGAAAGGAGAATAGAACCCAAATCTTTATAGAGACTCCTTATCGAAACGAGAAATTCTTTGCAGAATTATTGGAGCGATTAGCCCCAACAACCAAGTTGTGTATTGCATGTAATATAACTGCCGAAGATGAATATATTAAATGTTTGAGTATGGCTGAGTGGAGAAAAACAGAAAAGCCGGCTCTCCATAAAAAGCCGGCCATATTTCTGTTTTTAGCGTAATTTAGATATCTATTACACAGGTTTTGTAAATAGGTGCCCCCTCTGCTGTTATTCCACTAACAATAACCGCTACTTTTTTGTTATTACTTATTGTTTTTGGTAATTGTATAACTAGCGGATTGGTAGAATTTATTGTAGCGTTGCCATTCCAATATAGGGTCATTTCCTGATTATATCCTACATTTCGAATCTTTTGAGGTGCATACTCTATCAATCTTCTCATACTTGGTCTGTTCTTTGCTCGAATGTACGATTTCGATGCCTTGACATTGTATTTTGAAGTGGTATGCATAGCCGGATCAGGATTATTGTATGACGAAGCAATAGCTCCTCCGGGTGCTGTTGGGCTTATTGTGTACATGTCTGCGCCATATACTCGGTGTTTCTCCAAAGTTCTTACTTGTGAATCGCTCCACTCGGCGCTATTTTTATCTACTTTGGTTCTGGTGTTTTGTTTTGCCAGATAGGAGTAATCAAACTCGTTTAAGAATTTGGGACTCTTTAATTGAAGATATATATCGCGAACTCCTGCATAGGTTTCATACTCAGAGTAGAAGCGGGTTTCATTATCCCAAAATATCTCTCCTCGTTTGAAATATCCGTTATTGTCAGGATATGCAAAGTAAATCATATAATCCTCTCCATATAGTGAAACAACTCCATTGCGTATCATCTGTCCGGAGCGCTTTACAATATTGTTGGTCATTACCTTACCCTTGCGGTTTACTACATAACCCTCTAAAATCATATCGCTCTCTTTTTCAAATTCATTGGCATTACATCTCTCCAACATGGTCTCAAGCTCATCTATGCTTTGGAATTTAGGCGCCATATTCCCATTTTGTAATGACTCTTCGTAAAGAAATTCCAATGGAACAACACTGACTGCAATATTGGCACTGGTAGGTAAATTCTTAGCGGAGATTTTTATTGTGTTATTGGAAATGACAGGAGAAATATCTATCTCGTCTTTTCCTGGCACATACCATGTTTTGGTACAATAAATTGTTCCGTCGTTATCAACAATAGAGAAGTATATAATGTTCTCTGTAACAGAGGGGTCTATTTGCAGTACTCCACTCTTTTTGGCTTTTGTCAAAGCTAAAAAGTTATTATCTGTATATGCCCAAATATATTTATCATCTATATCAATATCTTTAGAGCTGTACAATTGATACTCTATAGTATTGTTGTTGGGTTGCTCCTTACCGTTAAGGTTAAATGTAATAGGAGCAATTTCTGCACTTTTAGAAATTACTGTTGAGTTTGGAGAATCAGATATAGATATCTTTTTCTTAAAAAATCCCTCTTTGCCTTTGTTTTGCATCCAGTAGGTATATGCTTGAATCTCATATTCGCCCGGCTCAACATTATCATACAATCTTACATAACCATTAAAGGTTCCTGTAATAGAATCAATAATAATCTTTTCACGATTCATAACCTTTCCGTCGCTATTTACCAAATCGAGATAAACAAAGCGACTATCTCCATCCGCTATTTTGGGCGAGGGCTTAGGGAAAAGAGTGGCTTTTACTAAAATTGTATCGCCAATAACATAGAGATCTCTATCGGTATGAACGTAGAGTCTTTCGTTTTCGTGTTGCTTGAACTTTTCAAGCATAGAAACCAATCGCCCCTCAATGTTACTTTGTTGTGCATTGGACTCAAATAAAAACGTAAACAATGTAACTATCAAAGCACCGATCAGTTTAAATATCCCAAATAGCTGTATTCTCTTCATGGTGTAATTGTTATTAGTGTACTGTTTCATAATTTTTTGAGTTTAGTGGTTAATAAAAATTATCGTACTACAGATCAGTACCTATGGTTAAAATTATAATAAAATAATCTAAAAAAAAATAGAATTTTGTCCTTTTTTTTGAGGACATTTGATGTTAAATAAGAATAAAAAAACGTTAATATACATCATAAATATATATTAAAGGTAGTATATTAACAATATTTTTCTAAATATAAATAATCGATTGGGGATATCTAACAATGAAGGGGCAACTAAAAATACTTTAGTCACCCCTTCACTTATTACTTATTACTTATTTCTTATTTCTTATTACTTTTCACCTATCACCTATCACTTCTTGAAATATCTATTGTAAAGACCCTCGAAACCCTTTCCGTGACGAGCCTCATCCTTAGCCATTTCGTGAACTGTATCATGGATAGCATCAAGGTTCAACTTCTTAGCGATTGTTGCAAGGCGTAGCTTATCCTCGCAAGCACCGCACTCTGCATTCATACGCTTCTCCAAGTTGGTCTTTGTATTCCATACAACCTCGCCCAACAACTCTGCAAACCTAGCAGCGTGCTCAGCCTCCTCGAATGCGTAACGCTTGTAAGCCTCTGCAATCTCAGGATAACCCTCGCGATCAGCTTGGCGACTCATTGCCAAATACATTCCAACCTCAGTGCACTCGCCGTTGAAGTGAGCCTGAAGACCCTCCCACAACTCTTGGTCGCAACCCTGTGCAACACCAATCTCGTGCTCGCAAGCGAACTGCATTGCTCCACCATCCTCAACTAACTCTTTGAACTTGCTGGCAGGAACACCACACAATGGACACTTCTCAGGAGCGGCATCACCCTCGTGAACATAACCGCAAACGGTACAGATAAACTTTTTCATAACTTTCTCTTTTTACTTGTTTACACTATATTTATTTTCTATTTCTATTTCTATTTCTATTTCTCTCTTAACTTGCCTGATTACACTTACAACATACACCCTTTACATATAAATGTTTCGTTGTTACAAGGAAATTGTTCGCTAATCTCAAATTTCCCATTTGTGGAGTTTCGAAATCGAACACTTTTCCGCATCTTGCACATATAAAGTGTGAGTGGTCCGAGGTATCAGCATCATATCGAGTACTGTTCTCGTCAATGGTCAACATTAGAATTGCGTTATGTTGGGTTAACAATTTTAATGTATTATAGACCGTTGTTCTTGAAAGTGTAGGTATTGTAGGATTTAAAGCCTCGTAAATCTCATCAACAGTTGGATGTGTTCTGTGCTCCATTAAGTACTTTAAAACAGCTATCCTCTGTACAGATGGTTTTATGCCTACACTATCTAATATGCTTTTTACCCTTTCCATATTTGTAATCATTACAAATTTGTTTCCACTGCAAAGTTATAACAGTTTTATTAATTTGCAAACATTTCGAAGAAAAAAATTAACTTTGTGCCATGTTTTTTGCAGGAGTAACATATAACTTCATTACCGCAGCAATGGTAATATGCTTATTCATAGGTAGTTTTGCCTTTGGAGGAAGCATTAAAGAGTTATATGTTTTTTTCTTCAATAGAGTTGAAATTTCTGTTGAAATGGTGGAAAACCATGAAATTAATACAGAGATTCAAGAAAAAAAGTTACATCAACAGAAAAAATATGAGGAGATTATTGAACCAAATCTTACACAATTATCTCCACCAGTCATAAAACAAATATCACCTTACGAAGATAACAATCACTCTGTTTGTTTAGTTCGTAATCTTTCATTAAGAGCCCCGCCCTATTACTCTGTTATATAATTAATGGCCATACCTATATAGTGTGGTAATTGAGAGTCGTTTAGAAATATATAGGTAACGTTTATCTAATAATGAACAGAGTTAATTTATTAATATTGTGTACACTATCTCTATTGTTCTCTAATTATGCCTATTCGCAGAGTGAAAAGAGAAGTGTAGAACGTTTTGTTGACGAGGTTACAGTTATTGCAGAACGTCGCGAATTATCGGAGATGGATATTCCTGCATCGGTATCGGTTGTTACCGATAAAGATTTAAGGAGTGAGCCCTCGCCCGATATAAGAGTTTTATCAAATTATGTACCAAACTTCTATATTCAGGAGAGTGGCTTAAAACTATCTACACCTATTTATGTGCGTGGAGTAGGCTCTGTTTCCGGAACTCCATCGGTTGGTTTGTATATAAATGGTGCTCCGGTTTTTGATAAGAATAGTTTTATTTTTGATCTGTATGATATTGAGCAGATTGAAGTTTTGAAAGGACCTCAAAGTACTCTTTATGGTAGAAATAGCATTAATGGGTTGATCAATATCAAGAGTGCAAAGCCAACCGGGAAATGGGGAGTAAATGCTTTGATTGGCGGAGGTGCTTACGGTTCTCTACGTGCTATGGTTGGAGTGGATTTGCCAACTGTTGGTATTTGGAGAAATAAGTTCTCATTCAATTATAGCAGAACCGATGGCTATTATAGAAACATCCATAATAATTCATTACCCGGCTCGTCAGAGAGTTATAATGTGCGTTATATGGGTATAATGGATTTTAAGCGAGGAGCAGAATTGTTATTAGGTGCTGAGTTTAGTTGTACATCAGACGGTGGATATACATACGGACAATTGGATTCACTTAAGGCAAATCCATATAAAGTTAACTACAATAGTGATGCATGGTATAATCGCGATATATACCGTATCTATGCTAATGTGTCAAAGACATTTAAACGGGTGAAGGTTAACAATGTGATTGCATATTCCTATACTACGGATGATCAATTGACCGATACCGATTATACATTCTATGATGTATTCTCGAACAGAAAGCATTCGTATGGAAATCTAGTGTCGAATGAGTTTAATATTCAGTCAGGAGTAGATCAAAAATTGATATGGAGTACAGGTACATTCCTATTCTACAAATCGTTGTTGAATAACTATACTGCAACATTTGGAAAGGATAAAGCTTTGTTGATGAATATCGATCTTGATCAGGCTAAATACAAGAATAACGTTGAGACAATGGGTGCGGCTGCGTATGGCCATATTACTATTAATGATATTTGGCCGGGTGCAGAATTGAGTGTAGGTTTGCGATATGAATACGAAAATAGTGAGTTAAACTATCATGATGATATTCAGGTAACCGGAACTTGGGTTGAAGATTGGCATAAAAGCAATAAAAATTCAAATTTCTCTGCCCTGCTACCAAAATTCTCACTATTGCAACGATTTGATAATAGCTCGCTCTATGCTACAATAAGCAAGGGATATAAGGCGGGAGGCTTTAATATTATTGCCAATGAGATGAGTACCCGAATTATTGATCTATCATATAATTCCGAGGCTTTGTGGAACTATGAGGTTGGAGCCAAATATATGGCGCCATCAAAGAGATTCAAGGCAAATATCTCACTCTTCTATCTTGATTGGCGTGATCAGCAAATCTTTGTAATGGGAATGATGGGACCAAGTATAGAGAACGCAGGCGATGCCCATAACTACGGTATTGATGGAGATATTAATCTCAATTTGCTTAATTCAGAAACCAAAAACAGTTCTCATATTCTTGATTTAAAGGTGGCTGCAGGATACACCCATGCAACCTATTACAATAATGATACTAAGGAGCATGAGGGAAACAGAATTGTAATGGCTCCCGATTTTACAGGCGATGTTTCAATTAATTACACTATTGCTTTAAATGATAGGTTGGGAAGTGCAATTAACTTTTCAAATGGTGTTAAGGCAATGGGAAATCAATATTTCGACGAAGCTAACACCTTGAAACAGTCTCCATACGCATTGTGGAACATGAATTTAACCTATTCTGCCAAGCAATGGAGCGTATCTGCGTGGGCTAAGAATATTATGGATAAACACTACTTCTGTTACGAGTTTAAAAGCCCTGTAGGAGGAAAAAAGCCTAAATATTTGAATTCAGGACAATCCGGAGCGCCAAGAAATTTCGGATTTACAGCTAGTTATAAATTTTAAAAACTAATAAAACATGAAAACTATGAAAAAAATGTTGAGTTTTGCCGTAATGGCAATGATGGCAGTAGGTTTTACTGCTTGTAGTGAGAGTGATGCTGATGATCCAGGTAAAGGAACCATTAAGGATTTGAGCGGTACATATTGGGTATATGACGAGCCTGTATTTGAGTTTGAATATCCGGGTGATGTTATTACAATCTCAATGGGAGCTATGGGCGAGGAGATGGAGATGACAACCGACGAGATTACAACAATGTTCACTATGTTTGCAAATGAGAAGATGTCTGCTTATATGCGTCACTTCTACTTTGTGGATAGAGAGAATTTGAATGTAGGTTATGTAAAAGATGGCGAGAATGGCGACATTACTCTTCGATATCAGCAGCAGGATAAAATGTTGGCTGTGGATATGAGTGTTATAAATGAGAAAATGCCAACTATCAGTGCAAATTATCGAATTATCAATGAAAACGGAGAGAACCACATGGAGATCTATTTCGAGAAGTTCTACCTTACAATCATGATGCAGCAGATGCTTCCAGCTTTCTTGCCATCAATCATGGGTAACATTATCCCTGATTTCGATAAAATGCCGGAGGTTGCACAACAGGCAATCATTGCAAGTTTCTCTACTCAAATCAATGATATCTTGTCAAAAACAGAGAAATTAACAGTTGGTCTTTGTGTTAAGCAACAACCAACAGAGGTTCCTGCCAACTAATATTTGAGTAAAGATTGTTTATCAATATTGACAGAGTGTGGCCGTAAGTCTTTTGTGACTTTTGGTCACTCTCTTTTTATTTTCCCTCTTTTTATATATTAGTGATTTGGAATCGTCTCCACCCCCGGAGCCGTATAGGGGGAGGGGCCCGACGTAAACATGTGGCAAGCCTATTGCCAATTGTTTACGTTGGGAGGGGCCGGAGTGAGCGAAGCGAACGAAGCATTCCAAAATCACTAATGTATAAAAAGATAATGGAATGTAACATTTGTTAGCATTGTGCGTATATTGTTGTAACAAAAACATAACAAAATGAAAAAGAAGGAGATATTGAGCGGAGTTTTAATTACTCCCAAGGGTAACTCATCACTACCCTACACATTAAATGCTTTGGAGCCATACATTAGCGAGCAGACACTCTACTATCATCATGGTAAACATCTTGAGACCTACCTTCAAAACACGAAAAAGTTACAACAGGGAACTCCATTCGAGGGTAAATGTATCATGGATACTCTGCTTGGTGCAAAAGATGCATTATATAACAATGCTGCCCAAGCTTATAACCATATCTTCTATTTTGAACAATTTGCTCCGGCTGAATCTGGAAAGAATATTCCGGTAGGAAAAATTCTAACTCTTATTGAGGAGAGTTTTGGAAGCTATCAGAACTTTATGGATGAGTTTACACAAGCAGCCCTGTCGCTATTTGGTTCTGGATGGGTATGGTTAACCTTATCTCCAAATCAAGAGTTGAAGATTGTAAAGACTCCAAATGCAGGAAATCCTATCTTGGATATGTATGCTCCACTCTTTGTTGTTGATGTTTGGGAGCATGCCTACTATATTGACCAAAAGAATAATCGAAAGGGATACTTGGACAATTTATGGAATATTGTTGATTGGGATATAATTTCACAACGTTTGGAAAATACCCTTAAAACTCTTTCAACTTAACGAATATCGATTGTATTGGGAGTCCCATTACATTATAGAATGACCCCTCGATACCCGTTATACCAACATATCCAATCCACTCTTGAATTCCGTAGGCACCTGCTTTATCGAAAGGTTTGTAGGTGTCTACATAGTATTCTATCTCTTGGTTGCTTAGTTCTCGGAAGTGAACATCGGTTGAGACATTGAAACTCTCATACTTCTCTTTGCTCATCAATGTTACGCCTGTAACAACCTTGTTGGTGCTTCCTGACAAACGTTTTAGCATAGCAATTGCCTCGGTTCTATCGGCAGGTTTACCCATAATATCTCCATCAATGATAACCACCGTATCTGCAGTTATAAGCAGTTCATTATTTGTCAATGTACTAAAAAGAGCATCTGCTTTCTGTTTTGAAAGATATACAGGAACATCGGCCGGATCATTGAATTGTGGGAAGTTACTCTCATCAATGTCGGCAAGACGTATAGAGAAGTCCAACCCAGCCCCACTCATCAACTCTTTGCGGCGGGGCGAGGCAGAACCTAATACCAACTTATATTTACATACTTCGTACATGGCAATCAATATCCATCCACATCTCTTGTGCCTTTAATGTCTGCTCAATAACATCGCGGGCACAACCTTTTCCTCCCTCAAATGGAGAGATATATTTAACTATCGATTTGATTTCGGTGCAGGCATCGGCAGGACATACCGGAACTCCAACATGCTTCATACACTCGTAATCGGGAATATCATCGCCCATATACATAACCTGATCAGGAGTAAGCGAATACTTCTCCATAAGTTTTGTAAGCACCTTTATTTTGTCTGCCTCGCGCAAGTAAATCTCTTTAATTCCAATCTTTTCGAAACGCTCACGTACTCCGGGACCGCCACCACCACTGATAATGGCTACAATATACCCCTTCTTTCCGCAATACATAATAGCATATCCATCTTTTACGCATGCGGTTCTTATCAATTCACCGGTTGGGTCTACTGATACCGATGGTAATGATAGTACTCCATCAACATCGAAGACAAATGCCTTAATCTTTTTTAGTTCCTCTTTGAAAAATGCCATATCACCATAATGTTAGTTCTACGTATGAATCCTCGTCATCGCTGTTCTGCTCACTGTTTTTTGCGTTACAATACTCTGCGATTGAGTCGGAAATTGAGTTATATAGAGCCATTCGGCTATGTTTTCCCTTCATCAATTCTCGATGCATGGATAGTACCCCTCTATCTTTGCGCTTTGCCGGTCCGGTCTGAGCATCAATCGGGTGCAGTTCCATTGCCTTATCGGCAGTCTCTGCAATTAGAGGTCGTAATAGTGAGAAATCCAAACCATTCTCTGCAAGAATCTTGCCACCTATTGCGTACATGTGATTTGCAAAATTACATGCCCATACTGCAGCCAAATGCATTGCTTTGCGTTTCTCAGACGATAGTATGGTAACTGTGTTTGAAAGCGATTCTGCCAACGTCTTTACCCTTTTTAAATCTTCATTCGAACTACCCTCTACGAATAGAGGAATAGAGGAGAAATCGAGCTCCCTGCTCTTTGTGAAGGTCTGCAAAGGATACATTACTCCATAATGTTTCGATGCAGTATGCAGAACATTCATAGGAATCGATCCGGCTGTATGGATTACAAGAGGATCATTGTTGCACTTTAGAACCTTTGCCATGTTTGCTATTACGTCATCCGAGATTGTTATGATGTATATATCTGCATCTCGAAAAATGTCATCAATCTTTGTTGTGTAAGGTAGTCCGCTCTTTTTAGATAGCGACTGTGCGGAGCCCTCGCTTCTACTATAAATTTGGCATACGTCGTGGCCGGCATGTAACAATGCCGGTACCAGATGGTGTGCAACATTTCCTGCTCCTAATACAACTATTTTATCACTCATATTCAAATGCAATGTTTTTGGCCTTAACCTTGCCTACTTTAATTAAGTAAATTAAGCGACTGCTTGCTTCTACAATATCTTTATAGAACTCTTCGGCAACCATAACCAAAATATCTCCCTCTTTTTTCATGTGGCTCTTTGTGGTATCGGAAGCTCTATTGTATAACTCAATATCACCTCCGGGAATAAACGAATGAGTCATCTGGTTACGCAACTTATCATATAGATAGTAATTGCTGTTCTGAACTCGATAATCTCCTCCAAAAAGAGAGTTGATAGCGTGGTTAAACCTCTTTGCAGATTGCCCTTTTGCCTTCATTGGTTTGTTATCTAGCAGTGCTCCCAGCACCTCAATAGTTTGTCCAATCAAGACAAATTTCATATAGAGCGCCTGACTCTCAATAACCTGACGCAATTCACCCTTTATAATTTTATCAACAAAGGCCTCTATTCGTTTAATTTGTTCCTCTTGTTCCATAGCCCTATTATGATGCAAACTTACAAAAAAAATAGTACTTTTGCACCATATTAGAGAATGACAATAAGGTAGAGTTTTGCATGTTGTACCATAATGGAAATTGGATAGAGAATGGTGTGCTTCAAGATGCCCAATTTGCCGAGTATTTTACAATTTACGAGGTGATACGTATCTTTAGAGGTGCTCCTGTATTTATACATGACAATGTGGAACGACTCTACTCATCAATCAAAAAGTCAGGTATTAATCTTGACTGTAACAAAATAGATTTAAGGAGTAAAACCCTCGCTTTTGTGGAACATTGCAAAATTATAGAGGGTAATATTAAGTATCTTCTTGTCATTAAAGATAGTGGAAACTCCACAAATGTGGCACAATTTGATGAGTATATGGTACAAATACCACATCGATACCCCACTGAACAGGAGTATGCTTTGGGTGTACCCACTTCAATTGTTTTTACTGAGAGGATAAATCCTGAGATTAAGTACCTGAATGTAAAGTTGCGTGAATGGACAACAAAAGTTATTAATGAGCGCAATGTATACGAACTATTGTTGGTTAATGATAAGGGATTTGTAACCGAGGGCTCAAAATCTAATATATTCTTTATAAAGGGCAATACTCTATACACCTCTCCCGATGAGTTGGTTTTGGGTGGTACCGCAAGGAAGCGAGTTATTGCTTTAGCAGAAAAAAGTGGTTTTACCGTTATTAAAGAGGCTCCGATATATCAAGATTTGGATAAGTATGATGCAGCTTTTATTACAGGAACCTCGCCCATGGTACTGCCAATATCAAAGGTTGATAATGTTGAGTTTAATGTAGAGAATAGCACTTTAAGAACCATTATGAGGAGCTATTTTAAAATGGTAATGGAATGAGTAATAGGTTAATAGTTGCTCTGTATGCCCTATTTACCATTGCTATTGCAATATGGGCAAAAGTGTTGGTCACCGACAATATTAATCGTGAAATTTTTCAGGATGAGTATATCGAGGAACCAATACCATTTGCTGTACATAAATATCTCTCAAATCTTGACTCCGAGATTGAAAATACCGAAAAGTTTGATAAGACTATCAGACAATTTATGCGCCGATATAATATAATCGGAGCCTCGCTCGCCATTATGAGAAATGATAGTCTGATCTATGCCAAAGGGTATGGATATGCCGATACTGCATCGAAAACAGAGACCGATGTTTTCCATATCTTTAGAGTTGCTTCAATCTCGAAATTGCTCACCTCTACAGCAATAATGATGCTTCAAGAGGAGGGAAAGTTGTTCTTGAGTGATTCAGTATTCGGTAAGAACGGATGGTTGAATGATTCTGTTTTCGGTAACTATAAGGATAAGAGATTTGAGAGAATTACAATCGAGAATTTGTTGCGACATCAGGCTGGATTTACAGGGTTGTATGGCGACCCTATGTTTGCTCCTTTACAGGTAGCCGAGGCTATGAACGTTGCCCCACCGGCAGGACGCGATACAGTGATTCAATTTGCATTGACCAAACGTTTAAGATTTACCCCGGGACATAGTACCAAATACTCCAATATAGGTTATGCGGTTCTTAGCAAAATCATAGAGAGGGCTTCCGGAATGAGCTACGAAGAGTATATTCAAAAGAGTATCCTGCACCCTGCTAAGTGCTATGATATGCATTTAGGTAGAAGTATTGAACGATTTCCGAACGAGGTTACATACTATGAACCAGGTATGGATTCTGTGGAGATGTTTGATGGCAGTGGCAGGATGGTACTTAGAAGCAATGGAGGTAACTACATTGAAGCCTTGTCCGGAGCAGGCGCTTGGGTGGCCTCGCCCATAGAACTTATGCGCTTTTTATCGGTCATTGACGACTCTCCTGTTGTGCCCGATATTTTACCGAGCGAGGTTATTCAACTTATGTCATCGCGCGGTGAGAATAGCGAACTCCCTATGGGTTGGATGGATTCAAATAACAACGGAACATGGTCACGCAGCGGAACATTTGCCGGTACCAATGCAATGATGCGTAGAGAGGCAAATGGGTACTCTTGGGTAATTGTTACCAATACCAGTCGCTGGGAGGGGCCACGATTTACACGTTCACTTATCTCATTGATGTCACGTGCAATGCGTCAGGTTAAAGAGTGGCCGGTTCGTGATATGTTTACAATTGAAGAGGAGTTCAATCTACGGAGATTATCTTTGCCAACTTCGGATACCACAGATAACCCTTTACTGGAGTACCATATCCCATCGATCTGATTATATTGCAGTATTCGGTGACTTGCTTTATATACTCATCGCGTTCGGCTCCGAATTTGTAATCAATAACACTAATCTCATTATCCTTGATGACAACTCGGTCCGGTCGCATAATTTTGCCGTCGGGAAGAACAATTTCGCGCTCAACAATACTTCTGACATTGTTGCCGAACCAGCCCATATTCTCTACTTGTTTCATGTATGAAGCAATAAGCTCTTTGTAACGCTCCTGTTCTATAGCGCTCATCAAGCCTGCATTACATGCTGCCTGTATACCCCTCTCAATATCTTCGGGCGAGGTTACATTCTGCATAATGAAGTGTTGCAGTTTACCCTCGTCAATAGCCTTTGTTCTGGGTGATTCGTCGGGTATAAAATCTTTGTGAGTAGATTTAACTACAAATTTATCTGCACTGGTATAGGCGCTATATTTGGTAATGGATATTTGATTTGATTCGGTATCCTCGATACTCTCCTCTTGAGATATTGAAGATAATGAACCACATCTATAATAAATTTCATTCGACTCAGGGTCATCAGAGAGTTCATCCCATTTAAAATCGGCATTAAATTTTTCCTGTGATAAAACATTTAATGCCAACCCATTACTCTTCTTATCATACTTTTTTGCTGTCGAAAATATTGAACAAATATGAAGGCTCTCGACAGGTCTGGTCATTGCAACATATAGCACATTCAGACGATCAATCATACTTCGACACAGCTCCTCTTTATACTCTGCTTGGAAATATGTATTAAGTAACTTATCGCTTACATTTACAGGAACATACTTATCCTCTCCAAATACCTTATCTGCATTAACCCACATAGGATAATTAGGCTTATGAAAATCCCAATCAAGGAATGGAATTATTACATGTCTGAATTGCAATCCCTTGGATTTATGGATAGTCATAACTCTGACCGCATCAATCTTTTCAGAGAGAGTAATCTTCTCTGTATTCAACTTTTCATCCCACTCATCAATAAACTCAGATAGTGAGTTAGAATGTGTTGTGGTATAATTATATACCAAATCCTGAAATGCAATTAAATAGTTAACCTCATTCTCTTGATCACCAAGCGAGAATATTTTTATAAGACACTCAATACAATCGTAAAGAGGTAGAGCCGACAATCGTTTTTCATCAAGTTCCGGAGCACACTCTTCTGAAATACCCAATAGTTCACGTAATGAGTTACTTGTACTACTATTTATAAACAACTCTTCAGGACATATCTCTTCCTTGACTTTGTAGTAATACGATAAAACAATAGCTCGATTGGCAAAATCCATAGGATTTCTTAAATATCTCAGCAAGGCTATAATGAAACATACTGCATTGGAATTTCCAATAACAAGGCTCTCATTTGAGACAAATGGAATTGACTCCTCGAGAAGTTTAATAGTAATCTTTTCAGCTTCACTTGATGTACTTACCAATATTGAACAATCATTCCAATTGCGACCACTCTCCTTTAACTCTCTAAGAGTAGTTACAATTCTATTCATCAGATTTTCATACCACTCATCCTGTTCAATATATGGTGAGGCATTTGTGAAATAAAATTCAACAAGACCGGGATATTTATCTTTTTTAATCTCCTGACAACCATTGGTATATGCATCGGTTATCTCATCGTACCAACTAGACGAATCAGAATCAGTACCACACTTATCATCATACTGAGCTTTTATACAATTGACTGCAACAGGGAAGAAGGTATTGTTGAATTTTACAATATTACTATAGCTTCGCCAATTCGCATTAAGGTTTTCGCTGTATATATTTTGATGGCTAAAATCATTTTTAATATCGTATGCCAACAATCGCCAATCACTATTTCTGAACTTATAGATACTCTGTTTTATATCTCCCACAATAAGTGATTGATTACCTGCCGAAATACTATTAGCAATCAACGGATTAAAGTTGTTCCACTGCATACGGGATGTATCCTGGAACTCATCAATCATAATGTTGTCATAATAATTTCCCATCTTCTCATATATGAAGGTGGTATCATTATTGTTTATCAACTTAGCAAGCAATTTAGTCGTATCGTGCAAAGTCATAGTGTCATTCTCTTTGCACAATTGCACCATCTCATCAGAGATACTCTTCAAAATACCCAAATTTGCCATATTAGGCAGAATTGCAGTACAAGAAGCATACATCTCTCCATTGCTTGATATATAGTCATTGAGTTTTTCTGCAATAGGATTCAAAAGGAGCGATACTGGCTGGTTCTTTGGAGTAAGCCAATCACAATCACTATATGCCTTAACATATCTTGATGGAAGTTCACGAATAGATGTTAAAAAAATATTATCATCTAAACCTTTAATGAATACTCCTCCTCCGCCGCCCTTTTTAAACTTCAGTGAATCTGTAGTATGACCAAAAGCATTTAGAGTATCTATAAAATTTTGGCAGATCTTTTTATACCCCTTTTCATACTCATTAATCCTCTTCTCCAAACTCTTGGTTAATGAGTAAATCTCTTCTACAGTATATTTTAAGAGTACCCCCTCAATATCACTGGTACTCTCTTTGAAAAGCTCTTTTCCAATCGCAATTAATGAGTCATTGACTTTGATTTTTGAGGCTTTATCCAACGAATTGTTAACATAGCTTCTAATCCAGCTTTTGAGTGAGGTATCGTTTGGAATCTTAGCTATAACTCTCTCAACTGCAGCAGATAATAAGGAATCGGTGTCAAGTTCTACACTATAAGAAGGAGATTTCTTCAACTCTTTCAAAAATGAGCGCATCAACTTTTGAAAGAATTGGTCGATGGTAGATACCGATAACTTTCCATAATCGTGTAGCAACGCATTAAGCAGATACTTTGCTTTCGAAGTTAATGCCTCGTATGTTGTAATTCCTGCTTTATGTAGTTCAGAACAAGCCAATAGTTCCTCTTCATAATTACTCTTGTGTGTACCTTGAGCCAATAAATATAGCTCATCAATTATTCTATACTTCATCTCCTCGGTTGCCTTATTTGTAAAGGTAACCGCTAAGGTGTGTTTATATCCATCTTTTTGACTGAAGATAAGTTTAAAGTATTCAAGAACCAGTCTGTATGTTTTACCAGCTCCTGCCGATGCTGTATAGATATTTAACATGGCTATATTTATTTAAAAAACGGGCTGACCAAAAGAGTTTTTGATCAGCCCTTGTTTAAGATGTGAATAGGACTCTATTACATATTCATTCCACCATCAACCTGGATAACCTGACCGCTTACATAAGAAGACAAATCAGAAGCCAAGAATACAGCTACATCTGCAACATCCTCTGGCTTACCTCCACGACGCAATGGAATTTTCTGGCACCACTCTTTTCTTACATCCTCAGGAAGAGCCGCTGTCATAGCTGTCTCAATGAAACCAGGAGCAATAGCATTTGCTCTGATTCCCTTTGCTCCCATCTCCTGAGCAATAGATTTTGCCAATGCAATCATACCTGCCTTTGAAGCTGAATAGTTGCACTGTCCTGCATTACCATGAACACCAACAACCGATGCCATATTGATAATGCTACCACCCTTCTGACGCATCATAATAGGAGTACAGGCATGAATAAAGTTGAATGCAGATTTCAAGTTAACTGTAATAACAGCATCCCACTGAGCCTCAGTCATTCTCAACATCAATCCATCTTTGGTTATACCTGCATTGTTTACCAAAATATCAATAGAGCCAAAATCTTCCTTTACCTGATTTACAACCTCTGCTGTCTGAGCAAAATCTGCAGCATTAGATGCATATCCTTTAGCCTTTACTCCGTATGCCATAATCTCCTTCTCTGTTTCCTGACCATTCTCGTCAATCACCAAATCGGTAAATGCAACATTTGCTCCCTCTGAAGCAAATTTCAATGCAATTGCCTTACCAATACCGCGAGCTGCACCGGTAATCAAAGCTGTTTTTCCCTCTAATAATTTCATAGCTATTTTGTTTAAATTTAGAATTTCAAATTCAACCACAAAATTAATCTTTTTTACTTAACAGACAAAGGTAGTTTATAGGAAAGTTTTTATACCTTTGCATTCAGTATACAAAAATCAAAATCAATATGAATCTATTAGAGCAGATTAAAGAGAATGCAAAGCAATACGGAAAACGTATCGTTTTGCCTGAGGGTACAGAGGAGCGTACCATTAAGGCTGCCGACCAGATATTGGCCGAGGGCATTGCCAAGGTTATTTTGGTAGGAAATCCAAACGAGATTGCTGAGTTGGCAAAGAAGTTGGATTTGCACAATATTGAGAATGCAACAATTATTGATCCAATTTCTCACGAGAAAAAAGAGGAGTATGCTGATCTATTGGTGGAGTTGCGTAAGAGCAAAGGTATGACCAAAGAGCAGGCAATGAAACTTGTTGAGGATCCATTGTATTTGGCAACCCTTATGATTAAGAGTGGTGATGCTGATGGTGAGGTTGCAGGAGCATTAAATTCAACAGGAAATGTTCTTAGACCTGCATTGCAGATTGTAAAGACCAAACCGGGACTTACAACCGTATCAGGAGCATTCCTTCTTTTGACAGAGAAACCGGAGTATGGAGAGAATGGTTTGTTGGTAGTTGCCGATTGTGCTGTTACCCCAGATCCAACTGCTACTCAATTGGCAGAGATTGCTGTTACTACTGCTAATACAGCTAAGGCTATTGCAAAGATTGAGCCTCGTGTTGCAATGTTGAGTTTCTCTACTAAGGGATCTGCTAAACATGAGCGTGTTGATAAGGTTGTTGAGGCAACTAAATTGGCACAAGAGATGGCTCCGGAGTTGATGATTGATGGTGAGTTGCAGGCTGATGCTGCATTGGTTCCATCGGTCGGAAACCAAAAAGCTCCAGGAAGCCCTGTAGCAGGAAAGGCAAATGTATTGGTATTCCCATCTCTAGAGGTTGGAAACATCAGCTATAAGTTGGTACAGAGAATTGCAGGAATTGAGGCTGTTGGACCTGTTCTTCAGGGAATGGCTGCTCCAATTAACGACCTTTCTCGTGGTTGTTCTGTTAGCGATATTGTAAACTTGGTAGCAATCACTGCTTGTCAAGCACAAGGATTATAAAAAACAGTAAAATATAATGAACGTATTAGTATTGAATTGCGGAAGCTCATCAATTAAGTATCAATTGCGTGAGATGAGCGAGGGCTCGAATGTATTGAAGGCCAAAGGAATTGTTGAGAAGATTGGGTTGCCAATGGGCGATATTATCTACCGTCCAACAGGTAAGGAACAGTCTATGATTGAGCAACCAATTCCTGATCATACAGCAGGAATGGACCTTATCCTTAAGGCTTTGGTTAATCCTGAAACAGGAGTAATCAGTTCATTGAGTGAGATTGATGCTTGTGGACACCGTGTAGCTCACGGAGGAGAGTATTTCTCTGAGAGTGTATTGGTTGACGACGATGTTAAAGCAAAGATTCAAGAGTGCTGTGCATTGGCACCATTGCACAATCCAGCAAACTTGAATGGAATTGTAACAATGGAGAAATTGATGCCTGGTGTTCCTCAGGTTGCCGTGTTTGATACATCATTCCACCAAACAATTCCCGAGGAGGCATACACCTACTCTATCCCATCAAAATATTATCGTGAGGATAAGATTCGTAGATATGGTTTCCATGGAACATCGCACAAGTATGTTGCAGAGAAGGCTTGTAAATCATTGGGATGGGATATAACAACCAAAAAGATTATTACATGTCACTTAGGTAACGGTGCATCGGTAACTGCTATCAAGTATGGTAAATCTGTTGATACCTCTATGGGATTCACCCCGGTATCTGGAGTTACAATGGGAACCAGAACCGGAGATATTGATGCAGGAGCATTGTTATATATCTTCGAAAAGGAGGGATATAGTTACCAGCAGGCTAATGACTTTATTAATAAAAAGTGTGGTTTGTTAGGAATCTCTGAGAAGACATCTGATTTCCGTGATCTTGCAGACGCAGCTAATCGTGGAGACAAATTATCAAGATTAGCTTTAAAGGTATTCTTCTATACAATTAAGCGCTACGTTGGTGCATATGCCGCTGTAATGGATGGTGTTGATTTGATTATTGTTACAGGAGGAATTGGAGAGAATAATCCAAGTGTTCGTGAGGAGATTTGCGGTAAGTTGTCATATTTGGGAATCACATTGGATAATAAAGCTAACCTTACTCGTGAAGATAGAGTTATTACAACTCCTGATTCAAAGGCTACCGTTATGGTTGTTGCAACCGACGAAGAGTTGGTTATTGCAACCGATACTGCCCGTTTGGCTCAAAAGTAATCATATAAGATTTTATGCATAAAGAAAGCCCGGAAGTCATTGACCTTCGGGCTTTAAATTTACCAATTAAATATTTACTTCTTGATATCTGCAACGTACTCTGCACCCTCTTTTCCGAGTGTTATTACGATTTGAGAACTTTCACGAAGCACTCCGGTTCCATTCGAAGCAACAGCTCTTAAAACGAACTTTTGGCCATCGTCAAAATGGTTTATAATATTAGTTCCCAATTGGATATACTCTCCTGCACTTACAGGATCTGTAGCAATTAACTGTCTGTAATTAGGTTGATCGTATGGTGCAATAGATAGTCCATAACTCAATGCTCTTGTTGTTGGAGCAATTGTTACTCTGAAATGTTGTCCGGGATAATATTTAGCCTCTACAATATTAACTGGTCCCAATATAGAGTCTAATTTTAATCCATCCATACTCACTCTGTTTTCAAAACTTTTTCCGTTTGCGTCCTTTACTGTCAAAATATATGGGCCACTTGAGATTTTCTTTACATCTGATGTCCATGGATAGTTTTGTTGATTAATTGGAGAGTAGAAGTTATATACTCCTGTATTTGTTGCAGATTGCCATTGTAGTGGATAGTAAGTGGTATCAGCAACACCTGTTTGTTTGTCACTTGTATATGACTTTACATTATATGACAACAAAGCTCTATTTGATTGTACTGTAAAATATGGAGCAAATAGAGGAACATCCTCACCATTAATAGTCTTGTTCTGTTGCATTACATAAATAGAGGTAAATGCAGCATTAAAGTCATTATCAGGTTTGCAGGCAAACATTGATAGTAGGGTTACTCCAAGAAGTGCGAAATTTCTAATCTTTTTGTTCATAATTCATTAATTTTTATTTTCGGGTGCAAACTTACCGCTTTTTTACCAATGTAGCAAATGGTAATCTTATGCAAAGAGTTAATAACTTATAAATAATCAAAAAAAATCGAGGAACCGAATTGGTCCCTCGACAACTATCTATTGAAAACTCAATAAATTACTTATTCAATTTAGCGCGAATAGCTTTTGACTCCTCCTCGTATCCTGGCTTATCAAGAAGAGCAAACATATTCTTCTTATATGCCTCAACTCCCGGCTGATCAAATGTATTGATATCACACATAGTTCCAGAGATTCCGCAACCTAACTCAAAGAAGTACAACAACTCTCCAATTGTCTGCTCGCTGATATTAGGCATAACGATGCGCATATTTGGAACTCCACCATCAACGTGAGCTAACTGAGTTCCAAGCTCTGCCATCTTGTTAACATAGTCAACATTCTTACCTGCAAGGAAGTTCAATTTATCCAAGTTATCTGCATCGGTTGGAATAAGAACTTTGTAGTTTGGATTTTCAACAGAGATAACTGTCTCCATCAACATTCTAACTCCGTCCTGAATGTATTGACCCATTGAGTGCAAGTCCGTTGTAAAATCACAACCAGCAGGGAATATACCCTGACCATCCTTACCCTCGCTCTCTCCATAAAGCTGTTTCCACCACTCTGTTACATAGTGAAGTTTATGGTTAAAATTAGCAAGAACCTCAACACCATAGCCCTTATCATTTAGAGCATTTCTGCAAGCTGCATATTGAACTGCAATGTTATCAGGAGTATTCAAACAGTACTCCTCCATATCCTTAGCACCTTTAACAAATGCCTTAATATCAAATCCTGCAATAGCAATTGGCAATAAACCTACCGGAGTCAATACAGAGAAACGTCCACCAACATTATCTGGAATTACAAAAGTCTTGTAACCCTCATTATTCGCCAAAGTTCTCAAAGCACCCTTTGACTCGTCGGTAATAGCAACAATTCTCTTACCTGCCTCCTCTTTACCAACTTTCGCCTCAAGCAACTCCTTCAACAAACGGAATCCAATTGCAGGCTCGGTTGTTGTTCCTGATTTAGAGATAACGCAAATTCCAAACTCTTTGTTTGCCAAATATGATACCAACTCATGGTAGTAGTCCTCGCCAATATTGTGACCGGCAAACAAAACCTTCATAGGAGCATTATCATAGTATGCAAAACTGTTTGATAAAGCCTCGATAACAGCCTTAGCTCCAAGGTATGAACCTCCGATACCAATAACAACCACAACATTTGTTCTTGCTCTTAAGTTGTTTGCAGTCTCGACAATGTCGTTAAGAGTCTCCTCGTTAATGCTTGATGGAAGGTTTACCCAACCCAAAAAGTCATTTCCCTTACAAGTTCCATTCTTAACTTGCTCCATTGCTGCATTTGCTTTTGGCAAATAACCTGCAACGCACTCTTTCTCCACGAATCCGTAAATCTTGTCAGATTCAAATTTAATTGTGTTCATCTCTTTATATGTTTTTAATTTACTTACCAATCTCTACCGCCCTGTACATTACATTTTGCTTTCAACAGTGCGCATACATTTGCCAAGCCACCCAAGCCTGTCTCACGATATTTAGCCTGCATATCCTTACCGGTCTCCATCATGGTCTTAACCACATCATCGAATGATACTTTGTGGTTTCCATCTGAGAATAGAGCGAATAGTGCACACTCACGAGCTTTTTGCGATACGAAGGCATTTCGCTCAATACATGGAATCTGAACATAACCGCCAACCGGGTCACATGTCAAACCTAGATTGTGCTCAAAACCCATCTCTGCTGCATATTCAATCTGTCTTGGAGAACCTCCCCAAATTTGTGTCGCAGCAGCAGCTGCCATAGCGCAGGCCGTACCTAACTCTCCTTGACAGCCTACTTCAGCACCGGAAATAGATCCGTTTGTTTTAACAATGGTTCCAACCAAACCAGCAGTTGCCAATCCGCGAATGATACGGAAATCAGGCATCTTTTGGTCATGTTTCATAAAGTAAAGAACTGCCGGCAAAACTCCCGATGCTCCACAAGTCGGTGCTGTTGTAACAATACCTCCTGCTGCATTCTCTTCCGATGTTGCCAAAGCTGCAGCAAACATCAATCCCATTGAGTTTGATGATCCCATCTGCTGCAAGGATTTCACATAGTATGATGGAGCTTTACGAGTCAATTTCAGTGGTCCAGGAAGGACTCCCTCGTTCTGTAATCCTGCCTCAACAGTCTTCTGCATCTGCTCCCACACAGTGTTCAAATAGGTTGTAATCTCCGGGCCCTCGTTCTTTAAAACATAGTCTGCAAATGAGTATCCCTCCTGCTCACATAGAGTAAGAATATCACTCATGCAACTCTCTTTGTAAACTTCCGGGGTTGCAAAGGTACCCTTCTCATCCCAAAGAACTCCACCTCCTACACTATATACCTCCCATGCATCGGTAGACTCACCCCATCGTATAGCTTCAAATAGCATACCATTTGGATGCTTAGGCAGGAACTCATCCTTCTTCCATACAAACTCAATTTCGGTATTTGGCACAACATTGTTCATCGCTCTGGTAATAGCACTGTCGGTTCCGTGTCCTTTACCGGTTAATGCCAAACTTCCGTAAAGAGTAACTCTGAACGAATCTACATTACGCAAATGTCTTTTGCGATAATAGGTCGCTGCCCTACTGGGTCCCATGGTATGGCTTGAAGATGGACCATATCCCGATGTGAAGATCTCTTTAATTGACTTCATATCCTTTTGATTTTGTTTTATTGTTAAAAGTATAGCTGGTCTATAAGCCGGGTTCTGTACCTTTCGGTCTCTATCATTTATCTCGGCTACGAATCACTTCGCAGCTCTAGCAGCCTACCCCTCGACATTGGTCGGGTCAACCTTAATTGTCGATATACATGGCCTTGCAACACGTGTGACGTACGGCTACCTCGATCACCCGAGATACCGGTGGGCTCTTACCCCACCTTTTCACCCTTATTCTGCAAGCAGAACGGTTATTCTCTGTTACGCTACAACACCCTTACGGATATCTTCCCGTTAGGAAGCACGTTACCCTATGTTGCCCGGACTTTCCTCTAATTATAAAATTAGCGATAGAACGACCTGCTATACTTGTATTTTACTCTAAAAGTAGTAACTTTACAATCAACAAAAATAGTAAATTTTATTTTTTTTAAGAATTTAACAAACAATTATTTCTGTATTGAAGCGATAAAAATGAAGAAAAGCATAATAATGATATTAATACTCCTTGTTTTGCCCCTTTTTACTATGGGACAAAGTGGCGAGTTATGCCGTGTTCAGGTAATTAAAGGGGACACGTTATTCTCTTCATTTCTTCCTGAGATAACGGTAAATGGGAAGCCTCGCTCAAATGCAAGATACAAAAGATATAACAACTCAATGACACGTTTGGAATACAACGTGAGAAAAGCCTATCCCTATGCTCTGCTTGTAGCAAGAAAGGTTGATGAGATAAATGCCAAAATTGCCACAATGCCATCGAATAAAGATCGCGAGCGATGGCTTGATGAAGAGTACAAAAAGCTCTTTAAAGAGTTCAAGGCACCACTAATGAAACTCACCTATACACAAGGCAGAATACTAGTCAAACTGATTGACAGAGAGACCAGTATCCGAGCCTATACCCATATCAAGAATTTCCGAAGCGGATTTAATGCAATGTTTTGGCAATCAATCGCATTGATGTTTGGCAATAACCTGAAAGCCACCTATGATCCATTAGGCGAGGATGCCGAGATTGAGGCAATAATACAGAAGATAGTTAGGAGTGAACAGTGAGGAGTTAGGAGTGACTGCACCGGTCAGTGCAAAATCTTAAAAACTATCTCTTTAAGTATTTCGGAATCGGGAACGGTAATACCGGCACCTCCCTTTGAACGCATATCGGCATCGCGCAAAACAGCAATAATCTTGGCGCATTTACCTGCAGAGAACCGCTTTGCTCCATTTTGACAGTCGCGTACCTCCATTGGACGCAGTCCCATGACTCTTGCTGTTTCCGAACTGTTCGGAGTCTTTTTCATCTGGTAGTGGTATGTGAGCAGATTATTAAAATAGCGAAACAGCAGCGAAATAGTAACAACCAATGGGTTGTTTTTAGGATTTGATTTAAAGTAATTTACAACCCTGTTTGCCTTTACAACATCGCCATTAATTAATGCAGCAATAAGCTCGAAGTTATTAAACTCCTTGCTTATGCCGATTAAACTCTCAACCAGCTCCTCTTTTATTGTACCTCCTGCTGGAACCAATGTAAATAGCTTGTTTACCTCGTTCGATATTTTGCTCAAATCGGTACCCAAACTCTCTGCAAGCATCAATACACTTCTATTTGTCGCCTTACGGTTGGATTGAATGATATAGTCATTAATCCATGCAGGTATTTGGTTGTCGTAGAGTTTTGCTGATTCAAAAAAAACAACATTATCACCATCCTGCGAGGTTAGTTTTTTAAAGACTCCCTTACGCTTATCCGGTTTCTTGTGTTTGTGAGCAAAAAGCAGAACGGTTGCCGGTTGTGGTTTCTCCAAATATGGAGTCAAATTATCCCAATCCTTTAAATTTTGAGCCTCTTTTACAATTACCACCTGACGCTCCGACATCATTGGAAAACGTCGGGCGGCATCGGCAACTGTCGCAACATTTGTCTCATTACCATATAGAACCGTTTGGTTAAAGGCCTTTTCATCATCGGTCAAAACCTCGCTCTCTACCCTATTGGTAATAACATCGATATAGTAATCCTCCTCGCCACATAAAAAGTATATAGGGCGATAGATTCCGTTATTCAACTCGTTTATTATCTCCTGAAAAGTCATGTCAAACACCTAACTCCTAAGCAAATCTAATCACTTCACTTACTCCTTACCTGTAAAGCAACCTAAAGCCTTGAATTCAACTCGTGGATTTGCTTTAATTTGTTATCTACCAACCCCCAAACCCCCTTCGCCTTATTCACTGCGTTCATTACGGCTAATAAGGGGGCTTATTAAGCGGTATTTATTATATTCCTAATTAACTTCTAACTTCTAACTCCTAACTATCAACTACTCTCCGACTGTGATTAATGAAATCTGTTTGCAACCATCCATCATAACGGTCAGTGGCTCTGTAGAGCGTACATGTTTGATATATTTGCCCTCGTTCACTATCTCCATATCCTTTAACATATCCATATTTACAAATGTTTTTGCAGTTTGGTGAGCAATAGCGAAGTAACCAACATTCATTGATGTAACATTATGAAAGAAGTGTGAACCGAGCGAGGCATCAAGAGGATACCCCTCAAGACCTTGCTCAACAATCACTTTTGCCATTGAGATATCCGACCACAATACAGGAATTCCGGTCATCTCATCGCGTGTACCCCAACGACCGGGACCTATCAAAATATATTTGCGATTCTCTTGGGCCATTTGGGTATTGAATGATTTTACCTCTTCAGCAATTTCACGAGTTTTGAGTTTATCGAAATTGTCAATATCGACATAAATAATGTCACTCAGGTCGTTCAAAATGCCATTTCCCATACCCTTCTCTGCACGGAGCATAATTGTATCAGGATCTACTCTTGATTCATCAATGGTTGTGTTATACTCTGTCTTAATCAATGGTTTTATCTGCAATAGGTAGAACTTCCACTCTCCATTGTCGCGGTCAAGAGCATACTCAATCTCGACAGGAGCTCCCATTGCTTGCTGGAATATGTCAAGTAACACGGTAAGAGCCTTAGCTAAAGGCAGATACTCATATTGCAATATACCTGCAAAGTTTACAATTCTTGGTCCCCGATCCTCAAAATCGAATGAGATAGTCTCGTTAAACATATCGTAAACGGTAGCACATTGCTCTAATGTTCCATCTTCCTCCGCACGTTTTACCGAGTACTTGGCAATCGACGCCATCTCACCGTTATGAATCATATCAAAGCCACTCTTGGTCAAATCCAAAGCATAGAAGTTGGTCTGCGAATCTCTGATAGAATCCTTAATCGAGCTATTCTCCAATTTAGGATATTTAGGACAGAAACGATATGTCTTCTCTCCTCCCACAACGTATGCACCGAGTCCAATTGCCAATACCGCAAAACCATCGGTTGGCTTGATGTACGAGAATGGATAGAAGTTATATGATTGTGCAACTCCGCTAATATTTGGATAGTATCGACCATTTCTCTCATTTCCAACAACCTCTTGCAGAATAACAGCCATCTTCTCCTCCTCAATCATGCAGTTAATTGCATTAAAATAGGCTCTGGCAGAATCGGTATATATAGAACACCATACCAATTTTACAGCAGTCTCAAGCTCTCTTAAACGAATCTCTTCATTTGTGTTGTTGTTTGGAATCATATAACTTGAATAGACTCCGGCAAACGGCTGATTCAACGAATCCTCAAATAGTCCTGATGAACGAACTGCAAGAGGTTTTTTCATTGTCTGGACATACTTTCTAAGAGTATCGTGCAAATCATCAGGCATACGTCCATACATAAACGCATCTCTGATTTGGTCGTATGAAGCACCACTATAGATAAGGTCATTTATGTTGTTGTATTCCACGAATTTATTGAATTCATCAACGGCAATGATTGTTGTCTTGGGAATAACAACAGGCAGACCTGGAATTAATTTTCTTAAATCGGTATTTTCGATAAAGTTACATAGAAAAGCCAATCCTCTACCCTTGCCGCCTAATGAACCGCTTCCAATCCTAGAGATATAGTGATTACAGTTAATTCTATCTTCATTGAATAAAACTATCTGACCACGTAACTGTCTTAACTCAACTGCATTATATATCTTATCATAGTCTGCTCTTACATCGTTTATATCACTCTTCTTGCTGGAATTGTATCTGCGAATAAACTTAGCCAGAACTATCTCGCCTCGCGCCATAAACCAAGTTGAAAAATCGTTGCGAAGAGCATGATATCGCAAAGACTCTTCAGGGACAGTATGAACTTTTCTACGAAAATCCTCTAAAGACTCTGCCTTATCAACCTCAACTCCGTTTGGTAATCTAAAGACAAAATCACCAAAACCGCACTCCTGATTAATAAATCTATGAATATCTTGTGATAGCGTAGGCGAGTTTTTATTTGTAAACGAGGCCCCAATATTGTAAGCAATTGCCCTGTTTTTCTCCTCCATACTCTGGAGCAGACATGGAATCTTTGAGTCGCTTGCATGTACATACTTAACCAATTCAACTCCTGCATTATCATTTTTAACGCCGTTTTTCTCGTATGAAACATCAGAGATAACGCTAATAAGATTATCGCGGTACTTATCTATAATCTGTACAGCATCTTCAAAGGTAGAAGCCAACAACACTTTAGGTCGAATTCTGATCTTCATTACCAAACTCAAATCTTTATCTTGAGAATCTGACTTAATAACATCTTGAGTTTGGCTAACTATTTCAGAATACAATAGTGGTAAATACTTGGAATAGTATGAAATAGAGTCCTCGACTAAAAGGATAACTCTAACATCGGCAAGTTTGGTGTCCGGTTCAACATTCAACTTATCCTCCATATATTTTGCCATGGCAAGGAAGATATTTGTTGAACCATTCCAGACAAATGTTCGCTCAATGCTTGGTTTCAATATGCGGGACATTCTGCGGAAATAGTCCAGATCAATGTTATTGTTTACCAACAACACCTGAGGTATTAATGGAAACAAATCTTTTATATTGCGACTAATTCTTACAGGCTGTTCTTTATCAAGTCCGGCCATAATAATTATCATATCAATATGCTTCTTTTGAAGCACCTCAATAGCCTCAGCCTCGCTTGCAACGGTAGTATAGTGTGGCGCAGTATAAAGATTTACCTGTAGATATTCACCTACAATCTTATCTGAAAATTGGCCATCACCCTCTATACTATATGCATCATAATAGGTAGAAATAAGTAGAATTTCACGCATCTTATGTGGCATAAGTGCCTGAAACATATCTCTGTCACTTTTTCTTCTCTTATATATTTTGTGCAGCTCTATCTTCTCTGTAGTCTCCATTTAATACCCAATCATTTAAATTATTGCTTGCAATGGTGTAAAAGTAAAAAAAAATTACGAAATTGCACTCAAATATTTTTGAAATAACCAAACATCACTTTTGATATGGGCAAATTACTACTTTTCAATCCGGACACAGAGATGGCAATTGCTGACAATTCAGCCAACTATACTCCTCCGAAAATTATTGCTAATATGGCATACGATCTTTCTATTCTACCCTGCTGGTGGGGAAAGAAAGAGGATATTGTAAAGGGCGAGGCCTCGCTCTATAAAGCTCTTCCGGAGAGTAGTAAAGCGCTGCTAAAAGAGCATGGTTGCACATCATTCTATTATGGTCATGAGCCCAATTTAAAGGGGGCGCCATGGGGAATGAATATGCGCGAATACAAGCGGTTCAAGCGTTATAAGGCATCGGTCCCTGAGTGGAACAGTGCTACCCGATTGATGTATAGCCGTGAGTCAACAATACAGTTGTTCAGCCGTTTGTTGCACAATCCGAATGTTCCGGAGTGTTGTCAGTTGGCACCCGAGAATCGTCCTAAAATCTATACAACCGTAAGTTGGCTACAGCAGGATTTGGTTCTTCCTGCAATGCTAAAGCGTCCATGGTCATCATCAGGACGTGGAAATCTGGAACTTCACGCTAAACCACAAGATAAAGAGATTGACTGGATTGCAGGTTCAATCAAGAGACAGGGATTTGTTGTTGCCGAAAAGTTCTACAATAAAATATTTGACTTTGCCTTGGAGTTCCATATCAAGAATAAAAAGTGCAAGTGTATTGGTTATTCTATATTCGAGACTACAGGAGTTACAGGCGCATATACAGGCAATGTAATTGACACCCCCGAGACTCTTAAGAGCATGATATGCCAATATATTTCGAGCGAGGATTTTGAAAAACTCGAGGCAGTAATGACCGAAGAGTGTGAGAGATTGTTTGGGGAGAGATATGAGGGTTACTTTGGAGTAGATATGTTCGCTTACAAGGATGAGAATGGCTGTCAAAAGATATATCCATGCGTAGAGATTAACCTTCGAATGAATATGGGAATCTTGGCGATTGTCTTGAATGAGCGATATGGCATGAAGGGAACATTGAAGATTACTTGTGGCGTTCCGCCTGTAGAGGGAGATATTCAATTGTGCCCTGCCCTGCCGAATTCAACCTATTACGCCTACGTTACTCCAAAGGGATAAGGTGAAAAGTGAAAGGTGAGAGGTGAGAGGTAAGAGGTAAGAGGTGAAAGGTGGAAGGTGAAAAGTGAGAGGTGAAAGGTGAAAAGTGAAAGGGATAAGGTGGAAGGTGGAAGGTGAAAAGTGAGAGGTGAAAGGTAAGAGGTGAGAGGTAAGAGGTAAGAGGTAAGAGGTGAAAGGTGGAAGGTGAAAAGTGAGAGGTGAAAGGTGAAAAGTGAAAGGGATAAGGTG
>SUWY01000003.1:104065-118091 GCA_015061245.1 Bacteroidales bacterium
AGAGGTAAGAGGTAAGAGGTGAAAGGTGGAAGGTGAAAAGTGAGAGGTGAAAGGTGAAAAGTGAAAGGGATAAGGTGGAAGGTATTAATTCCTAATTCCTAATTCCTAATTCCTAATTCCTAATTGAACATGGTTGAGATAGAGAGAAAGTTTTTGGTGCTCGATGAGAGTTACAAGGAGCAGGCAACTGCGTGCTATTCAATTAAGCAGGGATATTTGTCTAGGGTTCCTGAGCGCGTTGTGCGTATCCGTACCAAAGGCGATAAGGGGTTTATTACTATTAAAGGGAAATCAACCCATTCAGGGTTTAGCCGTTTTGAGTGGGAGCATGAAATATCGGTAGCAGAGGCTGAAGAGCTTCTTAAACTTTGTGAGAAGGGTATTATAGAGAAGTGCAGATTTATTGTTCCTGTTGGTAATCATACATTTGAAGTTGATGAGTTTTATGGGGAGTTGCAAGGCAGAGTTCTGGCAGAAGTAGAACTGCAAAATATAAACGAAGAGTTTGAACGCCCCTCATGGCTTGGAGAGGAGGTAACTGGAAATCCTGCCTACTACAATTCAACAATGTTAAAAAGGCAATAAAATATAGAGAGGATGGCTTTAATTAAAATAATCACCATCCTCTCTACTTTTATATCGGTATCCCCACTTTCTATTCAATAATCCACTCATGAACACCGCTTGAGCAATCGATAGGAAGATCAATCTCTATCTTAGCAGCAACAGCCTTTACCGGCTCAAAATCGACAATATTGATATAGTTCAACTCTGTTCCGAAGGGGTCGTCGGTTTTTACAGGAATCCACTTGCCTCCCTTTTTGGTTTGATAGTACAATCTCCAAGCCTTTGGAGCTTTGCATCCACCACCGTCGCTAAACCAGAAAATCAAAGATTTTGAAATTGTTCGAGGTTTATCGAATGTGTAGCTTATCCACTCAGTCTGATTTGCATTTGGCCACCAATGGAAATATTGGCAGTTACGGTCATTTGAGCCTGCAGGCATAATCTGGTCACGAATTCCCTCAATATCCCGATTTACCAATGAACCATCAATCTTACTGGTATTTGCAATAGTTGGTGCAGGTTTTGGTTTTGCTGCTTCAAGAGTTGTGGGGAACCATATTACCATAGGCGATGCCTCTCTGTGTGCCCACGCATAGTATGGTATTGCCTTGAAGTTGCACTCTTCGCCTGTTACAATCTTTCCATCTATTGTTCGTTTGGTATGCTTAGCCTTGCCATTCAACTCGACCATTCTACCCATCTGGTTATTTACCAACTCCGGAGTAAACTCGCCATTGATATCAACAATCAGATCGTTAATCTTTCTATCCTCAAAATCGATACCCTCTGCACAATATACAATAGGACCACGCTGCAAAGCAATCTTTCCAATATTTGTAACAACGCTATCACTTGCAACCACCTTGTGAACGGTCATAGGTAGGTTAACACCAATAACATCGCCCTTACTCCACTCTCTATCAATTGTAATATAACCATTTTCGATTGGAGCATTAACAACCTCGCCATTCAAAGTAACAACCGACTTCTCTGTATCAACCTCTGCATAGTGGTAAAGAATATTTCCAGGAACCGGCTCATTATTTGCCCATCCAGGGATACGAACCTTTACAGCGAACTTATCTGAAGATGCAGGATTTACCTGTATTTTCATATCTCCGCTCCAAGGCATATCGCCACTCTGTACAAACTCAACATCGGTTCCGTCAACATTGAAATTTGCCTTACTTGCCATATAGAGATTTACATACACCTCGCTATCCTTAACTGCATATTGATAACCGGGTACTGCAGGGATAAATCTGGCAATATTTGACGGACAACAAGCACAACCGAACCACTCGCTTCTGCGACCTCCATTCAAAGACTCCAATGGATTAGGATAGAAGAAACGGTCTCCTGTCATTGCAACTCCTGAAAGCACGTTGTTATACAATGCTCTCTCAAGAACATCGATATACTTACCATCGCCCTCGTTCAAGAACATTCTGTAGTTCCAGAAAACATTGGCGATTGCAGCGCAAGTCTCGCAATATGCAGACATATTCGGTAGTTCATACTTTGCACCAAATCCCTCATGACCTCCTGCAGCACCAACACCGCCGGTAATATACAATTTGGTCTCAACAATATCTCTCCACAAACGGTGCGATGCCTCGTTATAACTATCATCACCTGTGATTGCAGCAACATCGGCCATTCCTGTAAACATATACAAAGCACGTACAGAGTGTCCTACAGCCTCCTCCTGCTCTACTACAGGTTTGTGGCTCTGGTCGTATGTACTTCCCGTCTTATCAGTGCAGTTTCCACGAACATCAAGGAAGAATTTTGCCAAATCAAGATATTTCTTCTCGCCTGTAACTCCATACAATTTTACCAAACCAATCTCAACCTCCTGGTGTCCAGGCCATGTATGAATACCATCAGGACCAAAATCCTTGCAAAGCAAATCGGCAGCCTTAATACAAACATCAAGCAAATTGCGTTTGCCTGTAGCTTGATAATAGGCAACTCCTGCCTCGAACATGTGGCCCAAATTATATAATTCATGGCTAAGTACATGAGTAAATTCCCAACGTTTGCTGCCAATCCAATCATGAGAATTATCTCCCATAATTGTACGCCATGTATATAGATAACCATCATCCTCCTGAGCAGCAGCATAGTAACTGATTAAAGTATCAACGTATGCCTCTAACTTCGCATCGGGAAATGTTGTCAAAGAGTAAGCTGCACCCTCGATAATTTTACTTACATCGGAATCATCGAATGGAGCATCTGATTGGAACTTACCCTCCATCAATCCTCCGGCAATCTTGAAGTTGTTAATACGTCCGGTCTTTTCACAATGTCCAAATGCGATTGGAATTGTAACTTCGCGGTTTGTCTGAATTCTGTTAAACCAGAAGGCATCGTTCACACTCACCTTGTTAAAGGCAATAGGAGTGATGTTGTAACCAACCTTTGCATCGCCACATCCTGATAACATTGTGGCAACAAAAGCTCCTACTACAAATAAGTTTTTTGCTTTCATTGTTGTGGTTATTATTGTTATAATTAATTAATAATCTTTGAACAAAGTTATACTCTTTTGCACTATTAATTATCAATAACTCACTTTGTTTTCTCAGTTAGTTAAAATAAGATAATTTCATACAATTTCCTATCTATTTCTATATAATAACATTAACTTTTGAACAGAAAATATACTCAGGATCCATACGTTTTTCTATCGATTCTTGTATTATTTTTACATCGCGAGCAACTTTACCCTTAAAGATTATCCGGTCATTATGCTTGACGATCACTCTTTGTGATAGATTGACCATCTTATCATTCAATAGAATAGAGAAGTTTTTGTAATCACTTTTAATAATGTTAAAGCTGTTTCCATCATATTCAACAATCAACTCTTTACCTGGAGCCGCCTCTTCAATAGGAACCTGTAAATAGTAGAAACAATCGCGCAAATTGCTACTCTCCTGACGCCATACAACCTTGGTCGGATATGGCTCACGCTTAAACTCCTTCAGCCAGCTAATTGCAGCTGTATCAACACGATTCATCCAATGACCACACCCTTTTACAATATTGGTTTGGTGGATATAACCTTTTGGATCTTCATTGTATAACGAATCCATCTTCTTGCCATACTCTACTGCCAAAACATTTCTATTGTATGCCGAGTCGTTCTCGCCCATCCACACCATAAAACCAATGTTTCTAAGATTTACAGGCGAGGCCTCGCCCGGATGTCCAGCCATCATTGATGCTGCCGCCCAATGGTCAGCCAAACGTGGAGCCATACGATAAACGCCATCGCCACCTGCTGAGTAGCCGAGCAGATAGACCTTGTTGGGATTTACATCCAACTCTGCAACCGCACTTTGAATCAGCATTGCAAAAAGAGTGTCGATATGGGGACGGAACCACATATTCCAATCATCGACAGCAGCTCGTGGTGCAATATAGACACCCTCGGCAGGTTGATATAATAACTTCTGATTATTCCACTGCTGATTATTTACATGTGCAGGTACATTTCCGCCTCCATGCATAGAGATATAGAGTGAGCGTCCCTTTTTGGGTGTTTCACCATACACCTTAACATCGAATGGCATTGAGTATTCGCCATACTTCATGCAACGACTCTCCCACATGGCAGACAATTTCGCTTTATTGGCCTCTTGAGCCTCTTTCCACATATCCTCGGCATGAGTATCTGCCTCAACCAAACTCATTCCTTTGTCTCCACCAATAGCAATGGTAATAGCACAAATTGCTGTTACAATAGCAATAATCAACGCGTTTTTCATCTTTTATAAATTTATCTCTATTTATAATTATTCATAACTTGTATCTATTGACTCAATTACTGTTGCAGCTGCGCCCACAGTTCCTGTGTGCTGAATATGCACTCCTCCAAAGATGTTTAATTCAATATTGTCGGTTATAAGTGTTTGTCTCTTCTCTCCATTTTCAATGGTAGCAGAGAGGGTTGTATTCACTACTTTTAGAGTAACCATACACCCTTTTTTAAACAAATCACACCTCTCCGGTTTGGAAATAGCACTAATCTTGCCATTACTATACTGAACTAAATAAACCTCAACTGCTCTATCATATTGCGGTGTGCGAATAAACCTCAAACCATAGCCATTCAGGGTATGGGTATCAAATTTCAAACACAAATCCAAATACTGTCCGGTTGCACTTCCGAAACCTTGTCCCGCAGATTTACACGGCGATAGTTTCACTACAAGAGTTTGATTTCTATACTCCTCATTTGAATATCCGGTATACATCAGGCGTGCTCCACGCACCAACTGCACCAAACCAAAGCACCCCTCTGCCCCATCTGTGCCCTCGCCAAAAGCCCATGAAGGCTGCTCTGAAACTCGCCAATTATACTCACGGGTATCAGAAGGCTTATAGGCATCTACACTCCATCGTCCCTCTGCTATGCGACTATTTGCCATAATGGAAAGAGTTGGTGTACCTACTGCCATAGGGATATCGGGTGTGGGAGGAACTATCAGTGGATTACCATTCAAGGTACATCCCTCCATAAGGCATACATCTTTCGGATTTGGGGTTTTACACCACTCTATCTTCAGATTTGGATCATCACTCGTCCAGCGACAATTTCTCAGTGTTACCTTGTCCGAAACCTTTGTCAGATATTGAGTGCCATGCACCTTTGAGTGGATATCACAATCCTCGAAATATGCTCCCTGAGGCGATGTTCCATAGAATGGTTTGCTTGAGAAGAAGGTGAAACGGCAGCTCTTATAGATTCCTGTACCACACAGAGCATCATCGGTACACTCAAAGTAGCAATTCTCAAATAGAGCCCTATCCGCTCCCATAAACGGACATAGATTCAAACGTGATATGAAACGGCAATTCTTGGCAAAGTAGTTATCGCCACTACACAGAATCAACTGAGCCTGCACAATTGCATCGGCGCGTTTTTTGCGACTAAGTTGCGGATTGGGCTTATACTCCAAATCAACATTACAGTAGTTTCCAAAGGTGATATTCTCGGCAACAATATCGCTACCCTCGATATAGAGCATAGTAAAATTTCCTACTGCCCCTTGTGTCTGACCTCGGTTACACGCCAACACAACATCCTCGGGATTACCGCTTATGCCGATTAATTTGGTTCGATTAAGCCTTACCTTCAATCCAAAAGGATTCCAATCTCCGGGCGAGGCCTTTCGGATTGTAGGATCATCGGGATCATCAATCCAATATACTCCGGGGGCAATGTGAATCTCTATCCATAATGAATCATTGCTACGATCCGCTTGCTGCTCCGCATAGCGTAGGGCTTGGATTAATGTTGAAACCTCGCTCACCTTAATAATCTTCTGAGCCCTCGCCCCAAACGAGAGAAGTAAAGAGAGAAAAACAATTACTATTCCCGATATTCTAATTCTCATAATCCTGGATTAAAATAGCATTAAATTTCCACAAAAATATAAAATAATTACAATATTAAGCTAATGCGCTCTATTATATTCATACAATCTTAACTATAAAGGATAAATGCCATCAAAAATGTTAAAAAATGAACACAACTATTTTAAAAATAACATAATAGTATGTATAAAATCACATATCTTTGTACCATACTAATCAAAACTAACTACTTATGGCAGTAAAATTTTATCAATCGGAGAATCAGGTACCATTGGAGATGCACAAGGTACGAGTGATACAGAAGCTTAATCTATTACCGGTAGAAGATCGTTTAAGAGCAATTCAACAGGCAGGAAACAATACTTTTTTGCTTCAGAATAAGGATATTTATCTTGACATGCTTACCGATTCGGGTGTAAATGCAATGTCAGACCGTCAAACTGCGGCTATGCACGTTGCCGACGACGCATACGCAGGAAGTGAAACTTTCAACCGCTTAAAGGCTGCCCTTAAAGAGGTGTTCGGAACCGACAATGTTCTGCCGGCACACCAGGGACGTGCCTGCGAAAACATCCTTGCTGAGCGCTTTGTAAAGCCCGGAATGGTTGCAATCATGAACTTCCACTTCACAACAACAAAGGCTCACGTTACACGTTGTGGTGGCGAGGTCTTGGAGTTGATACACAAAAAGGGACTCACCCCTCAGAGCGACGATCCATTCAAAGGCGATTTCGACCTGAATGAGCTGAGAAAGACCATTATGGAGTATGGTCCAGAAAAGGTAGCATACGTTCGTGTTGAGGCAGGAACAAACCTTATCGGTGGTCAGCCTGTAAGTTTGGAGAATATGTTGGCAGTTGCCGATATATGTCATGATTTTGGCGTACCAAGCATTCTTGATGCCTCGCTCCTACAGGATAACATCTACTTTATGAAGACTCGTGAAGCTCAATGCAAATACATGACACCAAAAGAGATATACCATTTGTTGGCAAACAAGATGGATATCATATACTTCTCTGCCCGAAAACTGAGTTTTGCTCGTGGAGGTGCCATTATCAGCCACAATACCGAGCTTATTAAGAGCATGATGGAGTATATTCCATTGTACGAGGGCTTCCTTACATACGGAGGTATTGATGTTCGCTCAATCGAGTCTATGGCCGAGGGTCTGTATGAGTCATTGGACATGGACTATTTGAGCCATGGTCCGGAGTTCATATCATATCTGGTAAATGAGCTTGATGCATACGGAGTGCCTGTAATCAAACCGGCAGGAGGTCTTGGAGCTCACCTTGATTGTCAAGGCTTTGTTCCCGACATGCCACACGACCAGTACCCTGCCGCTGCAGTTGCAACAGCACTCTATATTGCCAGCGGTATTCGAGGCATGGAGCATGGAACCCTTTCAGAGCAACGTGAACCCGATGGTACCGAGCGCTTTGCAGAACTTGAATTGATGCGATTGGCTGTACCTCGCCGTGTATATACCCTATCGCAGATCAAATATGTTGCAGACCGAGTAAAATGGCTTTGGGACAACCGCAACCTGATTGGAGGATTGAAATGGGTTGAGGAACCCAATGTACTACGCTTCTTCTTTGGCCGTCTGAAAGAGATTGGCCACTGGCAAGAGGAGCTGGTAAGCAAATTCAAAGAGGACTTTGGCGATAGCTTGTAAAAACGTAAGCAATATTAGAATTAAAGAGGTTGTCAGACAAAATGTCGGCAACCTCTTATTTATCAGATTTAAGGCAAAATCACCTGAGCCCATTAGGGCCGGCAATGATGATTATCAATAACTACTATATAATCCTCAAATGCTTCCTGGCGAAATTGTCAGCCTCAAGCTCCTTCTCTTTATTCAACTCAATACTTGTACTCTCTTCAAGAAAAATCTCTTTCTTCCCATGTAAAACAATGTGGCCTATTTCATGCAATAGAGTAAAACCAAATGCATCAGAGTTACAAATCTCACTTGAAAGCTGAATAACAGGGACATCATTAATCCAACGAGTTGCAGCACTTATTGAAATAGATGCAATCGACGGCACGCACAACAACTTAACGCCTACAGAAGTCAACATATCACATAAAATCTTGAAACAATCTCGACCATTATTTGTGATAACCTGCGTAATATTGGAAAGAGACGCACGCAACTTCTTTTCTGAATAGATGAAATCTAGTGAGATATTTGATGCTAAAATCTCGCCCTGTCTTAACCACACTGATATTGCATATGGATCACTCGTATTCATAAGAGATATCCTAAACGCAATCTTTAACTCCTGATTTATATAATAATCGTACCAGGCTCTTTTTGAGCTTACTCCAAAATAGTCATACAGAGCATTCACCATTTGTATCTTATCTTGACATGATGATATCCACCCTAATTTCACCATCTCTTCTATAGGGAAACGCTCCATCCATTCAACCTCTTCAAAGGCTTGCTTTTCTCGATTTACACGAACCACATACTCATCATATCTTCGTTGCATTTTTATCCACATTTTGGCAGGAATCTTTGTAACACACTCAAACAAGACCGCCATTTCGGTTGTTATGGAACTATCTCCCTTGATAACCGCTATGATAGTCTTCTCCGGTTTACAAGTACGCACAGCAAACTCCTTTACACCCATACCCATCTCCTCTAACTTTTCTGCTAAAGTCTCGCCCGGATGATACACTACCGCCACCTGTGATAAAAACTTCATATTACCCATTTTATTGTTTTACTTACTATGATAATTATCAATCTCCATAATCTCAACCCCCAATATCTCTACCCATATATAATTCCCATTATTATCTAAGGGAATTGGTTCTTCTATGGGTCTAAATATTAAACGATATGGCTGATCAAGATTGCATGCCCATTCTCCTTTTCGATTACCTATCAACTCATGATAATTTCCTGGCATATATCGTAACTCTTCTAAATTATCCGCATTTAAAAAATCATTTATGCGCCTTAAGTATAATTTAGAACGAATAGTCCCTAGTTTCCTTACAGAAAATGACTCATCTTCTGCACATCTCTTTAATTTTGCATCATTAAATGACAGCCTCATAGCAGATTTAATTTACACTTTGTGTCATTTAATTCCGACACAAAGTTATTTTATTTATTTGTGATTTACAATAGATGTAAATTAAAATTTCAACTTAAGTATTATTAATTACGATGCAAAATTATAAATATTTTAATACTTAGAAACATAATATATTTATTTTTCATTAAAAAGAATCCATAACCATTCCTGGGTTTTAACATGGAACATAGCTTAGGTGCACTGCTTATGGTAAAACAATGAATGATAAATTAGAATTAAATATTTATTACTACAAAGAGATATTTAATTTTCTTTAATGCTTAAGAAAAGAATTATTCAAGAAGAATCACTTATTTTAGCAAACTTCTTAATTCATCGATAGACATAAATTCTCCATTTAACTTACGGTGTAACATTGCATGACAATTTGGACAAACAGGAATCAAATCTTCAATAGGGTTAATTTGATAGTCCTCCTTGATCGTTGAAATAGGAACTTTATGGTGGACATGGATAAAATCTTTTCCAATCTCTCCATATTTCTCGACAAAATCTATTCCGCATACAGCACATGAATAACCATATACATCTATACATTTCTTACGTGCAATTTGATTACGTTCATATTTATTTACCATAATAGATTTAACAGCCCCCTCTCTAATTAATAAGGTATCTGTTAATTCAATAGGATCAAAATATTTTTCACAAGCAAAGCAATCTTGAAGGTATTTTAAAAGTTGTTCGGAAAGCTTGAATATTGCACCTTGAGGTGCTGTTTTTAAGCCATTTTTAAGAAGATTAGAATATGATAGGCTTGAGCTGTCAGTATATAAAAGTAGTTTTAATCTACAATAATTATTTTGTTCTATACCTTCTCTAAATTCGTTTTTATCTACCCAATATTCTTCATCCTTTATTGACTCTTCATATGATATATTATCAGCAATTACTTCCATCATATAACGAATTTGAGCGATTGGCTGAGAACAATATATATAAACTATATCGCCTTTCTTAAATTTATATTTCCCTTTTTTCCAATCAACGCAGTCATGTTCTTGTAAGAAATCATCTAATCTAAATCTCTTGTTATTAGATGGTATTATCCAATGTTTCATATTAATTATCTAATATTTATTCTCTAATTCAGTGCGGAGGTCATCAAGAATGCGGCCGTTATATGAGAAATATTTGGCACCCTGGTATGCTCCACTTGGATTGCGTCGCTCTTCGGGCATGAATGTTCCGACAAAAGGCGAGAGTTTATAAATTCTGCCTTCATACTCAATTGAATCATCGCTCGCAACTTTAACAATACAACCGGTAGGAACAAAGGTAACCATCTCCCCGATCTTGATATTGCACATACTAAACTTGAAACGGCCTCGCCTAACTTCACGACTTTTATATTCGCGACATCTCTGTGATGGTTTATTCCCTGATTCGGTAATCGGCATGTTATTTTCGTAAATAGTTACCTCTGCATCATCGATTGTTGTTGCAATATCCTTAAAAATATCCAAAGCAATCTGAGGTGCTACATTGAAAAACTCTCGGTTTTGACGGATACGAAGATCGGTAAGTCTATCTATTGTTTTGTGAACCAATTTCTCAACCTCGTTATACTTAACGGTTTTCATTGTAGCAAAAATTTCAAAGGGCAATGGCACCGCAGTATTGTCTAACTCCTTTGAACGTATATCCACCGGCCTACTACTCTTCCCTATCTTCACCCAATCCTCTCTAAAACTCGGATTGGTCAAAATATAAACATAACCCGCATCCATAATTATCAAATATTATCAATATCCCCAAAGTTAATATAAATTATGGTGAGGAGCAAATTACTATATGATATAAATAAAAATTGATCGGTTCTCAATTATTGTTATGCACATGCACAGTTTCCAAAGCGACAACTATCAGTTTCAAGCCACAAACTCATTTGCAATATCAAAGGATAACATACAAAACACTGGTTAATTGCCGTATTCGGTGCAGGTCGCAGTTTTACCTCTTGAAAAGTTCCTTAATGTAAATCATCTAATGTTTTTATGGTACTACATTTGTTTTAAAATGAAGTCTTATTGATTTGTAATTTTTCCTTAATCATTGACCAGATAAATTTAGCGTCTATAGATACAATTGTTCGGAATAATTTATCTATCTTTGCGCAGCTATTGACTGTAATATAATGAACCTTTCAACACTCATAAAGAACTATTTCGCTTCCAAAGGCGATGAGGTGACTATTGATGTCTTTGATGAAAAGAACATCTATGATGTTTATCAGCGCGTTGTTGGGGTTTTAACCCAACACATGGAGATAGAGACAACGGTTCTGCAAGCTATGAGTTATTGTTTTTATGAGATTTTAGACAATGTGCTTACTCACTCCGGAAAAGAATTAGGAACAGTAATAACACATTATGATGCAGCAAATCATATCCTAAGTTTCTTGGTAGCTGATGATGGTATTGGAGTTCGATCGTCGCTTGCTGAGAATAAAGAATATACAGCAATAACCGAGGAAGAAGCACTGAAGATGTGTATAAAAGATGCTATCACCGATGGTAAGGGTATGGGATTTGGACTATACTCTACTTCGTTGCTTGCACTCAATGCGGGATTGAGGTTTGAAGTTCGTTCTGGGGATAATACATTATTGGTGCAAAATGGTGTTGAATCTATTGCCGCAAGTGACTTTTGGCAAGGTACAATCGTATATTTACAATTGCACACAAACAGAGAAATAGATCCTGCTGAGGTTGTAGCAAATCGAACAAATGTGGCAGAGCAATATAATGATGCATTCCTAATTGATAACGAATTAGATGAATTATGGTAATATTTAGGTTTAGAGAATACGGAGAAAATTTGGGTACTCGTCCATTAGGGAAGCGTGTACGTGAGCAATTACTTCCACTTATCGAGCAAAATAATTGTGTTGTGCTCGATTTTACGGGAGTAAATGTGGTTAGCAATTCTTTTGCTGATGAGTGTATTGCTAAACTATTACTTGAAATGCCACTTGCTGAATTAAGAAACCGTACTACATTCAGAGGGCTTAATCCTATTGCCAACGATAGTGTGCTGACAGCACTTCGTCGCAGACATATGTTTATCAAGAATTAAATTCGCAAATACCAACTGGTATAAATGATAATTATTATAAATAAAGATAATGAGCCTCCCAGGAGCGTCGTAAGACAGCATACTTGGGAGGCGTTTTAAATATAGAATTTATCTATCACCATACAACCACCTTGTCTACAATGGCTTGCTGCTCTGTACTAGTTCTACGGAGATATATGCGTGTGGTCTCTATACTCTCGTGCCCCATCAAATCCGCGAGCAATGAGATATCGTTATACTTTTCGAGAAAGTTCTTGGCAAATCTGTGGCGGAATGAATGTGGATATACAACCCTCTCATTAAGCCCGTACTTCAGAGCATAGTTCTTCAGCTGCTGTGCTATACCGCGCGTAGTAATTCTCTCTCCGAATCGATTGAGGAAAAGATACCCGCTTGTTCGGTCCTTATGACTCAACCACTCAATAGTTTCTTCTCGTAGTTTCTTGGGAATAAATAGTCTGCGATATTTACCTCCTTTTGTATAGATATCAAAGTATCCCACATTCACGTGCTCAATCTTTATTTGCACCAATTCGCTAACACGGGCGCCAGTTGCAGCCAGGAATCTTACAACAAAATACCATTCCAGATTTTCCTCCCTCTTCAATTTATTTTTTAGGAATGTGTAGTCAGCATTGCTGATGACATTCTCCAAGTATGAACGCTGCTGAACCTTAACGGATTTAAGTCGCAACTTTGTCTTGTTCATATACTCCAAATACTTGTTCAGAGCTTGGATTCGCAGATTAACCGTTTTGGGTTTGAAGGTTTCCATCAGATAAGACTTGTACATAAGAAGGTTTCGTTTGTTCAACTCCTTCTTACGCGAATAATAATCATTGACTGCGTACACATAAGCAGCAATGGTGTTGTCCGACATATTCTCTTGCCGGAGGAAAAGTTCAAAATTCTTCACCATAATAAATTACATTTTAGTTAAACAAAAAGTTGTCTCTAAATAAATTATGATGACTCTCTGATTCTGCCAATTCCCATTATGAGAAGTTTGCCGACGGAACAATTAAATGTATTAATGATGAAATACCATTTGAGATACCTCAGAGTTGGTGTTGGGTGAGATTTGGAAGTTTGGTTATCCATAATCCACAGGTGACGGCAGATGATGAAGCAAATGCTGCTTTTATGCCTATGACATTAATAGACGCAGGCTATGGAAGTAGTTACACATACGAAACCAAGAAATGGGGAACTATCAAAACTGGTTTCACCAAGATTGCTACAGGAGATATTGCATACGCTAAAATTACGCCTTGTTTTCAGAATCGAAAATCATTCATACTTGGAGAAGTGCCAGGTGGTGTTGCAGCCGCAACTACAGAATTAAATGTCATTCGTACTTATGCTAGCACATTAGACGGATGGTATATTCTTTATTTTCTAAAGTCTGAATACTTTATCAAGGAGGCAAGATATAAAGGAACAGCAGGCCAACAACGCGTTCTTTCAGATTATGTACAAAATAAATTAGTTCCCCTTCCACCACTAAACGAACAAAAAAGGATAGTTCAGAAAATACAAGAAGCATTGCCTAATGTTCGTATTTACGGTAAGTTGCAAGAGGCTTTGGATAAGCTCAATGCAGATATTTTTGATAAACTTAAAAAGTCTGTATTGCAGGAGGCTATTCAAGGCAAACTCGTACCGCAGGATCCTAATGACGAGCCAGCATCTAAACTCCTTGAACGTATCAAAGAAGAGAAGGCTAAACTATTCAAAGAGGGTAAGTTAAAGAAGAAGGACTTGGTGGATTCTGTCATCTTCAAAGGTAAGGATAACAAGTATTATGAGATAATCGATGGAAAACAGACTCTCATAGACTCTGCATTTGACTTTCCAGAGAGTTGGCA
>SUWY01000004.1 GCA_015061245.1 Bacteroidales bacterium
TTCCTGTTGATTTTCAACGAGAAAGCCTATTTTTTTACCATAAAAATAAGGCTGCCTAAAACTTGTTAGACAGCCCCTTATTTTTACCATCAAAATTACTTTCCGTTAGTGTCACTCTATAAATCCGATAATATATACTCATCGAGACTGACGCTCACGGTTCAAGAATTTCTACGTTAATTTGCCTACAAAACAGAACTCGTTGCTTTGCAACTCAGACAGCAGTTTTGTTACGGCAAATTTTCCTTAAATTCTAATCACCTTCCGCTAGTGTCTCTTATGAGTATATATTGTCGGATTTTTATTGTTTTTCTTGCCGTTATCGGCAAGAAGGTGTATTTTTGTAGGGTAAATGGGTATAATTTTGCCGATAAGTTATGGAGAAGAAACAATATATATCAGTAGCAGAGTACGCAAAGATACATGGAGTAGCAGAGAGAACTGTGCGAAATTATTGTGCAAACAATAAAATAACCGATGCCTTTCTTACCGGAAAGACATGGAACATTCTTGCTGAGGCTCCATTACCATACCGTAAAAGTAAAAATCGTAAAACCTCGCCTTTACTAACAGCACTAAGAGAAGAGAAAGATAGTAGATTAAAGGGTGGGATATATCATAAAGTCCAGATCGATTTAACCTATAACTCAAACCATATTGAGGGTAGCAGACTAACCCATGAGCAAACTCGTTATATATTTGAAACAAATACAATTGGTATAACCGAGCAAGCTATTAAGGTTGATGATATTATTGAAACTACCAACCACTTTCGTTGTATTGATAAAATTATAGATGAAGCAGAAAAACCATTAACTGAACACTTTATCAAAGCGTTACACTACACTCTGAAGAATAATACAAGTGATAGTTGTAAATCGTGGTTTGCGGTTGGCAATTATAAACGCTTGCCAAACGAGGTAGGAGGTTTTGAGACCACTCTACCTGAGAACGTTTATAGTGAAATGAAGGAATTGCTGACAAACTACAATAGTATTAAAGAGAAGAGTTTCGAGGATATTTTGGATTTTCATTACCGTTTTGAATCAATTCACCCATTTCAAGATGGTAATGGACGTATTGGTCGTTTAATAATGTTTAAGGAGTGTCTTAATAATGGCATAGTTCCATTTATCATTACAGATGAGCTGAAAATGTTCTACTATAGGGGCTTACAATACTGGCCAAAAATCAAGGGCTATCTTATGGATACTTGTCTTACTGCCCAGGACCAATTCAAACTCATTCTTGACTATTTCCGAATTACGTACAATTAGATCCATTGACTAAATCCGACAATATATACTCATAAGAGACACTAGCGGAAGGTGATTAGAATTTAAGGAAAATTTGCCGTAACAAAACTGCTGTCTGAGTTGCGAAGCAATGAGTTCTGTTTTGTAGGCAAATTGACGTAGAAATTCTTGAACCGTGAGCGTCAGTCTCGATGAGTATATATTGTCGGATTTATCGAGAGACACTTGCGGAGGGGGATTTTGAATAAGAAAGAGGCTGACTTTTAGTCAGCCCCTTCTGTATAGAGATTTTGCCTTGTCTGTTTTATGGCTGTTTGTTGAAGATGTCTTTAATGCTTCCGATTGAGCTTAGTACGCTGCTCGCCTCGTATGGCATATAGACAGTCTTATTGTTTTGACCACTGGTAATGTCGCGAAGAGTTTCAATGTACTTCACTGCCAATAGGTAGGTGGCAGGGTCGGTCTTGGTGCTTGCAATAGCTTGTGCAACCTTTGCAATAGCCTCAGCCTCGGCCTCAGCTTGAAGAACCTTTGCTCCAGACTCTCCCTCTGCTTGTAACAATAGAGCCTGCTTCTCTGCCTCTGCAGCATTAATCTTCGAGGTCTTCTCTCCCTCTGATTTCAAGATTGCAGCAGTCTTCTCTCCCTCAGCCTTAAGGATCTCGGCACGGCGGTTACGCTCTGCCTGCATCTGTTTCTCCATGGCAACGCGTACTGTCTCCGGTGGGGTAATATCCTGCAACTCTACACGATTAACCTTCACACCCCACTTGTTTGTGGCATCGTCCAAAACTGCACGAAGCTTAGCGTTGATTGTGTCGCGCGATGTAAGAGTCTCATCGAGCTCCAACTCTCCGATGACGTTACGAAGTGTGGTTTGTGTCAACTTCTCAATAGCGTTCGGAAGGTTATCAATCTCATATACCGACTTTGCAGGGTCAACGATTTGGAAATAGAGCAGTGCATTGATCTCGGTTTGAACGTTATCTTTTGTAATTACGTTCTGCTTTGGGAAATCGTAAACCTGTTCACGTAAATCTATGACGGTCGATGCTACAATTCTTGCATATTGAATTCCATGTGCAGTTGTAAGCACTTTGCGAACTGCAATAGATTTTGGCTTATCGAAGAATGGCCAAATAATGTTAATACCGGCAGGGAGCACTTTGTGGAAACGTCCCAAGCGCTCAATTACCTTAGTCTCTGATTGTGGAATAATTTTGATTCCGTTAGCAATTAGTATTATAACAAGGAATACGATAATTGCCATTAAAATGTAAGTTCCTTCCATATTCTATACCTTTTTTACTGTTAATACTACGCTTTCAATTGATACAATCACAACCTTTGTGCCTGCTGTTATCTCGCAGCCATCTGCCGATTTTGCTTTCCAGTCATCGCCATCAATAGCAACTCTGCCATAGTCGTCAGCCTTAATTGTCTCGGATACCTTTGCTTCGCGTCCAATAAGGGCGTCGACTCCGGTTTTGTGGTCGGCTCCCTCTCTTTTCTGCAAATACTTCATTGCTACAGGGCGGATAAAGATAAATGCAATGGTACTTCCAATTGCAAATCCGATAATTTGAACCCATAGTGGAGCATTAATGAGTGTGCATATCATTGCAAACAGAGCACCCAATGAGAAACATGCAATGGCAAAACCACTTGTACATATCTCAATTACAATGAAAATTAGCGCCAATGCTAACCAAATTTGCCACAATTCCATATCTCAATATTTTAGTTATTCTCTTTGTAAACGAGGGTTCCCGATGCTTGATGTACCGGTAATACCAACATCTCTGCAATCTGCATATACTCGGGTACCGATGCTGCAAAATAGACTGTCTCTGCTATATCGGTTCCTGTCAATGGGCGTATACCTTTATATACATTATCGGCTTTCTCTTTGTCTCCACGGAAACGGATAACCGAAAAGTTGGTCTCAACAAGTCCCGGCTTAATGTTGGTAACACGTAGGGGAGTGTGGACCAAATCCATGCGTAGTCCATCGGATAGCGCCTTTACTGCAGCTTTGGTTGCACAGTAGACACTACCTCCCGGATATGCGGCATCGCCCGCAATTGAACCTATATTAATAATGTGTCCCTTGCCTCGCTCAACCATTCCGGGTACAACAAGACGTGTCATGCCAAGTAGGGCTTTGATGTTGGTGTCGATTACAATATCCCACTCATCCATGTTACCTTCGTACTCCTTATCTACTCCGATAACCAATCCTGCATTGTTTACCAGAATATCGATAGTTTTCCAGCTTTCAGGTAATGAGTCCAAACATTTTGCAGCAGCATTTCTGTCGCGAACATCGAATGGTAACACAAAAACCTGTGCATTATATTCTACCTCAAGCTCCTTTTTTAGTGCGTTAAGTTTAGTTGCATTGCGAGCATTGATAATGACTTTGGCTCCGTTTGCTGCGAATTTTCTTGCACAAGCTTCACCAATTCCGCTCGAAGCGCCTGTTACTAAGACAATTTCCTCTTTCATGGTCAATATTAAAAATATTATGTAACTTTTTCTTAAGTTCCCCTTGTAAATTTAGGAATAATATTTAATTTTGCCTTGTTAAATTTTCTAAAAAATGAAGATTTAAAGAGTAAGTGTTGTAAAGTATTGAAACTCAGTACTTTGTGGCGTATTTATGGGGGGGGGTAAAATATTTGGTTCTTTTTGGTTCACATTTGCATTTATATAGAAATAATTATATAATTTTGCGAAAATTGTTCTACAAAAGGTCAATTGTTGGATGAAAATACCGGATAGAATGAAAAGTTTAAATGTGATTTTAGCGATGTTCTGCATGCTCTGTTGCTTGGGTACAGCAACAGGACAGGTGGATAGTGCTAAAAAATCATCCGACACAGTTAGAACCGTAGCAGAGTCTTTTGCTATATACTATAGATTCGATAGTACAAACATCAATCCTAACTACCTTTATAACGATGTGAATATCAATAGAATAAAATACTATTTGGAGCACTCTCCAAGAGTTGATAGTATTGTAATCTATTCATGGGCATCGCCAGAGGGTAATTATAGACACAATGTTGAACTTGCTGAGAAGCGTGGCGCGAGTGCTAAAGCGTTCTTGTTGGCAAACAGTCCGGATAGTTCAAAATTGAATTCTGATAAGATTATTCTTAGCCCTCTTGCAGAGAACTGGCAAGGGTTGACAGAGATTGTTGCTGCAAATTACGGTAGACATGACCGTGAAAAAGTGTTAAAAACTTTAAAAGACCAAACAATCTCTAATGATACAAGGAAGTGGAGATTGCAACAATTAGATAAAGGTTACACATGGAACTATATGTTCAGACACTATATGCCGGAGTTGCGTGCTGCAACATGGGTATGTGTTTGGATGGAGACTGTTGATCCATTTGCCTGGATTGCGGAGTCGGCAGCTCCATTGAAGATGGATTCTGTATTGAACCCTGTACAATCTATTGAGAAACCACAATCTATGCGTACCATATTGGCATTAAAGACAAACTTGCTTTACGATGCCGTTACTGCGTTGAACTACTCAATAGAGATTCCTTTTGCAAAGCAGTTCTCTGTTGTGCTTCAACAACACACACCATGGTGGGAGACAAAGAACAATAAATTCTGTGTGGAATTGTTGACAGGTGGTGGTGAGTTCCGTTGGTGGTTCAAACAAAAACAGATACCAGAGAATGCTTATCGTAAGCAGCGTGATGCTCTGCTTGGTCACTTTCTTGGTGTATATGGATGGACCGGAAAGGGAGATATTCAGATTGGAAGAGATTTCGGATGTTATCAGTTCGATTTTTGGAGTGCGGGTTTGAGCTATGGTTACTCAATGCCTGTTGGAAAGTACTTTAACTTGGAGTTCAGTGCATCGGCAGGATATGCAAAGATTCCATATCAACACTACATTCCGACAAAGGATTATGAGATTCTGATTAAGGATAATAATAAGGCAGGAACACTTAACTATTTTGGTTTAACAAAGGCTGAGATTAGTTTGGTATTACCAATACGAATTAAATCAAAGAGATAGTGAGACGATTATTCTACATATTGACAGTCGTAGCATTGGTGCTATTCGCAGGTTGTGAGCGCAGACCGCTTCTCGACATGTGTAATACTCACTATGTCCGAGTTTATATTGACGAGGCCTTGCCTAATGTAACACAAGGATTCTACAATGAGAACTATGTGAAACCACAATATCGTCAACCCGATGTATTACGTTTGATATTGGCTGATCCGGAAACCGGAGAGGAGAGAGCAGTACGATTCCTACGTGATATGGGTAAGGATGAGAAGGGTACCTATTATGAGGGTTGGATTGTGGCAGATCCCGGTCGTTACAATTTGATGGTTTATAACTTCGATACCGAGACAACAGTTGTTAATAGCCATAACAGTTACTTCAACGCGAAGGCAACCACCAACGAAATTGCATCACACCTGCGCTCAAGAATTCCAAGTAGAGGTGCAAATCCTGATGAGAAGATTGTATATGACCCGGACCATCTGTTTGCTGCAACTTGTGGAGAGATTGATGTTCCATACGTAGAGGAGGTGGATACCTTGTTATCACATGAGGGTGAGTATTTCATAGCACAGAGTATTGTGAAGTCATACTATTTGCAGGTTCAGGTAAAGGGTATGGAGTATGCCACTTCATCGGTGGGATTGTTATCGGGAATGTCGGGTTCTGCTTGGGTAAATGGTAGCGGAATGGACCAGAACGATAATGTAACTCTATACTTTGAGTTACAACCGGAGAATGGTAGAGCTGCAGGAGTTGTTCGTTCAAACGAGGGTGCAGTAAAGACTCCCGGCGAGACTGTTACAATCTATACAACATTCAGTACATTCGGTAAATTGCCTGATGTTGAGAATCAGTTAGAAATAACATTCGACTTCCTGACAATATACGGAGAACCTCATAGTGAGACTCTTAATATTACCCCAACATTCTCAACCCAAGAGGCTATAGAGAATCAGTGGTTGTTATTGGATCATGTGATTGAGATTCCGGAACCACCTAACAAGACAGGTCAAGGAGGATTGAAACCGGAAGTTGACGAGTGGGGCGATGTAAATGTAAATATCAAAATTTAAAAAAAAAATATAGACAAAACAAATATTAACAATTAAATCAAGAAGATTATGAAAAAGTTATTCTTCATTGCAGCAGTAGCAGGCGCAGCGCTTGCAAGCTGTGCAGAGAATGATCCTGCTCCTCAAACATTGGAGCAGCAGGTAATTACTCTATCTCCGGTTGTAGCTAGTAGTTCAAGAGCGCAAAGTGAGATGGGTGTCGAATATAACCAGACAACTCCGTTCAAGGTGTGGGCTCTTTATTATGACGATGTTAATGACGGTGGTGAGTATACCGAGTATGCTGATGGCCAGGCTTTTATGAACTTTATTACAGCGTCTTATGAGACTGCGACTAATTCGTATGTTCCAAAAGATGCTTCTGGTAACAATTTTTATTGGCCAAAAAATGGTTCTTTGACATTTATGGCAGTCTCTCCTGCTGATGCTGTCACAGAGAGTACTGTTGCATTTACAGCGAATGGATTGAAATTTACTGGTTATACTGTTCCAAATGATGGATCTCAGTATGATTTGTTAATTTCAGAGAGAGCATATAACAAAACAACCAGTACAGATGGAACTCCATATTTCGGGGGAGTAGATATGGAGTTTAAACATGCTCTTTCTTCTGTTGTCTTTAAGGCTAAATTGGACAAAACTTATCTTGGAACAACTATCCGATTGAAGGGTATTACAATTAATGATATCGGTTCTAAGGCAAATTTCTCTCAAAATCTTGATGATGAGCCAGGTATTGTAACTAATTGTCCAAATAGAAAGGATGAGACTAATAAAATTCCTGAGGCTAATGAAGGTAATAATGATGTTATAGACGAGAAATTACCTACAGTATCTTCTACTCCAGCTGCATGGACTGCTCCAACAAATGAAATAGATTATACAGTAGCAGGAATTCCAGCTGCAGGAAAGGTATTGTCAACCACAGCTTATTGGCCTGCAACAGGAGCTGAAACTGAACCTACTTGGAGTGCAACAAATATTAGAAACACTGACTTTATGTTGTTACCTCAGACTGTAGCAGGAAAGACAATTACTATTAATTACTCTATTCAACATGGAACAGGAGTGGAGTTAGATCAGACATTTGATTATACAATTACCCCTGCTAGTGAATGGGAGATGGGATATCGTTATATTTATACCATTGAGTTTGGTTTTGATCCTATCTTATTGGCTCCTTCTGTTCAGGTATGGGAGAATAGTTCTGTTCTTGGAGTAGAACCATAAGCTTGTTAAGAGTATAAAATTTTAGCCTATGCGGGATTGAACCCCCGCATGGGTTCCAAGTATGAAAAGATTAGTCTACATATTGTTTGTTGTTGTTTTGGCGGGATGTACTTTCGACGATGTCAGAGATTTTAATCCTGATTTGTCGCTTATGTTCCAGCCTGAGATGCTTATGCACGTAGCAGACGATGATGTGGAGAGTTTCCCAACCGAGCAGAGTTTTGGTGTAAAGGCATGGGCACTGCCTGTTGGTGATAGTTGGGAGAGAAATTATCAGAATGCAGAGGAGTTCATTGAGCTATCTGAGGTGAAGAGTAAAGAGGTGCTTATTACCGATACATCTCTTCAATTAACCGTTAAAGATACTCTATGGACCTTTGATGAGCCTATTATGTGGCCGACAATCTTTGAGAATTTGACCTTTATGGCATTCTCGCCCTATATGGAGGGGTGTGATTGTAGTGTTGAGAATGGTGTGACATTCTCAATGAATACAAAGGAGCAACAGATAGATATGCTCTATACCTGTCCAAATGCTGATAAGCATAAGATTAACAATGGATGGGTTGTTCCATTGCATTTTGAGCACGCTTTATGCAGAGTTGATTTTAGGGTAAAACATAGAGTTGCCGATAATGAGAAGATTACACTAAAGAGAGTTACTCTTGGTGCTCTTCATTGTAAAGGAGAGTTTAATTCGTTGCCTGAGCCTACATGGAGTTTGGATAATGAGTTAAGCAAGGTAGATTTCTTCGTTGGTAATTATCAGGTTGCTAAGTTGCCGCAAGAGGTAGGGGAGTACAAGTTTGTTATTCCTCAAAAGTTGAATACGACCGTAACGGTAATTTATGACTATACCACAGCATCGGGAACTACAATTACACAAACGCTTGAAACTCCGTTGATGCAGACTGAGTTGAAGGCGGGAAATAGCTATACTTATACTTTGAGTATTGGTATTGATGATGTGAAATTCTTAAAGGAGTTGATTGTTGATTGATCCAGATATGGACAGACTATATAGATATATTGCACTATTGATATTTGGCTTTATCGCTTATTCATGTTCAAGCGATAATGATTCCTATTTGGATAATGATAATGAGTCAAATGCAATAAATTTCTCTGTTACTAAGGATATTGTTGAACTTAATGAGAGTAGAGCTACCATTTTTGAGACAGCTTCATCTATTTTTGAAGAGGAGAGTGGTGGTGGTAACTTTACTGCGCATGCCTATCAAGGAAGTACCAATAATTGCTACATACAAGGTAGAGTGTGGTATTTTAAAGGGAGTAATAAGTGGTGGTTCAGAAATGGTAATGACATTTATGATACCTATTGGGTGAAGAATGGATTTTTGAATTTCTTTGCCTATATGCCATGGCAGTTGACAAATGAGAATAGTAATTATGTGACTATTAATGATTTCGAGTATTTGGATGGTCCGTCGTTTACATGTAATTTGCCTGTTGAGTCGCCTAATGAGGATGATATGCAAGAGTTTATATACGCATATAGCACATCGTTGCATAATGAGTTAGTAAATCTGCATTTTGTTCACCCTTTTGCAGTGGTTAGTTTTAAGCTTAAACAGTCTCACCGTGATTTGACAATTCACAATATTACCTTTGAGCATGCCTATAATCAAGGAACATATATCAATAGGTATGATACATATAATGATGGTTTTGTTCATGCTGATTGGGTGCCCGATAAGAGTGGTTCACGTAATAGAAGAATTGTTGTTGAGAAGATCGTTCCCGATGATATTAATTTCGATGCCGAGGTAGGTGGACCATATATAGTAATGCCTCAGAGTTTTGAGGGTGATACCGATGCTGAAGATTTGACAATTGCCATTACATATTCATGGGATAGTTATGATCATGCAGTGGCAAGAGTTAAGCTGAATACAGTGGGTAGTGCAGAGGATAAGTTGGGATGGAAACCCGGAGTTAAGTATCTTTATACTCTTGATTTGGGAGATAACCAGGAGGAGGTACTATTTAAGGTTCTTGTTAAGAAGTGGGAGCCTGTTGACTATGATAACGTAATTGATGTTGAGTAGTATGAGATTTTTGATATTATATATAACAGCGGGTTTGGTGGCTCTTTTTGCTGCGTGCAGTAATGAGAGTGTCGAACCTATGTCGAATATTGACGAAAAGTCTAAAATATACTTAAGAGCAGCCACTTCTGTTGATGGTTACTCTGAGTCGCGTATTCCTTATGAGTTGGAGAACCCTACAACCGATGTGCCACTTAATGCAGAGGTATGGGCAACTACAACACGTAGAGTTTATGCCAATGAGCATAAGGAAGATGGTTCAGTTATTGCAGATGGCAGTGGACCTGACGGTAAGGTTGCCAGACACGCAACTGCAAGATTTCAAAGTAGTAATCCTCAGCTTTTGAATGCTGCAATCTATAATAAAGATGCGTTGATTCCTGTCTATTTTGTTGCTTTCCATCCACAAGATAATTGGCAGAGTAATGCGGCAAATAATATAGCTACCTATAACTTTTCCGGATATCAGGATGTTATGTTTGCCGATGAGGTGTCGGGAGTATACGCTACTGATTATAGCCAAAGCCCACAATTATTGTTTAAACATCTGTTGACTTGGTTTAAGATTGAGATTAAGGCGGAGAATGAAGAGGTTGCTATTGCCTGGGGAGATATAAAGAGTATTACTATTAAGAGTAAAAGTTCGGTCTCAATTGATTTGAGCAAGGTATATAGTGTTAATGAGTGTGTGGATTTTACAAATGAGACCTCGCTCAACTTCTATCATACTGGTACTGATGATGTATATCCGGGAACAACACCGTTACCAATACCTTACACAGGATTTACTGAGGTTGCTTATACAATGTGCGCTCCTGTAATGGCAACTACCGATGATTTGGGTGATAGAACAACAGAGTATGTTATTACAATTGAGACTACCAATCGCCCTAATGTTACGGTTAATGTTGATTTGAAGGATGGAGCAGATTCATGGTTTGGCGGTAGCACTATGGGTAGGATGTTTACTTTGAAGTTGAATTTCAAGATGGGTAATACAATTACCGTTGCGGCAACCGCACAACGTTGGAAAACAGCCGGAATTGGAAATATAATTATTGACGAAGATTAGTAGTTATGAGAGTAAGTTTAGTTAATATATATTCTTTGATAGTTGTGGCTCTGTTGTGGAGTTGCAATGATGATTTTGTGTCGATAGATAGTGGTGATAATGCTATTATGATGAAGGCTACTGTCGGACATGTAGAGAACATTGCAAGAGCTGTTGAGGCCAAAGAGTATAGAGATTCAATTCCAACTTCAAAAGCTAAGTTGGATGCTGCACTTCTGTTTTCTTTTACCAGTGGAGATTATACTGTTACAACTCCAACAGATTTGTCAGCGAATATTCCATGCCACACCTCAATTGTTTACGAGAATAATTTGATGACAATTCCGAATCCGTATCTCGGTGATTCCGATAAGACATTGCGTTATCCTACCGATGATGCCGATGTATATTGTGTCGGATTGTATCCGAAGAGCGGTTGGAGTATAACTCCAAAGACAGGTGGTGGTAGTTACGCAAACTTTAATATTACCGGAGTTGACGATTTGATGTATGCATCGGAGTTAGTGGGTTCATGGAATACTCCTTTCGGGACACAGATGTTCAAACATATTCAATCATGGGTTAAGGTGAGTGTATGTGCAACAAGTCTTGCTGCTGTTCATGGATGGGGTAAATTAGAGGAGATAGTCCTTATAAGCAAAGAGAGTTTGAAGATTGATTTGACTAATGGGGCTATAAGCAGTGATGGAGCAGATAAGCAATATGTAGTTATGGATAAGCCTCATGAGTTACATATTACAAGTGAGGAGTTGGGTTCTGTTTTTTGTTATCCCGGAACAGAGTTTAAATTAAGGGTTAAAACAGAGGAGAAGGGAACTCGTGAGGTGAGTGTTACAATTGACAAAGACACCCAAGGAAAGCCTATTACTGATCCAAAGGGTATGTTGTTTGTTATAATGCTATATTTTAATGAGTTCGATATCATTGAGGGAGTATGTACATTAAGTTCATGGAATAATGTAAACGAAAATCTGTATTTGCAGTAATGAGAGGGATTGTATCGAAGATATTACTTTTCGCTCTTATTGTGTTGTATGGTTGTAGTGATGATTTTGAGCGGGAAATTTTGAGTGATAATAGTAACGAATTATCATTCGTATCTTCGCTATTTTCATTAGATTCCGAATTTGGTGGCGGAACTCGTTCAATGAGGGGCAATTTTACGGTTGATGTGCAGAATTGGCCATTGTACTCATCGCAAAGTTCGTCTCGTGTTACTCCTACTTTTAGTTTGCATGGAAGTGCCGGAATGTTGGGTTATCTCCATTCAGGAACTTGGGGAACATCTGTTACACCATATTCTGACTTGAATAATATTGAGTTTTTCTTCAGTGGAGATCAATTAACCTCGAATGATACTCCTGTTTATTGGAGTGATATAAGTGATTCCGGAAAAGATAGTCTTCGAGTTTATGCATACTCGCCTAAATCTTTGGGAAATACTCCAGAAGGAGGAGTATCGCCTCTTGGTGTTGCTGCAAATGGAGTTCCTACGATAAGTTATATAGTTCCCCAAAATGTGTTGCAACAGCATGATTTGATAACAGCAACTTCTTTCTCTGTTGATAAAGATTATAGAACACCTATCTCATTGCCTTTTACTCATGCATTGACTGCCATTCGGTTTAAGGTTGGTTTTGATTGTACCATTAAATCGGTTTCGGTAAATAATGTATATAATAAGGGAACATATACTTTTGGCGAGGATTGGGTTGTAGATAAACTTAGTAAGGATTCATATACAATCCCCGGAGATTCGCTTACCAAAAATTCACATACATTGATGTTGTTGCCTCAAGATTTGCCTGAAGGATCTGAGGTTGTTTTGGTATATAATGATGGTGATGTTGCAGATAAAACAATTCGTGCCGATATCTCATCGTTGGAGTGGGAGCCGGGTAAATTGATAACTTATACTCTTTATGCTGCCGATGATAGGGAGTATATCTATTTTGATTTGGCTGCAGGTAATGTTGAAATCTCTCCATCGACTTATAAAGGGTATATCTATGTTGGAGGATCTTCAACTCCACAATTGGTACAAGGTGTGCACTCTAAAGATAATCGATATTATGTATATCAATCCTCTAGAAATCACGATTCTGTAAGTTATAAAAGTACCGGTTGGTCTGCTGCATTAAATGATGGTGTATGTCTACTCCCAAATTATCATCCTGTGACTTACAATAATGAGTTGTGGAGTGATTATATCACTAATAATACTGAGGTTGAGAAGGTAATTTTAGCTTGGTCTTCTGCGGTTAAGAGTGCGGGACGAGATTCAACTTTGAATACTATACGTGTTACCGGAACATTGGATTGTAATTTGGTTATTGATAATTTGTTTTCAAAATTTCAGACAAAGAGCAATTCAAGAACTACCGGAGGAATAGCCTTTATTCCTACAAGATTATCTGTCGATTCGTCAACACTTAATATAACAGCTATTGGTGATAACCGTTTCGGCAATATATACTACTCTAATCCATCGGATAATGGTTCAAAGATAGTATTTGGAGGAACGGGGTCTATAACAGTGGCCGATGTGGATTATGTTATCAATACAACAGATGGTAATAGAGGTGCCAATGGATATTATTCAAATCACTGGGCATCGGTTATTGGAGCAGATGATGGAACTTCAACTCAGGATGCATACGGAATCCACATTAATAGCGGTGTGATATGGGCAGGCTCAACTGCAGCTGAGAATTGTACTGCAATTGGAGGAGGAGGAAACGGACATACAACGATAAAAATTTCGGGAGGTGTTGTTACCGCGGTTGCAACAACTACTGGAACTGCTATTGGTGGTGGTATTGGTTTCCAAGGAACGGGAGGAATAGGTAATATTGATATCTCCGGTGGTAATGTCTATGCATACAACTTTGCGAATACATGGGATATTCCAAGCGCTGCAATTGGTGGAGCCGGTTCGAATTTAGGTGCAGGAAGTAAGGGTTATGTGAATATTTCAGGAGGAAATGTTTATGCGTTGGCTGCATTGGGAACTGCTATTGGTGGTGGTAGCAGTAAAACCAATAGAGGAGGAGATGCAGAGGTTGTGATTAGCGGAGGTAACGTTATTGCAAAGAGTATTACGGCTATTGGTGGAGCAAAAGGTGGAAAAGTTGGGCAACTATTACCTGCAGGTGCTGGAATCGGAGGTGGAACAGGTGGTAGTAATGCTGGCGTAAATGGAGGAACAGCTCAGGTTACTATTACCGGAAATCCAATTATTCGTACCGGTTCAATTGGAGGAGGAAAGACAAATAACTCTACAGGTAAGATAGGATCTGCTAACATTGAAATCTCGGGAGGCGATATTCAAGCGCAGTTTGTGATGGCAAAAGGATCATCGGTTGCCCCGTATTTTGAAATGACCGGAGGATGGATTCGTAATAGTTACACCAATGATGAGGAGTATTACCATGTACAGGATAACGGAGGAGCTGTGTATATGGATTTTGGTAATTGTCAGATTAAAGGTGGAGTAATTGATAATTGCTATGGAGTAAAGGGTGGCGCTATTTATATCAATGGAGATACAACTACTACCTTCTTCGTTATGAATAATGGAATTATTCGCAACTGTATTGCAGCCGGCGATGGAGGAGCAATCTGTTTGGAGGGTGGTGAAGTTGAGATTTCCGGAGGAACTATTACCGACAACATGGCAAATGGAGGTAATGGTGGTGGAATCTCTATTATAGATGGTAACTTTGATATGTCTAATACAGCGTTAATAACGCGTAACTCTTCTCTATATAATACCACAACAGGTTTAGGCGGTAATGGAGGTGGAGTGTATATTACTTCAACAGATTCCAAGGTAAGGGTAAATATGACCGCCGGTTCAATAACCGAGAACTCTTCCGATAGAACGGGAGGCGGAGTTTGTGTTGACATGACCGGTAATGATAATAGTGCAACAGTAACAGTTGGTGGAGTTGTAAGTTTAACCGATACAATCAATCCAACCATCTCCAATAATAATACAATTCTTTCTGGAGGGGGATTGTATGTAAGTGGAGCTAATGCGAATGTAGTAATCAATAGTGGTAAGATTTACTATAATAGTACTGCAGCCTTTGTAGATAATGAGGATGTTGCTAACGAGTTGGGAATGGTTAAACTTAGTGGAGGCAAGCTTCAGCATGCGGTGGTAACTTTCCATGGAAATGGCGGATTCTATACCAAGGATGATGTTGATTACTATACAACCGTTCAGAACATTGTGACTGCCACAAATAGTACACTTGTCCCCCCCGAGAGCTTTATACAGTTGGGTTATAAGTTTACGGGTTGGAATACAAGGGCTGATGGTAATGGCGAACCATATACCAATGGCCAGATTATGAATATTAGTAACGATTTGGAATTGTATGCTCAATGGGAGATCTTGTAATTAAGATATTACTTTTTGCTCTTGTGTTGTGGAGTTGTAGTGATGATTATGAGCGTGAAATTTTGAATTACAATAGTAACGAAATATCATTCTCTACATCGCTCTATACATTAAACTCCTCTTCAAAACAGGAGAGTCGGGCAATGGGGGTAAACTACATTGTAGAGGAAGAGGAGTGGCCATTAATAGAGTCTTATGCATCTTCACGTGTATCTCCTACACAACGTTTACAGGGTAGTGCTGGAATTTTAGGTTATATCTATTCAGGTAATTGGAGTAGTACTGCTACTATTGCTTCTGAGTTAGATAATGTTGAATTTTTCTTTGATGGTGATGAGCTGAATTCAACAGATGTGCCGGTTTATTGGAGTGATATAAGTGATTCCGGAAAAGATAGTCTTAGGGTATATGCGTACTCGCCTAAATCTTTGGGAAATACTCCGGTTGGAGGAGAATCGCCTCTTGGTGTTGCTGCAAATGGTGTTCCAACAATAAATTATACAGTTCCTCATAATGTATTGCAACAGCACGATTTGATAACAGCAACTTCATTATCTGTTGATAAAGATTATAGAACCCCTATCTCTTTACCATTTACACATGCTTTAACTGCAATCCGTTTTAAAGTGGATATTGATTGTACTATAAAATCGATATCGGTCAATAATGTCTATAATAAAGGTACATATACCTTTGGCGAGGATTGGGTTGTTGATAATATGAGTAAGGATTCATATACAATTCCCGGAGATTCCTTAGTAAAAGAGTCGCATACTTTAATGTTACTACCTCAGGATTTACCTGATGGTTCAGAGGTTGTTTTGGTATATAACGATGGAGCAGTAGATGATAAAACAATTAGAACAGATATTTCATCGTTAGTATGGGAGCCGGGTAAATTGATAACCTATACTCTTTATGCTGCCGAAGATAGCGATTATATCTATTTTGATTTGGCTGCAGGTAATGTAAATATCTCTCCGTCAGGTTATAGCGGATATGTTTACGTATCAGGTTATGCTGAACCTCAATTGGTTCAAGGTTCACATCTACCAACGAATACTTATTACGTTTATCAATCTTCTACATCGGACAAACCTGAGTTTGCTGCATTTAATAAATACAATACGGGATATAAATCTTATAGTGATTTTGAGAATATGGTTAATTGCTATATTCCGGATTATGATCCTGTTAAGTATAATGAAGAGTTGTGGAGTAATTATATTACCAATAATACCAATGTGGAGGAGGTTATTGAGGTTTGGGATGATGCTAAATATGTGCGAGGAGCAGATGTTACCGGAGAGAATAAGAAGAATATTGCTGTTGTGCGTGATGTTGGCCGAACACATACCACAAATACTATAACTGTTTTAGGTGGGGCCGGTTTTGTATGTAAAATGACGATAGATAATCTCTACTCTACATATCAAAGTTCTGATAAAGGCGGATATAGGGTTGATGGACCTTTTAACTATAAACCTCAAACTGCCAATTCAAAATTATATGTGAATATAGTTGGTGATAACCGTTTTGGAAATATTCACTATTGTAATTTTACTAGAGGTAATGAGTCTGAAATTATTTTTGATGGCACAGGTTCTTTAACGGTTGCTGATGCTGATTTTTATAAGGGAAAATATAACCGTTATTCTATAAGTGGTTACTACTCTAATCATCACGCATCGGTAATTGGAGGATCAGATGAGGAGTCAAATGATAAATCATACGGAATTCGTTTTAAGGGTGGTGTGATATTTGCCGGTTCAACAGCGGCAGAGAATTGCTCTGCAATAGGTGGAGGAGGAAATGAGGTTGCTGAAGTCTTTATTGATGGAGGAGTAATTACAGCCGTTGCAAGTACTACCGGAACAGCTATTGGTGGAGGAATTGGTTTCGTGTCGCCAGGTGGAGAGGGATATGTGACAATAACCGGTGGTAATGTTTATGCATATAATTTGGCAAATCCTACAGATATTCCAAGTGCTGCAATTGGTGGAGCAGGTTCGAGTGATGCTAATGGAAGTGCGGGTTATGTGACAATCAGTGGTGGTAATATATATGCGGTTTCTGCATTGGGAACAGCTATCGGAGGAGGTAGTAGTAAACTGAATAATGGCGGTAATGCGTATGTTACTATCAGTGGTGGTAATATTATTGCAAAAAGTATTTCGGTAAAGGGTGGCCCCGATGGAGGAAAAACAGGTATTGATCTTCCTGCAGGTGCAGGAATAGGTGGAGGAACCGGAGGTAGTAAGGCGGGAGTTAATGGAGGAACAGCTCAGGTTACTATTACCGGAAATCCAATTATTCGTACCGGTTCAATTGGAGGAGGAAAGACAAATAACTCTACAGGTAAGATAGGATCTGCTAACATTGAAATCTCGGGAGGCGATATTCAAGCGCAGTTTGTGATGGCAAAAGGATCATCGGTTGCCCCGTATTTTGAAATGACCGGAGGATGGATTCGTAATAGTTACACCAATGATGAGGAGTATTACCATGTACAGGATAACGGAGGAGCTGTGTATATGGATTTTGGTAATTGTCAGATTAAAGGTGGAGTAATTGATAATTGCTATGGAGTAAAGGGTGGCGCTATTTATATCAATGGAGATACAACTACTACCTTCTTCGTTATGAATAATGGAATTATTCGCAACTGTATTGCAGCCGGCGATGGAGGAGCAATCTGTTTGGAGGGTGGTGAAGTTGAGATTTCCGGAGGAACTATTACCGACAACATGGCAAATGGAGGTAATGGTGGTGGAATCTCTATTATAGATGGTAACTTTGATATGTCTAATACAGCGTTAATAACGCGTAACTCTTCTCTATATAATACCACAACAGGTTTAGGCGGTAATGGAGGTGGAGTGTATATTACTTCAACAGATTCCAAGGTAAGGGTAAATATGACCGCCGGTTCAATAACCGAGAACTCTTCCGATAGAACGGGAGGCGGAGTTTGTGTTGACATGACCGGTAATGATAATAGTGCAACAGTAACAGTTGGTGGAGTTGTAAGTTTAACCGATACAATCAATCCAACCATCTCCAATAATAATACAATTCTTTCTGGAGGGGGATTGTATGTAAGTGGAGCTAATGCGAATGTAGTAATCAATAGTGGTAAGATTTACTATAATAGTACTGCAGCCTTTGTAGATAATGAGGATGTTGCTAACGAGTTGGGAATGGTTAAACTTAGTGGAGGCAAGCTTCAGCATGCGGTGGTAACTTTCCATGGAAATGGCGGATTCTATACCAAGGATGATGTTGATTACTATACAACCGTTCAGAACATTGTGACTGCCACAAATAGTACACTTGTCCCCCCCGAGAGCTTTATACAGTTGGGTTATAAGTTTACGGGTTGGAATACAAGGGCTGATGGTAATGGCGAACCATATACCAATGGCCAGATTATGAATATTAGTAACGATTTGGAATTGTATGCTCAATGGGAGATCTTGTAATTAAGATATTACTTTTTGCTCTTGTGTTGTGGAGTTGTAGTGATGATTATGAGCGTGAAATTTTGAATTACAATAGTAACGAAATATCATTCTCTACATCGCTCTATACATTAAACTCCTCTTCAAAACAGGAGAGTCGGGCAATGGGGGTAAACTACATTGTAGAGGAAGAGGAGTGGCCATTAATAGAGTCTTATGCATCTTCACGTGTATCTCCTACACAACGTTTACAGGGTAGTGCTGGAATTTTAGGTTATATCTATTCAGGTAATTGGAGTAGTACTGCTACTATTGCTTCTGAGTTAGATAATGTTGAATTTTTCTTTGATGGTGATGAGCTGAATTCAACAGATGTGCCGGTTTATTGGAGTGATATAAGTGATTCCGGAAAAGATAGTCTTAGGGTATATGCGTACTCGCCTAAATCTTTGGGAAATACCCCGGTTGGAGGTGTATCGCCCCTTGGTGTTGATGCAAATGGAGTTCCTACATTGAGTTATACGGTTCCTAAAAATGTGTTGCTACAAAATGATTTGATTACTGCGGTATCAACTTCTGTGCATGATGAGTATCGTATGCCAATATCATTGCCTTTTGAACATGCCTTGACTGCAATTCGTTTCAAAGTTGGTTTTGATTGTGTGGTGAAGTCGGTATCAATTAATAATGTTTACAATAAAGGAATATATAAATTTGGCGAGGATTGGATTATTGATAATTCAAGTAAGGATTCATACACAATTCCCGGAGATTCTTTAGTAAAAGAGTCGCATACTTTAATGTTGATGCCTCAGGATTTGCCCGATGGAGCTACAATTGTTTTGGTATATAATGATGGAAAGAGTGCCGATAAGACTATAAGTGTAGATATCTCTACGTTGGAATGGGAACCCGGTAAATTGATTACCTATACTCTTCATACTGCAGCAGATAGAAAATATATCTATTTTGATTTAAGTGCAGGCAATGTAAAATTAACTCCATCGGGTTATAGCGGATATGTTTATGTGTCAGGTTATGCTGAACCTCAATTGGTTCAAGGTTCGCATCTTCCGACAAATAAGTATTACGTTTATCAATCATCAACATCGGATAAGCCCGAGTTTGCGGCATTTAATAGGTACAATACGGGTTATAAAACATATAGTGATTTCCAGAATATGGTTAATTGTTATATTCCTAATTATGATCCAGTTATGTATAATGAGGAGTTGTGGAGTGACTATATTACCGATAATCAGAGTGTTGAGGATGTTATTGAGGTTTGGGATGATGCCAAATATGTGCGGGGTGCAGATGCTACTGGTGAGAATAAGAAGAATATTGCTGTAGTGCGTGATGTGGGCAGAACACATACAAATAACTATATCAGTGTTACCGGTAGTAATGCTAAGTATAATTTGTTTATTGATAATATCTACTCTGTAATTCAGGATAGTGAGAGTCGTGGTAGAGCGGTTGGAGGAATATCTTATGTTCCAACGGGAGGCTCAAGATTGAGTGTTAATCTTGTGGGTGATAGCCGTATGGGCTGTCTGCATATCAATAATAAAAAGAACGATACGATTGTTATTGAAGGAACAGGTTCTCTTACTGTTGCCGATACCGATTTTAAAACAAAGATTGGGCCTGGTCCTAATGACTATTACGGAGATAAAGAGAATTATGGTTATGTAAGTAATCTTCAGAACTCTGCAATTGGAAATAATACATTGGAAGGTTGTGAAAATGTTTATGGATTGTATATTAATAGCGGAGTTGTATTTGCCGGTACTACAAAGACAGAGAATTGTACCGCTATCGGTGGAGGAGGAAATGGTTCTGGTCAGGTCTTTATTACCGGAGGTAAAGTGACTGCTGTTGCGACGACTGCAGGAACTGCTATAGGTGGTGGTATGGGACACGATTCCCATGGTGGCCCTGGTGAAGTGCATATCTCCGGAGGTAATGTTTATGCATATAATTTTGCCAATAGATGGGGTATTTCCAGTGCTGCAATTGGTGGCGGAGGTTCTGTTAGAGCGCAAGGAAGTAACGGTACTGTAAGAATTGAGGGGGGATATATATATGCGTATTCAGCATTGGGAACTGCAATTGGAGGAGGAAGCAGTCTGTTAATCAATGGTGGTAATTCTAATGTGAATATTTCCGGTGGATATATTATTGCCAAGAGTAAAAAGGCCAATGGAATAGGAGGAGGTATGGGAGGTACCAAATCCGGTAGTAATGGTGGAACTGCAAAGATTGTAATTTCAGGAAATCCTACTATTCGTACCGGCTCTGTTGGAGGAGGAAAGACAAATAACAGCGAGGGAACGATCGGCTATGCCGATATAGATATTAGCGGAGGTGATATTCAGGCGCAGTTTGTAATGTCGAAAGGTTCCTCAATTGCTCCAACATTTGATATGACAGGAGGTTGGATTCGTAATAGCTATACTAACGATGATGAATATTTCCATATTGAGGAGAATGGAGGTGCCGTTTATATGGAGTATGGCAAGTGTACAATCAACGGTGGCGTGATAGATAATTGCTATGGAGTAAATGGAGGTGCAATCTATATTAATGGCGATACAACCTCGACACGTTTTGTTATGTACAAAGGGACAATTAGTGATTGTATAGCAGTCAATGATGGAGGAGCTATCTGTTTGGAGGGAGGTGAAGTTGAGATTTCAGGTGGAACAATCACTGATAATCTGGCAAATGGCGGTAACGGAGGTGGAATATCCATTCGCGATGGGAACTTTGATATGTCGGACACTGCCGTTATTACCCGAAACTCCTCGCTCTATAATACTTTAACAGGTTCTGGTGGTAATGGTGGTGGAGTGTATATTACTTCCACAGATTCCAAAGTAAGGGTAAATATTAAAGCCGGTTCAATTACCGAGAACTCTTCCGATAGAACCGGAGGCGGAGTTTGTGTTGATATGGCCGGTAATGATAATAGTGCAACAGTAACCGTTGGTGGGGTTGTAAGTATGACAGACACGATAAATCCGACTATAACCCATAACAATACCATCCTTTCCGGTGGAGGTTTGTATGTGAGTGGTGCAAATGCGAATGTTGTTATCAATAGTGGCAAGATATACTATAACGCAACATCAGCCTATGTTGATAATGAAGATGTGGCTAATGAATTAGGAATGGTTAAACTTAGTGGAGGAAAGGTTCAGCATGCAGTGGTAACATTCCATGGAAATGGAGGATTCTACACCAAGGATGATGTGGATTACTATTCAGCTATTCAGAATATTGTAACTGCTTCCAATAGTACACTTGTACCGCCCGAGACCTTTATTCAGCTAGGTTATAAGTTTACGGGTTGGAATACAAGGGCCGATGGTAATGGCGATCCATATACCAACGGCCAAATCATGAATATCACTAATAATCTTGAGCTTTATGCTCAGTGGGAGATTCTATAAAACCTCTTCTGCGCGGGTCAATGCTTCGTTGATGTTGCTGCAAATATTGGCCTCGCCCAAAATAGAGTAGAAGTTAGCCTTCTTTAGAACCTCATGTACCTTTGGATTAACTCCAGAAAGGATAATATTTATGTGATCTTTTTTACTCATTTCACATAGAGTGGTAAGGTTGTGCACTCCGGTTGAGTCTATAAATGGTACCTTACGCATTCTGATAACACGAACTTTCGGTTTGTTTCCTAGATTGCTCATTACCTCTTCGAACTTATTGGCAATTCCAAAGAAGTATGGACCGTTAATCTCGTATACCTCAACTCCTGCCGGAATAGTAAGCTTCTCTTGGGTAATCTTCATGTCGCTCTCGTCGTTAGGATTAAGAGAGTCAGTTGATACCGATACATTTGTTGTTTCGGACATTCTGCGCATGCACAAGAAGCAGGCAATAACCAAACCAACCTCAATAGCAATTGTCAAGTCGAATACGACTGTCAATATAAAGGTTGTAACAAGTACTGCGATATCGGATTTAGGACTCTTCATAAGCTGTTTGAAGGTTCTCCATCCGCTCATGTTGTATGATACAATTACCAATACTCCTGCCAAACATGCCATTGGAATGTACTGTGCAAGAGGCATTAAGAATAGGAATATCAATAACAGTATTACTGCGTGAATTATTCCGGCTATTGGTGTTTTACCTCCGTTATTGATGTTTGTCATTGTACGGGCGATGGCTCCTGTAGCAGGAATTCCGCCAAATATAGGAGCTACAATGTTGGCTACTCCCTGTCCGATAAGCTCGGTGTTTGAATCGTGCTTGTCATCGATGATACCGTCGGCAACTGTTGCTGATAGTAGAGACTCAATTGCGCCCAAGACAGCTATGGTGATTGCCGGTGAGATTAGGTTTTGAATGCTCTCCCATGATAGTGATGGAATTGTTGCATCGGGAATCTCTGAGTTGATTTGAAAACGATCACCGATAGTCTCGATTGTAGATACTCCGTAGTATTTCTTTAGAAGGAAAACTCCAACTGTCATTACAATGATTGCAACCAACGAACCCGGAATTTTCTTTGAGAATTTTGGTGTTACGGCAATAATTACAACGCTTAATACTCCAACAAGTGTTGACCACCAATCAATAGTGTGGAAGCTTTTTGCATATACGCACCATTTTTCAATGAAATCGGCAGGCTCTTCCGGTAGGGTTAATCCAAACAAATCTTTAATCTGTGTTGTAAAGATTGTCAAGGCAATACCGCTGGTAAAACCGACAATGATAGGGTAGGGAATGTACTTTACAATTGTTCCCAGTTTGAATGCACCAAGCAAAATCAAGAATATTCCGGCAAGTACGGTGGCAATCATTAACCCCTCAATACCATACTCCTGAATAATGCCGTAAATAATAATGATAAAGGCACCGGTTGGTCCGCCAATCTGTACCTTACTACCTCCAAGGAACGAGATAAGGAATCCGGCTACAATTGCTGTGATAATTCCCTTCTCGGGTGTTACTCCCGAGGCGATACCGAAAGCAATTGCAAGAGGAAGAGCTACAATTCCGACAATTATACCGGCCATTGCATCGGCTGCAAATGTCTGTTTGTCGTAGCTTTTCAATGTCTCGAAAAACTTCGGTTTAAAGTTAATGTTTAAGCGGTTCATTGTTTATGTTCGTTAATTAGTCTTATTTTTCTCTAAGCAGTCGCAAAATTATAGAAAAATGGCTAATTTTGTAGCTTGAAAATAACGAAAAATATATGACTATCGAAGGATTATTAACTGCAAAGGTTTCCGAAGCTGTTGAGGCTTGTTTCGGAGTTAAAATAGAGGAGAAAGATGTACAATTACAGGCAACTCGTAAGGAGTTCGCAGGTGATTTAACTGTTGTGGTATTCCCATTTACCCGTATTTCACGTAAATCTCCCGAGGAGACAGGTAAGATTTTGGGTGATTATTTGAAGGAGAAGATCGAGGAGATTAAGGACTACAACGTAGTTAAAGGTTTCTTGAATATCGAGATTTCATCAGCATATTGGGTTGGTGTTTTGAATGGTATTGATTCAGAGGAGAAGTATGGCTATGCTAATGAGCCAAGCGGAAGAAAGATTATGATTGAGTACTCGTCTCCAAATACCAATAAGCCATTGCACTTGGGACATATCCGTAATAATCTTTTGGGTTGGTCTGTTTCAGAGATTCAGAAGGCTAACGGTCACGATGTAATGATGGTTACTTTGGTTAACGACCGTGGAGTGCACATCTGTAAGAGTATGGTTGCATGGCAGCACTTTGCAAATGGCGCAACTCCCGAGAGTACAGGAATCAAGGGTGACCACCTTGTAGGAGATTACTACGTTGCATTTGATAAGGCTTATAAGGCTCAGATTAAGGAGCTTATGGAGCAGGGAATGGACGAGGACTCAGCCAAGAAGAACGCACCTATTATGATGGAGGCTCAGGAGATGCTTCGTAAGTGGGAGGCTGGTGATCCAGAGGTTATGGAGCTTTGGAGCATGATGAACGGTTGGGTTCTTAAGGGATTCGATGAGTCGTATGCTCGTTTGGGAGTAACCTTTGATAAGACCTATTTTGAGTCACAGACATATAAAAAGGGTAAAGATACCGTATTGAAGGGATTGGCTGATGGAGTGCTTTACCAAAAAGAGACCGGTAGTGTTTGGTGTGATTTGACTCCTGATGGATTGGATCATAAGTTGTTGCTTCGTGATGACGGCACATCGGTTTATATGACTCAGGATATTGGTACCGCCCAGGATCGTTTCAATGAGTTTAATCCTGATGAGCAGATATATGTTGTTGGTAACGAGCAGAACTACCACTTCCAGGTATTGAAGCTTATTTGCGGTAAGTTGGGCTTTGATTGGGCTGATAAGATTACACACCTTTCATACGGTATGGTTGAGCTTCCCGAGGGTAAGATGAAGAGCCGTGAGGGAACTGTTGTCGATGCCGATGATTTGATGGACGATGTTATTGCTACAGCTCGTGAGATGAGTTTGGAGGCAGGGAAGTTGGATGGCCTTTCTGAGGAGGAGGCTGCAGAGACATTCCGTCGTGTAGGATTGGCAGGATTGAAGTACTTTATCTTGAAGGTTGATCCTCAGAAGACAATGTTGTTTAATCCAAAGGAGTCTATCGATTTTAACGGAAATACAGGTCCGTTTATCCAGTACTCATACGCCAGAATCAAGTCGGTATTGAGAAAGGTTGAAACCTCGCCCGTAAAGGCAGATGTTAATATTGCTATTGCAGAGAAGGAGCAGGAGTTGATTAAGAGTTTGGCTAAGCTTCCTGCAGTTGTTAAGGAGGCCGGTGATAAATATAGTCCGGCGGTGATTGCGAACTATGCATACGAGTTGGCTAAGGCTTTCAATCAGTTCTATCACGATTTCCCAATGCTTAAAGAGGAGAATGAGACTCTTCGTAATTTCCGCTTGTTGCTTGCTGCCAATTGTGCAAAGGCTTTGAAGAGTGCAATGGGTATGCTTGGAATTGAGATGGTGGAGAGAATGTAATAGAGTGAGGAGTGAATAGTTAGGAGTGAGGAGTGAATAGTGAGGGGTTAAATTATAGTGATAGGTTATGGATGGTTTTGATATAGATGGTGCGTTGCTAAATGCAGTTGAGTGGGCAAGAGTTGTAGGTCAGATTCACATGGGTGGATTCCGTAAAGGTAATTTGGGAATCGACACAAAATCTTCTGTCTATGATGTGGTTACACGTGTGGATAAGGAGAGCGAGGCCTATCTGTTAAAGAGCATTTCAGCAACTTATCCCGACCACTCGATTTTGGGTGAGGAGACAGGTTCGCACATGAAGGAGTCGGACTTTTGTTGGGTTGTTGACCCTCTTGATGGTACAAATAACTACAGCCAGGGATTACCTGTTTTCTGTGTCTCTATAGGTTTGGAGTATAAGGGCGAGGGTGTTCTTGGTGTTGTTTATGCTCCATATCTGAATGAGCTATATACGGCAGTTAAGGGACAAGGTGCTTTTTACAACGGAGAGCCCATTCACGTTTCAGATAAGCAGGATTTGGCACACTCGATTTTGGCATCGGGTTTCCCATACGATAAGGGAACTCATCCTGTAAATAATGTGGCAAATACTGCCAGAATACTCCCTAATTTGCGAGGTTTCCGTAGAATGGGTGCTGCAGCGTACGATTTGTGCGGTGTGGCAGCCGGATGGCTTGACGGTTATTGGGAGTTGTGCTTGCAACCTTGGGATGCTTGTGCTGGTTCCGTTATTGTTCGTGAGGCAGGCGGTGTTGTTAAGCCTTTCCGTTTTGATCGAGGCATTTCGATTATAGCCGGAAATGAGACGATTGTTAATCTGATATCGGAGTATGTTGAGTAAAAGTTATACAAGGGCGTTAATCGCCCTTTTTTTGCCTCTTGTGGTCATTGTCGCTTTTGGATGTTCAAATGCTAACACAGGCTCTTCAATGTTGCAGGAGGGGCTTAAAGAGATTGTTTTGGCCAATGTTGAGGAGCGTGATTTGCTCTTTCCCAATAATCTGCCCGATAGTTCTCGTTTTATTCCATTAGAGACAAATGATGAGTGTTTGATTGAGAGTATCCGTAAAGTTGTTATTGCAGATTCGCTGATATTTGTACAAGATGCCAACTCTCGAATTTTACTTTTTGATTTGAATGGTAAGTTTAAGAGGCAGATTGGTTCGCAAGGAAGAGGTGTTGGAGAGTATCATTATATCAAATCATTCTATGTAGATTCTTTGCGAAATCAAATCGTGTTGGTAAACATTGGACAGGATAATCTTTTAGCGTATAATTACAATGGAGAGTTTCTGCAGGATATAAATTTGGGCGAGAGGATTACGAAGAGTTCCTGGGGTGTTGATTCTACAATCTTTGATTATTCCGAATCATTTATGGGAATAGAGATGGTTAATGATAGTTGCGCCGTTGTGTTGCATGATCTGTATCAAGATTTTGATTATCACTTTACGGTTCTTAATCTTAACACCATGAAGGTGGTAGGTGGGGTTAAACAAGAGTTTGAATTCTCGTCTTTGCAGGGAAGTGCGGCAGGAATGTATTTCTCTTCGGCCGAGACTCCGTATTTTTGTGTAGATTATTCCGATACAATATATCGTTACGTTGCTCCATATACTTTTGAGCCTGCATACCTGATTACTTCATCTAAAAAAAGGTTGAATAGAGAGACTTTAAATTCGTGGAGGGGACTTCAGACATACGACTTTTTTAGACGTGTTTCAAGCGAAGGGTATTCCAGAGGTGTGTTGTTGATGCAGGCAAGTGATTCGCATCTGTTGTTGCACTGTATGGATGGTGATTATCAGTATAGAGTTGTGGTTGATTTACATGATAATAGTGTAACTAAAACAAATCTCTCTTTCTTTGCCGAGACCGACAGAGCCTATTTGCCATTCTCGTTCCAATCTACGTATGGTGATGGTTTTGTGGCTGTCATTAAGCCTACGGATATGATTGAGTGTGTCGATGATGAGTTTGTGAAAGGACACGCAGAGTTGAACTCCATTTGTGCTACTTTAAAAGAAGATGATAATCCGATTATCGGTATTTACTACATAAAGAAATAGGGGCGATTTTTTTGCCCCTATTTTATCTCGCAGAAGAGGGATTGACACTTTCTAATGTGAATTTTAGTGATTCTTCAAATACTCCAAATATTCTGCGGTTATTGTATATGTCCATTCAGTGTGTGTGACTCCATTTATTTCATATTTCTTGCATTCCCATGCATCTTTATTCATTATATGGTGCTCGTCTATATCTTCATCGTGAATCGTCCATTTTCTAATTGGATTCTGCAGAGAGTCTAGTAAAACTATTTCATCATATAATGCATTTCCATAAAAATTATATTTGAAAAATTCAAAATCCTTGCGTATCCAATCAGAAGTTTTGATTATTTCTGTTTTACCATTATTAGTTTTGGTGTGAATCTCTTGCATGTCACTTACGCGAGAATAAAAATATAACATTGATGTAGACTCGTTTTGTATATACCAACGTGTCTCTGAAGATTCTTCGTTCAAATCTTCGCACATATAAAATAATGATAATACAAGAAGTATTGCTGCTTTCATGTTAATAATCTCTAACTTTTAATTTACTTAGTCGTTTTTTCGCATTTCTTCCAAATCTTTTTCTGAAATGACATACAACCATTCCTTGTAGTATAATTTATTATTTCCTTCAATTACACAGTTCTGCCATGCATCTTCATTCATGATATGATTGTTATCTATGATTGAGTCGTATATTGACCAACGTTTTAATTCGTGATAATTTGAATCGACAAGAATTATATCGGTATTCCTGTCATAAGACAAACTGTATAAAAGACTAAAGTCTAATGATTTAGGAGCTTCGTTTTCGCTCCAATAATTTAAACGCCACTTTGTTGTGTCTCTCTTTGCTATCGTATTATTATTAATACTCTTTAAAGAAAGCAGATACAATGTTTCGTCTGTCTGATTATCTATATACCACGCAACATAAATCTGTTCTACTACATCATTACATGCCAATATGGTTAACATGGTAAATAATATTACTATTTTTTTCATACGTATATTAATCTGTTCTTTGTATTGTAAAAGATGCTCCTGATTCTACAATAAATGGGTAATCTATTGTTACAGAATTGGATGCATCAATAGTTAAATTGCCTCCAGGATAAACGAAGAGAAATGCTCCATATACATCATTACCTGTATGTGTATAACTTGAAGAATAACTTTGATTAAAGAGGAATGAATCGTACACAATATTTCCGTCTGTTCCAGGCAGATTATTTTGTAAAAGTCCATGAGTCATAAACACCGATTTAATCCTCATCTCTTTATTTGGATATCTATGGCATAATTCTGTAATTAGTTGATTGTATGTTCTTACATTTGTGTTCATACAATCATGTATGTTCTTTAATGACAATATTTTGTAGCGATATAAATCCCAAAAGATATGTGGCTTAAACCAATCATCTTTATGAAGGCCGTTATATTCTCCATTGATCGTATCGTTATATAATTTTTCACAACGACAAATTTCTCCTACTGCATATCCCCACATTTCACCTATGGCACATAATTCTGCGTTATTACCATTTCCATCTCCATACGTCCCATAAGATGCAATATAAGTTATATAATCTGCCCAATACGGGCTACCAACCTTAGAAAAATGACTTGTATGTGCTAACTCATGATTAACATCCCTATAAATTTTGCTGTAAGTTTTACCATTTGTCCCAATTGTTATATCTGGCATTAACATCCTTAAAGACTGATATAGTAAATTTAATTGATTACCAAATAATACAGTTAGGAAACGTTGCATAGTATTCCCCTCGAATGAGATGAAATTTTCAATTCTTCTATACATTCCTGCAGACGAATTGGACATGTTTTTCATTGTCAGAATTTTAATGTTCGTAGGAGGCTTAGTAATCCCACTTTCTTCACACATTAAGTAATAGTCGTAACCTGCATTATTAATTGCTGCCCATTTCCATGCACGTTCTTGAGGTTCAAGAGTGTGTGAATATCCACTTTTAGATTGTTTACCTAGTTTATAACTAGCCCTTGCTAATGGACCCCAATTTCCCCATATATCAAAACCTTTACAATTATCAAATACTAATGAGTAACGTGGAGATGTGGCAAATTTACTATCCATAACATAATGTCCGTTGGTATCAGTATAGGTTGTTGAGAATTTTACAAACTTTCTACAACGCACTTTGACTCCTTTTACAGGAAAACTGTCAACATTTGTCATTTCAGGTGAATTATTACGCACATATATATATCCTTCTGGCCTTTTTTTTCCTCTAGATAATGTAGGAATTGTTTCTTCAATTTCGTATCCCAATAAAGTATAGGCCATTTCTTCGACATCGACATAATTCTCAACTCTAGAATCTCCTGTTGCAATTGTTTCATCTTCTTCTGGGATGTAGCATTCCTCTAATATTTCATATAAAATATTGGAAGGAAAAGTAAATTCTGTATCTACGACAGTATACAACCAAGTGAATTCGTCCTCTTCTATATTAGGATCTACATATTCCTCTCCTTCATCTAATTCTATGTTAAGTGGATAATTAAAAAGTTCCAAATTATAATCATATACCAATGAAGCCAATTGAGAACTATCCTGTGGAAGAAATCTGACATATAAATTTGTAGGTTCTAATTCTATCTCTCCATCATAGAATATGTCATACACTTCTTGCATGTTATCCAGAGAGTAAGGATTTTGTAAATAAACATATCCAGTGTCATTATTTAGAATAGAACGAGACTTATTGTTTGGAGAATTATTTTGAAGATAATTATTTTCTTCGTTTTGGAAAATATTAATGGAATCATCACATGATATCCATAATAATAGGGTCAATATTAATGAGAAATTTAAACCAATCTTCATAAGATATGCAAAAAATTAATAAACGAAAACTAATTAGATAATTCTGAGAGTTGTAATTCTAATTGTGCCACCCGCTCCGTTAATTCTTGAATGGTTGCATCGTCTTCAATAACAATAGTGGGCAATACATTCTCTACCTCTTGTGCAATAAAACCAAAATTTTTAGATTCAGCACTTCTTGCATTTGCAGGATTCAAATTGTAGGTAACAGGCCTTAATTGCATTACAGTTGCTGTAGCATTATCTAATGATTGTATATTCGACTTAAAATTAATATCAGAGGCATTGTACACTTCTCCAACCTGAATTTTATGATAACCTTCTGTGTTGCTATAGAATGCAATGTTTCCGCTTCCACTTCCTATACGAGGATCCTCATTACTCATAACAAAAGTTAAATAACGATTCGAATTCGTTCCATCAACCCATGCATGTGCCCAGCCTGTCCACGTTGTAGAGTAGCTATTATTAAATTGTGTGCCATTAAATGTTAAATGATTGTTTTGGTACACCAATTGTGCTTTGCACACTCCACTTAGTAATACACAAATTGCTATTAAAATTGTTTTTTTCATAGTTTTGTTTTTTTTTATTTTTAATTAAGAATAATATTAAAATTGGCGCAAATTTAGAAAAAACTTTAATAATAATCAAATGTGGTATTTTTTTGCCCCTATTTTATCTCGCAGAAGAGGGATTGACCGTTGAGGATTAGTTCCAGTTTGTCGCCTACCTTTATGGGGAAGCGCAGGTTGTTGCCGCTATAGACAAGGTCTCCAATCTTCATGAGGTGATACTTTGAGGCCTCGCTCACACCCTTATCAATGCTGATAGGTAGTTCTGATATGTTTTGAGTGAACATCTCCTGACCATTGATTTTAAAGGTCAATTCTGCATTTGATTTAAATGGCTGCATCTCTCCAAGAGCTCCGGCTCCTTCGAATGTGAACGATGGGGCAATGGGTAGCTCCTCACTGCGCATCTTCTCCTCCAAACCATCGGCATGGAAGATTATTCCTGCGGACATTTGGTTATAGTAGCGACTTGCAAAGCGCTCTGAGATATATTTTCCCAATTTGTCAATCTTTACCACAACCTGAGGAACGCAACTTAGGTATTCGGCAAAGTCGGGTACATAGAAGTCCTGGTTGACACGCAATAGCATGTCATCGCCTGCTGTAACCGTACTTACGGTTCCTTGTGCAGAGAATTCGGTGCAGAGTATCTTCATGGCAATACAATTTCAGTTAGTGGACGTTTAGGTACATGGTGCTTTTGATCCTCGGTACGCCAATATTTGTAATCCTCGCCACTTATAGGCTCGATAACAACCTCTTCAACAGGCTTGCCAAGTGCAACTACATATTGGATTTGCAAGTGCTCGGGCAGGTTGAATTGTGTGCGAAGAGTGGCGTTGTTGAAGCTTTTGAATATACAGGCTCCAAAACCCTCTTCCACGGCAGCCATTGTTATGGCTTGAAGTTGAAGTCCGTCGTCGCATAGCGGATTTGTGCTGATTGAGGTGTCGAGCAGTTGCAGAATGTAGGCAGTGGGGCGCTCTTCAGGAATTGGACCGTCCCACTCTGTCAAATAGCCTGCCCACTTTAGTGACGGGTATAGCTTTGCGCACTCGTTGCGCTCGGTTACAACTATATATTTCATTGGTTGTGCATTCTTTGCCGATGCACAGTAGCGAGCGCAGTCAATCCAATCAAGAATCTCCTTGCGTGTTATCTGTACAGAGTTATCGAATCTTCGATAGGTTCTGTTCTTTTTTACAATCTCTTTTATCATGGTTTTTATTTCTTGATACAAATATAGAGTAAATATTTTAGCTATCTTTGTCAAGTTGTAAATAATTTCGATAGCTTATCTCATGGAGACATTTTTAGGGTTGGTTGCCAAAGATTTATTGGCGAGGGTTCAAAGTTTTGAAAGATTGGTGATGGTCTTTCCCAATAAGCGTGCTTCACTCTTTATGACCGAGGAGTTGATGAAGTTGGCAGAGCGCCCAATCTGGATGCCGGAGATTGTAACAATCGATGAGTTTGTAGATAGACATACGAATCTTCTTCGTGTGGACGAGGTTGAGTGTGTTGTTAAGCTTTATAAGATTTTCAGACGCTTTGAGCCCGAACTGGAGTTGGGCGAGTTTTACTATTGGGGTAAAATGCTTTTGGCCGATTTCGATGATGTAGATAAATATCTGGTCAATGCCAAAGATCTGTTTGGAAATGTCGATATGTATAGGGCGATGGATGATACCTCGCTCACCTATTTGGATAGTGAACAGAGAGCTCTTCTTCAACGTTTTTTTGACATTGTTGCAGAAAGCAAGAGTAGTGAAACCCGGGAGTTTGGTGATTTGTGGAACAATATCAGTACGGTATATTCCGAGTTTAAGTCTTTGTTACGTTCAGAGGGTAAGGCCTATGCCGGAATGGCTCAGCGCACCTTTGTGGAACAGGAGTTGTGGCCTGAAGTTGAGCATATCGCCTTCGTTGGTTTCAATGCCTTGAATAGGTGTGAAAAGAGTATCTTTAAACACTATGATAATAATGGCGAGGCTATATTCTATTGGGATTATGATACGCTCTATTTGGAAAATCCCTACCATGAGGCGGGATACTATATGCGTGATAATCTGAAGAGTTTTCCAAATGCTTTAGGAGCAGAACATTTTAACCGTTTGAATCGTGAAAATGATTTGAAGATTACGGTTATTGATGTTCCGAATGTAATATCGCAGACAAAGTTGTTGCCGGAACTTTTAAGTGCCGATTCAGGTCGTGAAACTGCTGTGATTTTGTGCGATGAGGCTTTGATGATTCCGGCAAAGAACTCGTTCCCTGCCGAGATTGAGAGTATCAATATAACAATGGGTTTTCCTGCGAAGAGCAGTAGTGTGGTTTCCCTTATTGAGCAGCTATATGCGTTGATTGTATATGGAGTGGGGCAGGATTCAATCTACTATAAGCCGGTTGTAGCGCTATTGCAACATCCTCTTGTGTGTGGTGCTAATCGTGAGGAGTGTATGGCTCTTATTGCTAAAATCAATAATGAGAATCTTTATAGAGTTCCATTAGAGCTATTTGGATTTAACCAACTCTGTTCTACAATCTTTTCGGGAGTAAAGGGGAGTGTTGCCGAGTGGTTGAAGAGTATTTTACAACTTTTGTTGCTTGAGCCCTCGCTTAAAGAGAGAGAGTTGGATAGAGAGGTGCTTTTTAAACTTTATACCTACATTCAACGACTTGACAATCTGTTTGTGCAAGAGGGGATTGCGGAACAGGTTATGGAGGATTCAAAGTTCTACATGTCGCTTCTGAACAAAATGTTGGGCTATGTTTCAATACCGTTTTCAGGACAGCCGTTGCAGGGCGTACAGTTGATGGGAATGATGGAGAGCCGTATGCTTGATTTCGAGAATGTTATTCTTATGTCTATGAACGAGGGCATAATGCCGAAGGGTGGAGTGGCACCATCGTTTATTCCTGTTAGTTTCCGCCGAGCATTCGGAATGCCTGTTCCGGAACATCAGGATGCCATGTTTGCGTACTATTTCTATCGCCTGTTGCAACGGACAAAACATGCGACAATGCTGTATGTATCGGGTAAAGGAAATGGAATGGGTTCGGAGATGAGCCGCTTTATTCTGCAGTTGAGATATGAGTCTAAAATTCCTATTGAGTGGAAATCTCTACAAAACAGATTGCAGGTTGCCGATAAGAGTGTTCCCGAGGTGATGCGAAGCCCCGATATGTTGGATAAACTGAAGAGCAGGTATCGTACTCCGGAAAGGGGAATGTTGTCGCCCTCGGCAATTTCAAGCTATATTTTGTGTCCGTTGAGCTTCTTCCGACAATATATACTTGGTTTGAAAGAGCCTGATAGCGTGGGCGATGAGCTTGATGCAAGAACAATAGGAAATTATCTGCATAATGCCGCTGAAATTGTCTATACGCATTTGAATAAGGTTGCAAAGGGAGGCTTTATTCAGAAGAGTATGATTGATGATGTGTTAAATGACACTTTATACATAGAGAATGTAATGGAGCAGGCCTACTGTAATGTGATGAATCCACATGGGGGAGTTGTCAATGCAGCAGATGGACTCAATTCCGGTATGAATCTGATTGCCAAAATAACAGTTGAGCGCTATTTACGTGATATTTTAAGATATGACCGTGACAAGGTATCTCCGTTTAAGATTGTAAAGCTTGAGGAGAGGGTAATGATGCCATTTACCTTGGGCGATGGCTCAATTATATACATAGGTGGAATTGTGGACCGTATTGACCAGTTGCTCGATGGCACATATAGAGTTATAGATTATAAGACCGGTTCTGACAAGCGAATATTCGAGAGTCTTGATTCGCTCTTTGAAGTTGGAGGAGAGAAACATGAAAAGGTACCTTTCCAAACAATGCTCTATGCCATGGCCTATATGAAACAGGCAGGATTGGAACATGCAGCATTGGTACCGGGAGTATATCTTTTGCGTGAAATGACTGATAGTAGTGTGGAGTTTGATTATCGCTTTTCGATGGGTGCTGAGTTGATTGAAAGTTTCACTCAGCCTCTGCGTGATATGTTTATGGCTAAGCTAAAAACGGTTGTGCAGGATATCTATCGCGAGGAGGGCAAAGTAGGGGTTTCCGATAACCAGTGTAGTTGTAAATATTGTCTTTTTAAGGCTCTTTGTGGTGTTGAATAATAAATATTGTAATTACTATTGTAATATTGAATTAAAAGTGTAATTTTGCGCCCGCAAAAAAACAGAGTGTTAATGATTTAAAAGAGCAAATATATGTATTGGACACTGGAATTGGCTTCGTATTTGGAGGATGCTCCATGGCCTGCAAGCAAGGATGAGTTGATTGATTATGCAAGCCGTAGTGGTGCACCACTAGAGGTTATTGAGAATCTAATGGATATTGAAGATGATGAGGAGATTTACGAGAGTATCGAGGATCTATGGCCCGATTACCCAAGTAAAGACGATTTCTTCTTCAACGAGGATGAGTATTAAAAGAGAGTGGCAAAAGTTTCAACGCTTTTGCCACTTTTTGTATTGTTTACTCTCTGTAGACATCCATGGTGAGTAGAATGGCATGAATCGGAGAGTGGAAATAGTTTTTTTTATATGACAGCGTGTAAAGATTTAACTATTTTGTCTATCTTTGGAGTTGTAAATTTTAACAAATTAAATTGTGAGAGATATGAAAAAGCTATTTGCGTTAGCCGTTGTGGCATTGGTTTCTGTGGTGTATTCATATGCACAGGAGTGGCAGCCATACTATGTAATTGAGGAGGTTGGACAAGAGGAGACAGCGATGTATTGGTTCCAGATTGATTGGAAAAACAAGCTATTTTTCCTAGATTCTGATAGTGAGGATGAGACTAAAGGTGTGATGAAGAATTATAAGGAGAGTGGCACAAAAAAGAGTTTTGATGTTTACTATGCGGTTGGAAGTGGTTATGAGAATGAAATGCTTTGCTCTATTGTCTTTGATAAAGAGGAGGGTGAGGATAAATATAGTATAACCCGTACTATGGAGGGATCTACACATAAGCAAAAATTCATTGTTTCAACAAAGAAACCTATTGATGCTTCTAACCCTGAAGATGTGTTAAAGGGAGGCGGTTCTCCTAAGGATGCAATAAAGGATGGTGTCAATAAAGCTTTGAATAAGATTAATGTTTTCAAGAAGAAAAAGTAGTAATATTGTGGTAAGGGCCGGCAAGTGTTGCCGGCCTTGCTGTTTGTTTTGATGATGGGTGAAGAGATTGTTATAAAGCAGGTAGGAGTAGAGGCAATTCCTGTTATACGTAAGTTGGCTGATATTGCTTTTAGAGAGACCTATAAGACAATTCTTTCGGCTGAGCAGATTGAATACATGATGAAGTGGATGTATTCGGAGCAGAGTTTGAATAGGCAGATTATCGATGAACAAAACTCATTTTTTATTGCTGAGCTGAATGGTAGAGAGATTGGTTATGCGGCGGTAAGGCCTGATTTTGAGACCTCGTCTGAGAAGATGAAGGTATACCATTTAGAGAAGATATATCTTTTGCCTGAGGTGCAGGGTAGAGGTGTTGGTGCAAGGTTGATTAATCACGTTTGTCAATTTGTTAAGAATCTTTCTGACGCTGATTGCGTAATAGAGTTAAATGTTAATCGCAATAACGGAGCAAAAGAGTTCTATGAAAAGATGGGATTTTTTGTTGCGAGCGAGGGCGATTTTCCAATCGGTAACGGCTTTTTTATGAACGATTATATCATGAGGAAAGAGTTGTAATTGAAACAAAATATAGTTACCTTTGCATGTTATTTTAAAAATTATAATAATTATGGAATATCTGTTTTTGGTAATAGGAATTCTGCTTATTCTATGGGGTGCAGATCGTTTGACTGAGGGAGCTTCGTCGGTGGCAAAGAAGTTCAATATCTCTGATATGGTTATTGGATTGACTGTTGTGGCATTTGGAACGTCAATGCCTGAGTTTGTAGTGTCACTCTTTTCTGCTTTTCAAGGAAGTTCGGAAATTGCTATAGGTAATGTTGTTGGTAGTAATATTTTCAATTCTCTGTTAATTGTTGGTTGTACAGCAGCAATTTTTCCTATTGTTGTTCAAAAGAGGACTTTAAAACGAGATATTCCTTTTAGTGTGTTGGCTGCATTTGTTTTGCTTGTTATGTGTAGCGGAACAATTCTCGATGGAGATGAGCAGAACATTATTACACGTTCAAATGGAATTGTGTTGTTATGTTTCTTTGCAATATTTATGGTATACACTTTTGCAACTGCCAAAGATATTGATGCAACAGAGGATAGTGCAAAAGTGGTTGTATTGCCAATGTGGAAAAGTGTTGTATATATTGTTTGTGGTTTGTTGGCTTTGATCTTTGGAGGTCGTCTATTTGTAAACGGTGCAACGGATATTGCAAGAGCATGGGGTGTTAGCGAGTCTGTGATTGGCTTGACTGTTGTGGCATGTGGAACATCGTTACCTGAGTTGGCAACCTCGGTTGTGGCTGCTTATAAGAAGAATGCTGCAATGGCTGTTGGTAATGTTTTGGGTAGCAACTTGTTCAATATATTTTTCATTTTGGGAACAAGTGCAACAATTTCACCGCTTGCTATGGGCGGTATTACTCAGATTGATATGTATGTGTTGTTTGCCTCTGCTCTGTTTATTTGGGCTGTTTGTTATGGTGACTACAAGGTGCGCCGCTCTGAGGGGATAGTTATGGCGCTATTGTATGTAGCTTATACCGTTTACCTCATTTTGAATGCTTAGATTTTTAGGTGAGAGGTGAAAGGTGAGAGGTGAAAAAACGGTTGAATTTGTTTCAAATTCAACCGTTTTTTTTATTCCTAATTTCTAATTAACTCCTAATTCGCAAACACTTCGTGTTTCCGCAAAATCGGCGGCGCCTCAGCATAATGCAAACAAGTGTGCCTTCTGCGTTCGGCTTGCACGATTTTTCCTAATTCCTAATTTCTAATTCCTAATTCCTAATTATTCAACATATAAAACCAGTCCTTTAAGGTATTCTCCCTCCGGGTGGTAGATGCTTACAGGGTGGTCGGCAGGTTGGGTTAGCTGGTGTAGGATTTTGATTTTGCGACCGGTGTTTGCTGCAGCAGTGAATACTGTTTGACGGAACAGGTCGCGAGTCATTACCTGTGAACATGAGAAGGTAAACAGAATACCTCCCGGTTTGATAACTTCGAATCCCTTTTTGTTTAGTTTCTTATATCCCTGAATAGCGTTGTTCAATACATTCTGATGTTTAGCGAATGCAGGGGGATCCAAAATAATCAAATCATATTTGCCCTTTGATTTGTTTAGGAATTCAAAGGCCTCCTCTGCGTATGCAGAGTGGCGTGGATCTCCGGGGAAATTGAGCTCTACATTCTTGTTTGCCAACTCTATTGCGCGAGCAGAGACATCGACCGATGTTACGCTCTTTGCACCACCGCGCATGGCGTAGAATGAGAAGCCTCCTGTGTAGCAGAACATATTAAGAACATCACGTCCTTTGGCATAGTGCTCAAGTAGGGCACGGTTCTCGCGTTGGTCAACGAAGAAACCTGTTTTTTGTCCCTCTAGCCAATCTACATTGAATTTAAGGCCATTTTCTAACGCTACAAAGTTTTCGGCTTTGCCCCACATATATCCATTCTCGGGGGTTATGGCAGCCTTGTAGGGAAGTGTACCCTCTGATTTGTCGTAGATTGCGGTAAGATGCTCTCCAAGTACAGCAAGCAGGGCCTCTTTGATATTCTCGCGAACCATATACATTCCCACAGAGTGGAACTGTACAACGGCAACACCTCCGTAATAATCAATTACCAAGCCGGGTAGGTTGTCGCCCTCGCCATGTACCAATCGGAATACATTGTTATCAGGACGGTTTGCAACGCCTACAGCCATACGCAAGTTCCAGGCTTGTTGAATGCGCTCGTTCCAGAACTCCTGGTTAATTTCTATATCCTCGAATGTAAGAATTCTTATGGCTATTGAACCAATTTGGTAGTGACCGGTTGCCAGGTATTTACCATCTGCTCCATAAACCTTTACAATGTCGCCCTCAACTATATCTGAATCTTTGCTCTGTACTGCTCCTGAAAATATCCAGGGGTGGTAACGAAAAACCGATTTATCTTTGCCTGCTTTAAGTACAATTTTTCCCATCTTATGGCCTCTTAAATTTTTGCGCAAAGGTAGTGATTATGTATGAAAAATGCTATCTTTGCTTTTTGTAAAATGGAAAATAAACTAATAAGCAAAACAATAGAACTATGAAAAAACTTTTAGTTGCAGTCGCATTGGTTGCAGCCTCGTTTATGGCAAAGGCCGATGATATAAAGGTTCTTAGCCCTGATGGTAAGTTGCAAGTTACAATTTCCCAGAATGATAAAGGTGGCGTTGTGTACAATGTTATGTATGACTCAAAGGTGATTTTGGAGGAGTCACCACTTGGATTGATTACAAATGAGTCTGATTTCAGTAAGGATTTGACACTTGTGCGCAGTAACGAGGGTAAGGTTGAGAAGAGCTATACAGCCAATAGAATAAAGAGAAGCAATGTTGAGTATAAGGCTAATCAGATAGAGTGCACCTACGAGACCCCTAAAAAGGAGCGTATGACCATTACCATGCAGGTTAGCAATAACGATATAGCCTTAAAGTATGGATTGTCAATGCTTCCATGGGCGAAACGTTGTATTGTGGAGAAGGAGTTGACAGGTTTCAACTTCCCTGAGTTTACTACAACATTCTTAACTCCTCAGGCAACCCCAATGATAGGATGGGAGCGTACAAAGCCAAGTTACGAAGAGGAGTACGTAGCCGATGATAAACTATCTGCGCCCTCAAAGTACGGAGTTGGTTATACATTCCCGGCTCTTTTCCATGTCGGAGAGAATGGTTGGGTTCTATTGATGGAGAGCGGTGTAAGCAGCCTCTATTGTGGTTCTAAATTGAGCGAGGGTAATGACGAGGGTATCTATACAATTGCTTATCCGGAGCCGGGTGAGAATAACGGTGTTGGTTCACACAATCCTGCAATTGCACTTCCTGGTGAGACTCCATGGCGTACAATTACCGTAGGTAGCACATTGGAGCCAATCGTTGAGACAACCATCCCTTATGATGTTGTTGATCCATTGTATGAGCCATCGAAGGAGTATCAGTTCGGCCGCGCAACATGGAGTTGGTTGGAGTGGCAGGATGGAAGTATCAACTACGATGACCAAAAGACTTTTATAGATTTGGCTGCCGATTTGGATTTCGAATTTGTATTGGTTGATAACTGGTGGAGCAGAAGTATCGGTAAGGAGAGAATTGCCGAGCTTGCCGAGTATGCCAAAAATAAGGGTGTTGGATTGTGCTTGTGGTACAACTCAAATGGTTATTGGAGCGATGCACCTCAGCATCCAAAGAATATGATGAATACCTCGATTGTTCGTAAGAAAGAGATGGCATGGATGCAGAGCGTTGGCATTAAGGGAATCAAGGTGGATTTCTTTGGTGGAGACAAACAGGAGACAATGCAGCTTTACGAGGATATTCTTTCAGATGCAAACGACTATGGTTTGACAGTTATTTTCCACGGATGTACAATGCCACGAGGATGGGAGATTATGTATCCTAACTATGTTGGTAGTGAGGCGGTATTGGCATCAGAGAATTTGATTTTCTATCAGCACTTCAATGATCAGGAGGCTTATAATGCTTGTTTGCACCCATTTATCCGTAACAGTGTTGGAATTATGGATTTTGGCCCTGTTTTGTTGAATAAGTTCCATAGCAAGAGCAATAAGCAGGGATTCCAAAGAAAGACAACCGAGACATTCCAGTTGGCAACTGCAGTTTTGTTCCATACACCGGTACAGAACTTTGGTATTACACCAAATAACTTGACCGAGTTCCCGGAGTATGTAATTGATTTTATGCGTAAGGTTCCTACAACATGGAATGAGACACAATTCATTGATGGTTATCCCGGTAAATATGTTGTTCTTGCTCGTCAAAGTGGCGAAAACTGGTATGTGGCAGCTATCAATGCAGAGAAGGAGACAAAGAAAGTTAAGGTACAACTACCTATGTTGGCAGGCCAAAAGGTGGATATGTACTACGACAATAAAAAGGACAGAACTCCCCAATTGAAACAAGTAACAGTAAGTAAGAGCGGAGAGATTACATTGGAGATTCAGCCCGATGGTGCAGTAATTCTAAAGAAGTAATCAAAAACAATGTCAAAGATTGAAAAACACCCTATTCTGGATATTCCGGTAAGGGAGAAGTGCAGCTTCCTTTTCAATGGTAAGGAGGTTGAGTGTGAAAGCGGTTATACTATTGCCGCAGCTCTTCACAATGCAGGTTATCCTGTTCATAGCCATAGTTTGAGTGGAAGAAAGCGTTCATTAGCTTGCGGTATTGGTAAGTGTGGCGCTTGTGAGATGGTGGTCGATGGCGAAGTTAAGCGAATCTGTATTACTAAAGTCGATGGTGTAAAACAGGTCGAGGAGATTAGCGAGGAGTGGAAAGTTGGCGAGGAGCATAAACCTCATGTTGAGCACTTTAAGTGTGATGTGGTTATCATTGGTGCCGGCCCTGCGGGATTGTCTGCTCGTGAGACCTTGCTCGAAAAGGGTGTTAATTGTGTGATAGTCGATAACAACGATACAATTGGAGGTCAGTTTAATATGCAGACCCACCAATTCTTCTTCTTCGAGGAGAAGCACCGCTTCGGTGGTATGCGAGGTTTTGATATTGCCCAAAATCTGGCAGGAGATAATCATGAAGGAATCTTTACCGGATGTACCGTATGGGATGTCATGGAGGGTGGTCGTGTTGCTGTAAAGCGTATTGCTACAGGCGATATTTTCTACATACAGACCGACTACTTGATTGTTGCAACAGGTGCAGTACCATTTACTCCAATGTTCCAGAATGATGATCTTCCCGGAGTATATACAGCAGCGGTTGTTCAGAAGATGATGAATACCGAGCATACGCTTTTAGGTAAGAGTGTATTGACTGTCGGAGCCGGAAATATTGGTTATTTGACATCGTACCAGTTGATCCAGGCTGGTGCTAAGGTAAAGGCAATTATTGAGGCCATGCCACGAGAGGGTGGATTCCCTGTTCAGGCTAACCGTTTGCGTCGTTTGGCTGTTCCAATCTTGACAGGTAAAACTTTAATCCGTGCCATTCCGCGTGAGGATGGTAATGGAATTTGCGGAGCAGTAATTGCCGATTGCGAGAATTTTAGACCGATTCCTGGAACCGAGCAGGTTATCGATGGAATAGATGTTATAAACGTATGTACCGGTCTTATCCCTGATAACCAGTTGGTAATGAAGGGTAAGGCAATCTTTGGTGAGCGTTGTTTGGCTGCCGGTGATTCGGTTAGAATAGGCGAGGGCACAAGTGCAGTGCTTCGTGGAAAAGAGGCAGCCTATGAGATATTCAACCAGATGAATATCCGAGTTGACTATGAGGAGTATATTGAGGTAAGCAAGAAATATCTTGATTCTCAGCAACGTCCGAAACGTGTTAAGGAGTGTGCAACTCTTCCAACCGATGAGAGAGCTGCGCAAAAACCATTTGTTGTGGCGGATTGTCTATATGGATTCGCATGTAACCCATGTACATTTGCATGTCCTCACTCAGCCATTACAAAACGTGACACAAAGAGCGTTCCCGAGATAGACTACACCAAGTGTGTGGGATGCATGGAGTGTGTAACTCACTGTCCCGGATTGGCTATCTTTGGTTACGATAAGCAGCGTTCAACACTTTTCTTGCCTGTCGAGTATGAGGTTGAGAAAGGGGCTGCAGTATGGCTTGTAGATAATAACGGAAAGAAGTTAGGCGAGGGTACAATTGCTGGAGTTATTGCTAAGCCTAATAAGACAAATTTATGCAGAGTAAAGTGCGAAGAACTTTACGAAGGTGTATTGACCGACGTGCGTGGATTCATTGTTAAAGAGAACTATCCCGAGCCAATAGAGTGGAAGAGTACAGAGGAGGGCAGTAATAGCTCTGCTTACGTTTGTCATTGCGAGGATATTCCATTAGAGCAGGTTCTTGAAATTGTCGGTGATAGAAAATATATCTCTATAGATGAGGTTAAACATACCGTTCGTGTAGGTATGGGGCCGTGTCGAGGAAAACGCTGTATTCCAAGATTACGTACCGCACTTCGTGCATACGGAGTGGAGTTGACCGGTGAGTCAACACCACGTGCACCGCTATCAAATCAGGTTCTTTTGAGCGAGGTTTCAGGAAAGAGCGATATGCTTACCGAGATTATCGGTTTCAAGAAGACAGAGCGTAGAGAGGTTGATGTTTTGATTGCCGGAGGTGGAATGGGAGGTTCATCGCTATTCCGTTACTTTGCTGAGGCTGGAAGAAAACCCGTTATGCTGAACTATGGGCAAGGCTCTACATGGCGTTGTATTGCAGGAGGAAGACCTGCATTCAGTTTGCCGGCTTTGGCTGAGATTGGTGCTCAGAACAGAGTGCTTTTCGAGGAGTTGCAGGGTATTAGAAATATCGATTACAAACCAATCCAATATGTGGGATTTGCCCACGATGAGGAGTCGTATAAAGCACTTGAGGCGAGTATGGCGTGGTCAAAGGCTGAGATGATTACCCCTGATAAGTTTAGAGAGAGAATCTCTCCATACTTCTCAAAGAGCAACACATCGTATATTGCTGCACTATTGACCGATGAGTGTTGGCAGGCAACACCCGGAAAGTGTGTAGGTCTGTTGCGTGATATTGCCATTGCGAAGGGTGGAGAATTCTTGGATGACTGCAAGGTGCTCGATGCAAAGCGTGACGGAAGCAAGACAATTGTTTTGACCAAACTTCATAACGGACAGTATGTGGAGTTTGTGGCAGACCACTTTGTGAATGCTATGGGATATGGTGCAGGCGAGATTGCCGATAAGATGGGAATCAATACCGGTATGTACCCGGTACGTCACCAAGCGTTGATTACATCGAGATTGCCGATGTTGGGAGTTAACGGAGATAATCTTAATATGTTGATTGACCGCCGTAGAATTGGTGATTTCTCGGCAGTCTATGGTCAGCAACTTAAGCATACCGGTCAATTTATTGCCTGTGCATCACCTGCTCACGATTCAACACGTATTGGTAAAGAGTTGAAACTTAATACCGAGGAGTTCCTTCAGGTTACATGTAATATGTTGAAGGAGTGGATTCCAGAATTGGCTGGAGTGGATATTCAGGCAATATGGTCAGGTTACTATGTTGAGCCAAGATACTTTATCGATCCAGATTTGGGATTGTTTGCCGGCTTGCAGGGACATGGATTTATGTTCGCTCAATATTTGGCAAAACTCTATGTCGATTATCTGTTAGGCCGTCCGGTTCCCGACTTCTTCAAGGAGTTGAAGATGGATGGAAATGGCTTGGCGGAGCATTCGTTTAAATAGTTTTTTTATATGGTTAAGTTAGGTGAGTTTAATACTTTGACTGTTGTTAAGGCTGTGGATTTCGGTCTATACCTTGATGGCGGTGATGAGTGGGATGAGATTTTGTTGCCCAATGAGGATGTACCAAAGGGGGTATTTCCCGGCGATGACGTAAAGGTTTTTATCTATTTTGATTCAGAAGATAGAATTGTTGCAACAACTCGTACCCCATATACCCAGGTTGGTAAGTTTGCAATTTTGAATGTTGTGTCAACAAGTGGAGTTGGTGCATTCCTTGATTGGGGATTGAGAAAGGATCTGTTGGTGCCATTTGCACGTCAACGTGATAAGATGGTTGAGGGACGTTCATATTTGGTGTATACATACGTTGATCCCAAGACAAAAAGAATTGTAGCTACCGATAAGATTGCAGGCTATTTGGATCAGACATTCCCTGAGTATGAGAAGGGAGAGAAGGTTGAGATTTTGATTGCCCGTAAATCAAATTTGGGATACAATGTTATCATAAATGATGCACATTGGGGATTGGTTTACAACAATGAGATTTTTACCGATGTCAAGATTGGCCAGAGAATGACTGCATACATCAAGGAGGTTCGTGAGGATGAGAAGATTGATGTGTCGTTATCTCCAATTGGTTATCAGGGCAAGGTTGATAGCTTGATGGGGGCCATTCTTGATAAGATTAAGGATAACGGAGGAACATTGGATATCTCTGATAAGAGTTCGCCTGACGAGATTAAACGTGTTTTCGGTTGCAGTAAGAAGGCGTATAAGATGGCTTTGGGAACCTTGATGAGAATGGGATGTATTGAGATATATCCAAACGAGGTTAAGATTATTGAGGCAGAGTAAAGTTTGATTAAATGGCAAGACGATACTATAATCGGGAGGAGCCTAAAAAGGAGAAGCGAGAGAGGGTTGATTATATCGGTATGGCGAAGGGCGTATGCTCTTCGCTAATGCCTTATATTACAGCGTTTTTTAGTGCAGTATGGCGTTTGGTTAAGAGTTGCTTTGCAACAAAGAGACGTTGCTATATTGCTATGGGAGTGGTTGCATTTTTGGTTTTGACGATAGTGGTGTCGAGGTGTGATTTCGAGACCTCGCCCGAGAATGAATTTGTTGAACAGATTGCAACCAAATCGAAAGTTGCCGAGCGATTGAAGCCATATTTTGGTGATTTTCAGAGTAATCGTCAAATTAACAGAGCTTTCAATGATTTGAATGATAAGCATATTGTAGCAGCAAAGGCAAATGGAATTCCTGCAACTACTGTTAAGGGAACTATTGATGAGATTGTTGATAAGTACGATTTGGAGCTTATTGAGAGTTGCAGATTGTACGAGGTTGATAAGTTGACTCATTCGGCTCCATATCTTGTACCCAAGGCTGCGGATTTGCTTAAAGATATTTGTAAGAATTTCAGAGATTCCGTTGAGAATAAGGGATATCCCGAGGTTAAACCTATAATTACAAGTGTATTTAGAACACCTGAGAGTGTAAAGAAGTTGCAGCGTTCAGGTAATGTGAATTCATCTGCGAATTCGGCTCACCTTTATGCGACAACGGTAGATATTACCTATCGCAGGTTTGAGGGAACTGATTTGGTGAATGCCGATATTTACAAATATATCATGGCTGAGGTGTTGCGTGATTTGCGTAAAGAGGGGCGCTGTTATGTTAAATTTGAGTTAAAACAGGCCTGCTACCACATTACTGTACGTTAGAATGGAGTTTTTTTTATACATTTGTGTTTTATAATTAGGAGTGTTGTACTATGAGTAGAAAGTTTTTCAAGGTCGTGGCCTTGTCGTTGATAATGGTAACTCTTGGTGGCCATGTATGGGCTGCTGATGAGGATGCCCAGAGCCAAAGTTCAATGATGCGTATCAAGACACCGGATGGTCAAAATAAGACCAAGGTGCAGAAGCGTGACCGTTCAACATACGGTTTTTATGCTTTTGGTGGAGTTACACTATCTACATTTGTTGGACAGGAGGTTTATAACTGGCACGATGATATTGGTTATATGCCCGGTTATACCTTTGGAGGTGGTTTTGATATTCTACGCAGACCTAACGGAATTTATTTCGGTTCAGAGTTGGCTATTACCATGAAGGGAGTAACAAAGGCTTATCAGGGAAAACCTTTGTACAAGGAGGATCCGGTCTCTTCAAGAATACTTTTGCACTATTTCCAGGCTACCCCTATGAAGATAGGAGGCAGAATCAAGCTTAACGATGATATGGGTATCAGCCTATATACAGGTTTTGGTGTTGATTTGTTGATTGGTGGTCGCGAGAAGTATGAGAAGAATGACAGCGGATATGAGGATAAGTTGATGCGTAGACATACAGATTGGAATGGACGTGTTGATATGTTTGTTCCATTCAATGTGAACTTCGATTATAAGAAGTGGAGTGTGGGTGTATCTTATGACCTGGGTATTAATGATATTATTGAAGGTCGTAGAAATCAGCCTATTAATCGAGTACATAACAGTACAATAGGTTTTAGAGCTGTGTACCATTTCCGTTTCAAGGATAGAGCCGACAAGGTTGCTAAGATTAAGAGTAAAGAGGTTGTTGATAGATATCACCGTGATGAATTTTAGTTGTGAATTAAATATGCGTGTGGAGCGTGCGCAGCAGGCTCTGCAGGAGTGTGGGGCAGATGCTCTATTGGTAAGCAGTAATGTGAATCTGCTCTATATGGCGGGTCAAATCATAAACGGCTATGTATATGTTCCCATAACAGGTCAGGCAATCCTCTTTGTAAGAAGACCTAAAGGTATTGAGGGAGCTAATGTTAGCTATATTAGAAAGCCGGAAGATATTCCGGCAATTTTGGCAGAGCGTGGTGTGGCAGCTCCATCAAAGTTGGCTTTCGAGGCCGATTTTATGAGTTATTCAGAGTATACCAGAGTTGCAGGCTGTTTTGCAGATACCGAGTTGGTAAACGGTAGCGGAATTTTGCGCTCTTTGCGTGCTGTGAAGTCGGAGTATGAGTTGGATATGATGCGTGAGTCTGCAAGAAAGCACGATATGGTCTATGCTCAAATCTCGGAGATGTACCATAAGGGTATGAGCGATGTTGAACTTAGTGCTGCAATCGAGAGTGCGGGACGTAAGTTGGGCTCTTTGGGTATCTTCCGAATTGGCGGTTCGAGTATGGAGATTTTTGGAGGAAGTATTCTTGCAGGCGAGAATGCAGATGCGCCATCGCCATACGATTTTGCTTTGGGTGGTGCAGGAATGCATCCATCTTTGCCTATTGGCGCAAATGGAACTGTTTTGGAGCCCGAGATGGCAATTATGGTTGATATGGGAAGTAACTTTACCGGCTATATGACCGATATGTCGCGAGTATTTGCAGTGGAGAAGATTACCAATCCATTGGCATTGCGTGCACACCAGGTTTCGATAGATATTCAAAATGAGATTTGTAAGGTTGCAAAACCGGGGGTTCAGGCTAAAGCTCTTTATGAGTTGGCCTATTCAATAGTTGAGAAGGAGGGGTTGAAGGAGTATTTTATGGGCCACAATCAACAAGCCGGTTTCATGGGGCACGGAGTAGGTATCGAGATAAATGAGTTGCCTGTTCTGGCTCCTCGTTCAAGAGATATTTTGTGCAAGGGTATGGCTTTTGCCATGGAGCCTAAATTTGTGATTCCGGGAGTTGGTGCCGTGGGTACCGAGAATACCTACATTGTAACCGAGGATGGTTTGGAGAGAATTACCCACTTCCCACAGGAGATTCAGATAATATAGTCTATTACGAATGGTCAACACAAAACCATTAGCGGAGCGTATGCGTCCCACCAATCTTGACGATTATGTTGGTCAAGAGCATTTGGTTGGAAAGGGGAAGGTGTTGCGCAGAATGATTGATACGGGTGTTGTATCGTCGTTTATTTTGTGGGGACCTCCGGGTGTTGGTAAAACAACCTTAGCCACTATAATTGCCAATCAGCTTGAGCGTCCATTCTATGTGCTGAGTGCTGTAAGTGCCGGTGTAAAAGAGGTTCGCGAGGTTATTCAACATGCCGAGAAGGATGGTTTCTTTGGCAGGGCAAATCCAATTCTTTTTATCGATGAGATTCACCGTTTCTCAAAGTCGCAACAAGATTCCTTGTTGGCAGCGGTAGAGAAGGGTATTGTAACCTTGATAGGTGCTACAACCGAGAATCCATCGTTCGAGGTGATTTCGCCACTTTTATCACGTTGTCAGGTTTATGTGCTGAAGGCTCAGGATAAGGCCTCGCTCGAAAAACTTTTGGATAGAGCGGTAACAACCGATGAGGTGTTGAGACAACGAGATATTAGTTTCGAGTCTAAGCAGGCAATTATGGCCTTTAGTGGTGGTGATGCCCGAAAGGCGTTGAATATTCTTGAGCTTACTATAAATTCTCAGCCTATAAATCAGCCTATAGTGATTACCGATGAGATGGTTAAGGCTGTTATTCAGGAGAATCCGTTGCTCTATGATAAGGATGGTGAGCAGCATTATGATATAGTTTCGGCTATGATTAAATCGATTCGCGGAGGTAATCCCAATGCGGCGGTTTACTACATGTCCAGAATGTTAGTTGGGGGCGAGGACCCACTTTTTATAGCTCGAAGATTGATTATTTCTGCATCCGAGGATATTGGTCTTGCAAACCCCAATGCTATGCTTATTGCTAATGCCTGTTTCGAGGCTGTCCACAAGATTGGTATGCCGGAGGCGAGGATACCTTTGGCCAATTGTATTATCTATCTTGCAACCTCGCCTAAGAGCAACTCTGCATATATGGCGGTAAATAGTGCCATACAGTTTATAGAGAAGAGTGGTAATATTCCGGTGCCGTTGCATCTGCGTAATGCTCCTACAAAGTTAATGAGGGAGCTGGATTATGGTACTGATTATAAGTACCCACACGATTATCCGGGTAATTTTGTGGTGCAGGAGTATATGCCCGAGGAGATAAAAAATGTTGTTTTCTATAAACCTCAGAGTAATGCTCAGGAGGCTAAAATTCTGGAGCGTTTAAAGGTTTGGTGGAAGAAAATTTATAAATAGGAGTGATATGAAAAGTTGGAATGAAATTACAGGTTCACAGAACTTTTTCCTTTTTGCAGGTCCTTGTGTTATTGAGGGCGAAGATATGGCTTTGCGTATTGCAGAGAGGGTAGTGAAGATAACCGATCGTTTGGATATACCCTATGTCTTTAAGGGGTCGTTCAAGAAGGCTAACCGTTCAAGAATCGACTCTTTTACAGGAATTGGCGATGAGAAGGCATTGAAGATTCTGGCAAAGGTTCGTGCGGAGTTTGATATTCCTGTAGTTACCGATGTCCACTCTGTAGAGGATGCGGTTATGTCGGCAGAGTATGTCGATGTGTTGCAGATTCCCGCTTTTTTGTGTCGTCAGACAGATTTGTTGGTTGCTGCAGCTAAAACCGGTAAGATTGTAAATATTAAGAAGGGACAGTTTTTGTCGCCTGAATCAATGAAGTTTGCTGTTCAGAAGATTCGTGAATCAGGAAACTATAATGTTGCCGTTACCGAGCGTGGTACAACTTTCGGATATGGTGATTTGATAATTGATTACCGTGGAATTCCAACTATGCAGGAGTGTTGTAAGTGTCCTGCAATTTTAGATATAACCCACTCATTGCAACAGCCTAACCAGGCATCGGGAGTTACAGGAGGTAAGCCAGAACTTATCGAGACTGTGGCTAAGGCAGGTGTTGCTGTAGGTGTGGATGGTTTGTTTATTGAGACTCATGAGAATCCTGCAGTGGCTAAGAGCGACGGTGCGAATATGCTTCGATTGGATCTGCTTGAGGGACTGCTCGAGAAGTTGGTTCGAATCAGAGGAGCAGTTTTATAATCAGATAGACGGGAATGTTGTATCCGGATAGTTTTGAGAGAAAGATAAAGTTTGACTCGCTTAGAGAGTTGTTGTCTGCGCAATGCGAAAGTTCTATGGGACGCGAATTGATGCAGAGTATGAGCTTTTCAAGTGAGCGCAGGGTTATAGAGGAGCGTCTGTATGATTGCAGTGAGTTTATGGCAATCTTACAGCAGGAAGATTTTCCAGGAGGGGTTTTTGCTGATGCTCGTCCCTTTTTAGAGAAGATTAGAATAGAGGGCCTTTTCCTTGAGGTTGCCGAGATGGTAATGTTAAAGGGCTCTTTGGAGTCTTTATACTCAATATTGCGTTTCTTTAAGAGCAAGCGTGAGGAGTATAGCAGATTGGCCAATAAGGCAGGAAATATTTCACAATTTCCCTATATCATTTCAAGACTGGATAGCATTATCTCGAAGTATGGAACAATAAAGGATTCAGCCTCTCCTGAGTTGGCTCAAATCAGACGCTCTATACAGCAGAAACAGAGTGGAATTTCTCGCAGAATGCAGGCTTTGTTGCAACTTGCTCAGAGCGAGGGCTGGGCAGAGAAGGATAGTGGCGTTGCAGTGCGTGACGGTCGTATGGTTATCCCGGTGCCAAGTGCCTTTAAGAGGAAGATTAAGGGTATTGTTTACGATGAGAGTGCAACCGGTAAGACTGCCTATATTGAGCCTGCCGAGATTGTCGAGACCAACAACGAGATACGCGAATTGGAGATGGAGGAGCGCCGTGAGATTATGCGCATCCTTAAGGCTTTTGCCGATGATTTGCGTCCGTATATTGATGATTTGATTCCAGGATATGACTTCTTGGCATATATCGATTTTTTGAAGGCGAAGGCTAAGTTTTCCATTCAATTGGGAGCGGTGGTTCCTAAAATTTCCGATGAAGCTGAGATGAGTTGGAGCCGAGCTAAACATCCGCTTCTCTTTTTGAGTTTAAAGGCTGCAGGCAAGGAGTTGATACCTTTGAATTTGGAGATAAATGAGGAGCAGAGAATCATAGTTATATCGGGTCCGAATGCCGGAGGTAAGTCGGTATGTTTGCAAACTGCAGGACTTTTGCAATATATGTTCCAGTGCGGAATTCCTGTGCCTGTAGACGACCATAGCATTTTCGGAATCTTCAATAATATCCTGATAGATATTGGCGATGAGCAATCAATCGAGAACGATTTGAGTACCTACAGTTCTCACCTTATCAATATGAAGAATTTTGTCAAATTTGGCGATGAGCGAAGTTTGATTCTTATTGATGAGTTCGGAACCGGTACAGAGCCTCTGCTCGGTGGGGCAATTGCCGAGGCTGTGTTGAAAAAACTTAATACTCAAAAGGTTCGTGGCGTAATAACTACCCACTATACCAATTTGAAACTGGTTGCTTCGGAGGTTGACGGTATTACAAATGGAGCAATGCTTTACGATAGTGGTAGAATGACCCCGTTGTTTGAGTTGCGTATTGGAAAACCCGGCTCTTCGTTTGCTTTCGAGATTGCCAAGAAGATTGGTCTTCCCAAGGAGATTTTGGACGAGGCCTCGCTCAAAATTGGTGAGGAGCAGGTCAACTATGATAAGCATTTGAAGGATATTGCTCGTGACAAACGTTATTGGGAGGAGAAGCGTAAGAAGATTCACGAGAATGAGAAGCGTTTGGATCAGGTTGTGGAGCGTTATAGCAGTGAACTTGACCAGGCAGAGCGCGAGCGTAAGGAGATTATCCGTGAGGCAAAGGCAGAGGCGGAGCGTATCCTTTCCGAGGCTAATAAGGTGATTGAGAATACTATTAAGGGTATTCGTGAAAGTCAGGCTGAGAAGGAGAAGACCAGAGAGCTGCGTTTGCAGATGGAGATTGAGAAGGAGCGGTTGTTGAGTAATGATAGCAGCGAAACAGAGTTGGCAATCCAGCGTAAGATAGAGCAGTTGCAACGCAGAAAAGAGCGTCGGGAGCAGAAGAAGGCTCAAGCTGCCGATGGTGGTGCTCAGCCTGCTGTTACGGTAGCAAAGCCTGCGGAAATTCCATTGAGAGTAGGCGATGTTGTTCGTTTGCAGAATGGAGCTATTGCCGAGATTGTTCGTTTTAGCGGTAAGGAGGTTCAGGTTGCTATAGGTGAAATTCGCTCAACTGTTAAACTCTCTTCTGTTAAACGTATTTCCAAGAGTGAGGCAAAGAGTGCAATGGCCAATATGCCACAACGCAAGAGCAGTAGTTCAGTTGCTGCAATGAGCAGTGAACGTTTCAACTTTAAACCGGAGATAGATGTACGAGGAATGCGAGTGGAGGAGGCTATTACCGAGGTTACTCACTTCCTTGACAATGCTTTGGTTTTGGGATATAAGGATTTAAGAGTGTTGCATGGAACCGGTACAGGTGCTTTGCGTATGATGTTACGTCAATGGTTGAACTGTAACCCATTGGTTAAGAGGGCACACGACGAGCATGTTACGCTTGGTGGTGCCGGAGTGACAGTGGTGGAGTTGGATATATAGTTCTCTATAATCCTAACTCCTGGTCTATTAGAATTATCTGTATTCGGTGAGCAGGGAAGCACTTCTCAATAATGCTCCACTCGTTGCATATTCGTTGACTTGATGAGCAGTTCATACAGCTGCCGGTTTTTGCACATGGTGTATTGAAGCCGCTGTGACGTGCCACATTTTTCGGTGCAGCAACTTCGCGAACTCGCTTCATGGCTTCGTCGAGATTTGTAGTAATCTTATTGGTTCCAATAAAGAGAACAACATTTAACGGTCCAAAGTTAATGCCGTTAATTCTGTTGCCGTACATGTCTAAATTGACCAATAGTCCATCTTCGGTTACTGCGTTTGTTCCTGTTATAAATAGGTCTGTAAGCAGAGCTTTACGGCGCTGTTCATACTTCTTTTCAAAACTCCAGCCCTCGCCAAAACTTCTGACAAATTCAATGTCTGTGTGCTTCTCAAGCTCTTCAATGACTCCGGTTGCGCGCATTGTCATTGAGTCACCGATAGAGAAACTTTTTACATTTAATCCTGGTAAAATGGTATTGAAAAATATATCATGAGCCTCTTTGCAGTTTGTTACATGGTGAACTGTAAAGTTGTTGGCTTTTAATGAGTTGATAGTCTTTTCGATGTTCATTTGCTTAATACTCTACAATACTGTTTAATACATAATCCATTCCAGAGGCACTACACCAATCGTAGTTGTAGTAGTAGCTGTTTGCAATTGGAATGGTTGGGTCGGGCCAATAACAACTCAACCCACAACAGGTTTTAAGTTCAAAGTAGTTCTGGAAGTTGATATATTTTGAGTGGGCCTCATATTTGATCAATTCGTTCAAATCACTCTTCAGTTGTTCCAATAGCTCCTCACTGTTTTCAATATTCTCGTTTCCGGGAGTTGCCAAAAGTTTTTCAGCCAAATCGATAATATCGAAACAACATGTTACATAGCTGAAACAGTATTGTGAACCATCAAAATATTGTACTCTGTTGAGCTGAAGGAGTGCCAGGGCATCGTCACTGCTGGCATCAATAATGGCTTTGAAACTTTGTGCAAGGTTTTCAATGGCTTTACACTTGATTAACGAGATGGTGTAGGTTGTGCCTGTTGCATGGTACATTGCTTTGAATTTCTCGCATATTGTTTTGTAGTCACTTTCTGTAGTTGCGGTGCATATCAAGTCAATCTCATCGTAAGGGAATCCTTTGATGGGAAGTTCTGTTGGTGCAGCCATGATGTAGTCGGCCTTGTTGCGAAGTTGCATAATGACCTCGGCTTGAGCCATAAAGCAGGCATCAAAGATAATGTAGTCAAACTTCATATCTTTTGGTATGATCTGAGCGAACTCGTCCATCTCAATGTAGTTAGTGCCATCGGGACCTAATGAACGACCGGACATCATATTGGGGTTTGGAAACCAACCGCTTCCATGTGAGCCCCATACCAAACTGTACGAGTTTGCGGGGTACTCCTTCTTGACCATCTCGAAGAAGTTTTTCAAATTACTTGGAGATAGGGAGTTTCTCTCTTTGTACTCAGTGACGCATAGAGTATCACCGCATTTTAGTTGCGGAGAGTACTTTATCTCGTAGAGACGTGGAGTGGGTGGTATATTTTCAACCCTTGTGTATAGATCTATGTATGCCAATACATTTATTTTTTGAGGGTCGACTTGGTTGCTCATACTTGAACAAATACGGTTCAAGTTGTCTGCAATCCAGTTACCAATCTTGAACTCTTCGCCAGCCAGGTAGAATATTACCGTACGCTCTTTTACAGTTTCAGTTCCGGGTGTAATTGGTTCATCTTCTGAATTATCGCTACATGCAATAAGCGAGAAAAATGCTATGAGTAAGAATGTTAACTTCAAGTGTTTCATATCTATTTTAGTTCAAGTTCTAATTTTTGCCAAAAGTACTAATTTTTCTTAATAGAATATGTAAAAAATTCTTAACTTTGCAAAAGTGCCAATCTGGTACCTGGCTGAATTAATAAAAGAGATTTGCGTATGGAGGCAGTATGCTATGCAGTTGATAGAGCACTATTGTTAGCAGAATTAGCCAATGTCCACCATTTGCGTAGTAGCAATAAGGGGGGCAATGAGATATATACTTTTACTGCACACGATGCTCCCAATTTGATGAGAGAGGTGGGCAGAATTAGAGAGTTAGCATTTAGAGCAGCAGGAGGAGGAACCGGTAAGAGTTGCGATATTGATGAGTTCGATTTGCGTGAGGATAATCCATGTATTCAATTGATTGTGTGGGATCCGGATGCGCAGGTGATAATGGGCGGTTATCGTTATCAGTTTTGTAAGAGTATGCCATTGGATAAAGATGGTATTCCAGAGATGGCGGTAAGCGAGATATTCACTTTGTCAGAGAAGTTTATCAAGGATTATCTTCCATATACAATTGAGTTGGGACGCTCTTTTGTTCATCCTCATTACCAATCAACCCAGGCATCGCGAAAGTCGTTATATGCATTGGACAATCTTTGGGATGGATTGGGGGCTTTGACTGTCGATAATCCCGAGATTAAGTATTTCTTGGGTAAGGTTACAATGTATAGAAACTTCGATATCTTGTCAAGAAATATGATTCTCTATTTTATGCAGAGATATTTCGGAGATAAGGAGCAGTTGGTTACTCCCAAACCGGAGTATGAGTTGCAGATTGATTTGGCGGGTATTGAAGGAATGTTTGCGAGTGATAACTATACCGAGGATTATAAGATCCTCTCTAAGCAGGTACGTGAGCAGGGTACAAATATTCCTCCGTTGGTGAATGCCTATATGGGGTTGTCGCCAACTATGAAGGTTTTCGGAACATCGCTCAATCCATTTTTTGGCGATGTAGAGGAGACCGGTATTTTAATAACAATTGAAGATGTGTACGAGGCTAAGAAGATGAGACATATTGAGACATATCAGCCTTGTTCCGAGAGTTAATTATTTGAAGAGAAAAGTTATGAGTGAAAAGTTGATTGTGGGCATGGCCCAGGGCGATATAAATGGAGTTGGAAGTGAGATTTTGGTTAAGCTTCTTGCCGACAATAAGATGTGTGAGGTTTGTACTCCTTTGGTAATTGGTTCTCCTAAGGTTTTGGGATATTACAAAAAGAGTATTGAGAGCGAGGAGGAGCCTGTAAATTTGGTTACAAATCTTATTCAAAAGCCTGAAGATGCTTCTGACAAGAGAACCAATGTTATCAACTGTTTTGGCGATGAGGTTCGTGTAGATCCGGGAATTGAGACCAAAGTATCTGATGAGTGTGCTATGCTTGCATTGAAGCAGGGATTGGATTATATTGACAATAATCGTATCGATGTTTTGGTAACTGCTCCTATGGGTGATTATGCTTATGACTTGGAGCGTGCGACCTCGCTTATACACTATTTGGCAGTAAGATATGAGAGTGATTATCTTTTGCCATTATATGTTGGTGAGCATATGAAGTTGGCCTTTATCACCTCGGGTAAGAGCGTGAAGGATTCATTGTCACAGTTGACTATCCCCAATATCATTAAGCGTTTGAAGATGATTAAACGTGCAATGGAGCGTGATTTTGGAATTGATAAACCTAAAATTGCGGTATTGGCTTTGAATGCTTCGACAGGTGATGGCATTTTTGGCGATGAGGAGGAGAGAATTATCAAGCCGGCAATAGAGCAGGCTCGTGAGGAGAATATCTTTGCTGTGGGACCATACGCTGCAGATCGTTTCTTCTCGGAGAAGATGTATGAGAAGTTCGATGTGGTATTGGCTCTGCACAATGATCAAGGTATGATTCCTTTCAAGAGTGTCGAGGGAAATAGCGGTGTTATTTCTGTTGCAGGATTACCATGTGTCTTAACAACGCCGGTTCACGGTGTGGCATATGATATTGTTGATAAGGGATGTGCAGATACACAGGGAGTTGCAAATGCAATCTACTTGGCTATTGATATTTACAAGGCAAGAGAGGAGTATGCAGAGCTTACCAAAAATCCGTTGAAACGTTACGATGTGGGTGGTGATAAGCGTGAGTCTGATTTGAATGTGGAGCAAATAGCCGGTGTGAGTGAGAACCAGTAAACCTAAATATAGCGTGTTATGAAACAGGCATTACAAAACACATTTGTTGCAAATTTGGCAATTATATTGGGCGATTTTATATTGCTTAATGTGGTGTTTGCAATTTTGTTTAATCTCTATCCTGAGATATTGAACTATAGAACAGAGGAGAGTTTTAACAAAGATGAGTATTTCCTTTTGGTAAATCTATTCTATTTGCCATGTGTTATTTTGTGGCCTCCTATTCTGGTTGATAGATTCTCTAAGTTGGAAAATATTATGAAGCGAACTGTATATATGGTTTTGCTTCATGCTATGTGTTTTGTTCTGTATATCTTTGCTATACATTCAAATTTAATGTTTCCGTATACAATTGGTCAGACATTGCGAATCAGTTTGCCATGGCCTAATATTGTAAGGATTTTGGGTGTATATATATCATGGTGGGGTTGCCTGTTCTTGTGGCGTTTCTGTGTTCGTTTGCTTATTCGTCGAATCAGAGCATCAAGATTCTATAAACGCAGATTAGTTGTCTTTGTAGGTACACACAAAGATGCGTTGGAGTTGTGGAAACAGTTGCAGGATGTGGGAATAGGTTACAGAACTCTTGGATATTTTGCTGATACTGTTGATGAGCGATGGCAGATGAATATTTTGTCGGGAGGTAAAAAACTTCCGCCTGCAACATATTTGGGTAAGGTTGAGGAGTTGAAGAGTTGGTTGGAGAACAATCAGGTGCAAGAGTTGTATTGTTGCTTGCAAACATCTGATACCGAGCGTATTGATGAGATATACACCTTGTGTGAGAAGTTGTGTATCCGTTTCTATGCGGTTCCCGATGTTAAGTCGATGTATCTGTACAATATGCGTTATGCAATGATGGGTAAGGTGATGATTATGCAGGAGAGAAAAGAGCCATTATTGCAGCAGGGGAATAGAATTATAAAAAGGACATTTGATCTTATTGTGTCCGGCTTATTCTTGGTAACGCTCTTCCCGTGGATATATCTTTTTGTTGCAATTGTAACAAAAGTAACATCGCCCGGACCTGTTTTCTTTAAGCAGGAGCGTTCAGGCCTTAACGGTAAGGTGTTCACAATGTATAAGTTCCGTTCAATGCATGTGAATAAGGATGCGGATAGAATTCAGGCAACCGAGAATGATCCGAGAAAGACTAAATTTGGTAACTTCTTGAGAAAGAGTAGTATAGATGAGTTACCTCAGTTTATTAATGTCTTTAAGGGTGATATGTCTGTTGTGGGACCTCGTCCACACATGTTGCTACATACAGAGATGTATTCTGAGTTGATTAAACAGTATATGGTTCGCCATTTGGCAAAGCCCGGTGTTACCGGTTGGGCTCAAGTTACCGGATATCGCGGAGAGACTAAGGAGTTGGAGCAGATGGAGGGACGCGTAAGACGTGATATTTACTACATTGAGCATTGGTCTTTGTGGCTTGATATCCGTATTATGTTTATGACTGTTTACAATGCAATTGCAGGAGATAAAAATGCCTATTGATGATAATGAAAAGAGTTGGCTTGTCGCTCATGTACGACTTTTTCATGAGAAGAAGTGTGTGGAGCGATTGCAGAAACTCAATATAGAGACCTATCTACCTATACGCAGTGAGTTGCACTATTGGAAAGATAGAAAGAAGAAGGTTGACAGAGTTTTGACACCACAAATGGTTTTCGTTCACGTTACGACGGGTGAACGTATTACTGTGTTGGAAGATAGATCTGTTACCCATTTTTATGCCTTTCCGGGTAGTGGAAAAGCCACTGTAGTTCCTGATTCTCAGATGAAGAGTTTTATGTTCCTGGTAGGAAATGCCGATAGTGAGGTGGAATTTACCAGCGAGTCGTTAAAAAAAGGTGATAAAGTTAAGGTTTTACGCGGACCTTTGGCTAACTTAGAGGCCGAATATGTAAGGGTAGGAAATAAGTCGAAAGTTGCCATTAGAGTGAATGATTTAGGGTGTGCGCTTGTCGAAATTCCGCTTACATGGATTGAGAAATTAGATTGATTTTTAAACGGTTGGATTTATGTTTACGGGTTTGTTCGAAGCTTTTACTCCTAAAACATCGTTGATGTGGGTTATGGAGTTTGTGGGAACATTTGCGTTTGCAATTAGTGGATTGCGTTTGGCTGCCGCCAAGAATTTTGATTGGTATGGTGCATTTGTAGTGGGGTTGGCTGTTGCGATTGGTGGTGGAACCATTCGTGATGTTTTGTTGAATACAACGCCGTTCTGGATGACTAATCCAATCTATTTGATTATTACAGGAGTTGCTTTAGTTTACACAATAGTCTTTTCGAAGCATATTGTAAAGATGAAGTCAACTTTTTTCATTTTTGATACTGTGGGTTTGGCTCTTTATGCAGTAGTTGGAGTTGAGAAGACTCTCTCATTCGGATTTCCATTGTGGGTGGCTACCGGTATGGGATTGTTAACCGCCACAGCCGGAGGTGTTTTAAGAGATATCTTAATTAACGAGATACCTCTTATTTTCCGTAAAGAGCTTTATGCAACTCTATGTATTCTTGGAGGTATGGTTTTTGGCTTTTGCCAATGGATGGGTTTGGATATTCTGTGGACTGAAATAATAAGTTTCTTGGTTATCTTCTTGACAAGAGTATTTTCAGTCAAATATCATATTGCTTTGCCTAAGATTAAGAGCAGAGTTGGCGATAATGCAATGGATGATTTTCAATAAAGATATGGTAAAGAGATTTTTAAGTGCAACAATAGTGATGGCTGCAATTGCAGGTTCAGTTATGGCAAATCCTGTTATGGAGAGTGATAATGGTAAAGTGTTGACTATGGAAGAGGCAGTAATGGGTGCCGTAATTCCAAGAGTACAGTTTACTGCGTGGAGTGCAGAGGGGTCTGAGTATTTTTTCCCTAAGGGTAGTTCCTTGGTGGCAACAAATGCTGCTGACGGAAAGGAGCGTGAGGTGATGAGTTTGCAGGAGTTGAACTCTGCATTGGGTTCTAATTTAAAAGGTTTCCCAAATTTCACATTCTGCGCACCCGGAAAGATGTCGATTATGAATGGTGGCAGATATGTGATTATCGATTTGGCCACAAAGAGTGTGGAGAAGGCAATACAACTGCCAAAGGGTGCTACCGAGATTACATATAATGCCAAACGTAATGGTGTTGCTTTTGTAAAGGATAATAACCTGTTCTTCAGTGATGGTAACCAGATTGCCATTACTAATGAGAAAGATAAGAATATAGTTAGTGGTACAGCGGTAAGCCGTAATGAGTTTGGAATTACCAATGGTATTTTCTGGGCTCCTGATGGAGAGAAGGTTGCTTATTACCAGAAGGATGAGAGTAATGTTACAACTTTCCCATTGTTGGATATTACAACACGTACAGGCTCTTTGGTTGAGTTGAAGTATCCTATGAATGGAATGAAATCTGAAATTGTATCGCTTTTTGTTTATGATTTCAAGAGTGGTAAGAGCACAAAGATGCAGGTTACCGATTTCGACGAGGAGCGTTATTTGACAAATATTACATGGTCTCCGGAGTCAGATAAGATCTATATTCAGGTGTTGAACCGTGCACAGAAGGAGATGCACTTAAATGCTTATTGTGCAGCTACCGGTAAGTTTATCAATACTCTTTTCGTGGATAAGGATAGCAAGTTTATGGAGCCTATCTGTGGGTTACACTTTATTCCTAATCAGAGCGACAAGTTTATCTATGTTACAAACAGCCGCGATGGATATAAGAGTTTGTATCTTCACTCAACCGATGGTAAACTTATCAAGCGTTTGACCAATGTTGATGCAGATGTCGAGTTTATTGGTTGTGATGGTAAGAAGGTGTATTACACATCGGCAGAGGTGAGTCCTATTGATAATCATCTGTTCAGTGTGGATATTAAGAGCGGAAAGAGTGTTCGTTTGACCAAAGAGGAGGGTTGGCATAGAGTTGCATTTAGTGCAGATTACAAGTTCTTTACCGATACTTACTCTTCGCTCCATGTTCCGACAACAAAGAGTGTGGTTAAGAATAATGGAACAGTTGTTAAGGTGTTGACCGAGGGTAAGAATCCTGCTGCCGATTATAATTTTGGTGAGGTTACAATTGGTACCGTTAAGAGTGCAGATGGAAAGTACGATAACTACTACCGTTTGATTAAGCCTATGGATTTTGATTCAACTAAGGTCTATCCTGTTATTCTATATGTTTATGGAGGTCCTCACTCTCAGTTGGTAAAGAACTCTTGGTTAGCGGAGATTCGTTACTGGGAGATGTATATGGCTCAACATGGTTATGTAGTGTTTGTGATGGATAATCGTGGAACTCCTAACCGTGGTGCTGAGTATGAGCGTGAAATCCATAAAAATTGTGGTCAGGCAGAGATGGCCGATCAGGTAAAGGGTATGGAGTGGTTGCTTTCTCATAGCTGGTGCGATAAGAATCGTGTAGGTGTTCATGGATGGAGCTATGGTGGATTTATGACTATTTCATTGATTACCAATTATCCGGAACTGTTTAAGGTTGCTGTAGCGGGTGGTCCTGTTATTGATTGGAAGTGGTACGAGATTATGTATGGCGAGCGATATATGGAGACAGCTGCTACAAACCCCGAGGGTTTTGCAAAGAGCTCGCTCATTAATAAAGCCAAGGATTTGAAGGGTAAGTTGCTGATTTGCCAGGGTGCAATTGACAATGTGGTTGTTTGGGAGCATAGTTTGAGCTTTATTCGAGAGTGTATCAAGAATAATGTACAGGTTGATTACTTCCCATATCCATGCGCCGAGCACAATGTGATGGGTAAGGATAGAATTCACCTGATGCAGAAGGTTACCAACTATTTTGAAGATTATTTGTAATATATGAAGAGAGGCTTGAGATTATTTCTGCGGTTTATAGGTATTACTATAGCCGTATTCGTTGGAGTATTGGCAATATTTATTATTGCAGTAAATATTTACTGCAGTGACGAGAAGATTCGTGAAATAATCTCGGAGTATTCGGATAGTAGTCTGAGCGTTAACATTGAGGCGGGGGAGTATAATGTTAGTCCATTGCGACGTTTTCCTTCAATGACCTTGTCTGTCAGGGATTTGGTTGTTACATCGGATAGAGTTAATGACTCTCTATATGTTCCTGTGGCAGAGGATACTTTGCTAAGAGTTAAGCAGGCCGACATTGCAATGTCGGCTTTGCCGTTGTTAGCCGGCAGGTTCGTTTTTGCAGGAATATTTATTGATAGTATTGGAGCTAATTATACTGTTTTCCCAGATAGTACATCGAATTGGGATTTGGTTATTGAGAATTCACAAGTTGATACTATTGCTATCGTAGTTGATGAGGATAGTGGTGAAACCTCGGTATCGGGAATTGCTATCAAGCAGTTTGTAATAAATGATGCTGATATTCTATATGACGATCAAGTTTCCGGTCAATATGTAAGTTTGAACGGAGGTTCTTTGGAGTTGCGAGGTGGAATGTCTAAGCAACGCGGTTTGTTCCTGAATGTCGATTTCGATTCCAAGAGTGTAAATTATGTCTCTCAAGGTGAGCATTTTATAGATGATTTGTCAATAGGATTACAAGGTAGATTTTTCGTTAAAAACGACTCCTCGGCTATTATGTTGAATAATACCAAGTTGCGTTTGAATAATATTGATGTTACTTGTAATGGTTCAATTTTTAGCGATACTTCGGTTGTTGATGGTGGAGCTATTCTTGATTTGAACTACTCTTTGGATTTACCTGAGTTGAATGAGTTGTGGAGAGTTGTTCCTCACAGATATGCTCAGTTTGCTGAGGGTGTTCAGGTGTCAGGCCTTGCCAAATGTCAGGGTAATGTGTATGGCAAATTGAATAATAGAGAGTTGCCGCATATTGATGGAGAGTTTATGACTCAAAGTGTAAGTTTTCAACACAAAGATATGCTTGGCAGTATTGATACCCTTGATATCAGAATGTTGCTGGATTTGGACTTGAATAATCCTAATAACCAGAATTTGGTGTTGCATAGGTTGAATTTGGTTGGAACGGGTATTAAGGCTAAGTTAAGCGGTCAGGTTTCACGTTTGATTGCCGATCCGCATATTCAATTAAGAAGCGAGTTGAATGTTGATGCAGAGAAGATGTTGGCCCTTTTTCCTGACACTTTAGGAGTTGTGGCTCGTGGAGATATTGATGGAAATTTGAGGTTGAATTTTAAGTTGTCAGATATTCAGAACAGCAATTATGGAAAGATTAGAGCCGGTGGTAGATTGTCAATTCCCCATTTCTGTTTTGAGCTGCCTGCCGATAGTATAGGAGTGCATATCGATAGCGCTTCAATGTTTTTGGGCTCCGGTATGGGTGGAAGACGCATTTCCGGTAAGGTTGTTGTGCAGGATACATCGTTGACCCCATTGGGAGGTTCGTTGCGTTGGAAACGATTCGAGGCCTCGCTAAAAAAGGGAAATGTATTCTATACCGATTCAGTGCGTGTCTCACTTAGAACAGTCCAGGTGGCGGATACTAATGCTATTGTTCCGTTGAAGGCGGCTGTTATGTGGCAGAATTTAAGAGCTTTGCGTTATGATTCTGCTTGGCTGAGTTCGAAATATTTGTCGCTTGATGCTGATTTGAAGTCCGATGCTAATGATAAGAAGATTCCTACTTTGGTTGCAAGTTTGAGGAGCGACTCTCTGTTGTTTACTCCATTTAGAGACCGTTTGTTTACATCGCGGATAGATGTAACTATCGATGCTAAGTGTAAGGATGTTGAGAAAAATGCTTGGACAGCAATCTCAATCTTTACCTTGAGGAATTTGTCTCTTTATACAATGTTCTATCCATTGGAGATTAAGTCTAAGTTGTTTAAGGTTGCAACCGATGCCAATAGTTTCTCTCTCACCGGTGATGAAATGAGGGTGGGACGCTCTGATTTTCAACTTAGAGGTAGAGTTTTCAATGCCTGGAACTGGCTTTGGAAGGGCGATACTGTTGCCATGAGATTGAATGTAACATCGGATAGGATTAATATCAACCAATTGCTAAAGGCAATGGACGAGGGTAATCTTTACAAGGCACGATTGGACTCTATTCGTGGTGAGAGAGCAGCTCTTGAGTCTACGATACAAGAGGAGGGCATTGATAAAGCTCCTATTGAGTTGGCGGACACAACCTCGCCCATTAAATTCAATCATGTTTATGTCATTCCCGAGAAGTATAGAGTTGATTGTGATTTGAATGCCAAGAGTATGGTTTTGGGCCGATGGAGAATGCAGAATGCCAAGGCGTTAATCAATATCAATGATGGTGTTGCAAAGCTATCGGAGATGAGTGTGAATTCAAGTATCGGCGATGTTTTGGCTCGTGGATTGTATACTGCCGAGGATACAACCAAGGCATTTGCAGGATTTGCAATGAGTATGAAGAATGTGCAGATTGGTAATCTGCTCGATGTTGTGCCTCAATTCGATACTGTTATGCCTATGCTTACTTCGCTTTCAGGTAATGTGAATGTCGATTTTGCTGTTGCCGGTAATTGGGATCAGGATATGAGCGTTGATATGAATTCGCTTAACGGTGCAGCTTGTATTGATGGTAAGGATTTGGTTCTAATGGATGGCGAGACCTTCTCGACTATTGCCAAGAAGTTGAAATTCAAGAATAAAAAGCGCAATCTTATAGATACTTTGTCGGTTACTTTGTCAATGAGCGAGGGCATGGTTGATATCTATCCGTTTGTCTTTAAGATGGATAGATATAGAGCAGCTGTTGGCGGAAAACAGGGATTGGATATGAGTTATAAGTACCATATCTCTATTCTGGATAGCCCTATTCCGTTTAAGTTCGGATTGACTATCTCCGGCAATGGCGATGATATGAAGTTTAAGATTACAAAGGCCAAATATAAAGACTTAATGAAACCTACTTCAAAATATAACGTTCAGCAGATTAGAGTTGATTTGAAGGAGAAGATTTCAGGTTTCCTTGATGAGATTAAGGATCAGAGTTATGCTCTTCCGAAGTTTACATTTGTTGAGGAGGATGATAGTGAGGATGAGATGAGCGATGAGGAGCTTCAGAAGGCTTTGGATAATTATAAAGAGACAGAATGAAGGAATTGGCAGAGTGGACTATGGAGGTCTTGAATATAGACCCCGAGTCTGAGAATTGGATATATGATATACTGCTGTTGGTGATGATTGTTTTCATTGCTACAGTGTGTGGAATAATTATGCGTAGATTGATTCTTCCTCTTGTTAAAAAGTTAGTGAGAAAGACTCATGTTAAGTGGGATGATTATATCTTTAGTGATGGTGTAATTAAGGTGATAGGACAGCTTGTCCCGGCTATTATTGCATACTTTTTAACCTCGCTGCTGTTTGAAATTAAGGATACTATATTTCATGATTTGGTATGGCGTGTCATGAATGTATATCTGATTGCGGTTATCATTAAGTTTGTATGTGCTGTTATTGAGTCAATTGATGTGATTACATCGCAACATAGCACATTGAAAGATAGACCTTTGCATGGCGTGTATCAGATGTTTAAGCTGATTGCGATATGTCTTGGTATAATTGTGATTATTGCCAATATAATTGGAAAATCGCCATTGACTTTGATTACCGGAATCGGAGCTGCCGCAACTGTTTTGATGTTGGTATTTAAGGATTCTATTGTAGGTTTTGTGGCGGGAATTCAGTTGTCGGCTAATGATATGTTGCGCCCGGGCGATTGGATTTGTGTACCAAAGGCCGGTGCAGATGGAGAGGTAATCGATGTTTCGATGACAACCGTAAAGGTGCAGAATTGGGATAAGACAATCACCACTGTCCCCCCTTATGCTTTGGTGAGCGAGGCCTTTCAGAATTGGCGAGGAATGAAGGAGAGTGGTGGAAGAAGAATGAAGCGTTCAATTCGCATAGATATGCAGACTATTCGTAGGTGTACCGAGAGTGAGATTGAGAATCTATTGAATAAGAAGCTCCTTGCCAAAGAGGATTTGGATGATGAGAATGTAAATGCCGTTCTCTATACGCGAAGTGTGGAGCGTTACATGAAAAAGCACGCCATGATACACCAAAATATGACAATTATGGTGCGTCAGTTGGAGCCTGATAGCGAGGGATTGCCTATCGAGTTCTACTGTTTCTGTGCAGATACAAACTGGGTGGCATACGAGCATTTCCAGACCTCGTTCATGGGGCATGCTTTGACTATAATGCCTGAGTTTGGTTTGCGTGTTTTTCAGAGAAGTACAACCTATCATGATTTTAAATAGAGTTGGTGATGAAAAGAAATCTGTTTTTGATAATTGCAATATTCTTGGGTATAGTTGGTATTCTGTTGCTTGGCAACATTATAACCATTGGAGATAAATTGGGGCAACTAACCCATGTTTATGTAGAGTATGCTTTTTATGGAGTTATTCTGATACTTCTATTGATATATGTTGTGCGTCCCATTGTTAAGGTGCATCGTGCACCGGAGTTTCCTGTGTTGAGTGTCGATGAGTCGTGGAATGTTGCGCAGTTAAAGCACTTTGCGAAGAGATTGGCAAAGAGTTGCGGTTATATTCAGGATGCAGAGCGAAGAAAAGCGCATCAGCAGGAGCTGATTGCTGCAATTAAGGCCGGTGGAGATAATAGTGAAGAGATTCGTTCAATTGTAGCGAATGAGGTGGCTTTACGCCTTGATGGCTCGAAAGAGATGGGGGTTATGGGAATCAATAACCGAATCAAGGAGTGGGGTAAGACAGTTTTTCTTGTTACGGCAGTTTCGCAAAATAGTAAGTTTGATACAGTTGCAGTGCTGATTATGAACTATAAGTTGATATCGGATATTGTGTTGGCAACAGGATTCAAACCAACTAAACAACAGATGTTTAAACTGTATGTTAGAGTGTTGACTACTGCGCTGATTACCTATTGTGCTTCTCAGGTATTTACCGATGTCGATGGAGTTGCTCCGTTCGATTTTGCTGATGCAGCAGATCCGGATATGGCAGATGCCGGTTCGGATTTGGGCGATGTTGATGTTGACGATACCGGTTTTGGACCAACATTGATGCACAACTTGAAGAAGTTGACTATTCCGGGCGTTTTGGTCGGTTCGGCAATTGAGGGGTGTATAAACTCGCTTCTTACAATGCGAATAGGTTACGTTACCCGTTCTTATCTTACAGAGGGACCTGCGGCATTATCGGGTGTAAAGAATAAGCGAAGAGTAAAACGTAGAGCCATAAAAGAGTCTTTAAAATCAATGCCTGCTGTCATTGCCCACAGTAGTGCCGCCATTGGTAAAACTACCGCCAAAGTGCTGAAAGGCCTTTTTGTGAGTGAGTAGGAGTTGTAGTTAAAGGTCAATTTTAAGTTATTTTTATCTCCTAAAAAATCTTAAAAGATAATAATTTCACTATATTTGCATGGTTGATGAAGTTATTTCGTCAACCATTTCTTTTGTGTTGCTTGCCATGTGACAAGTAACCGCGAAGCGCACCCCAAACTTTAGTAAAATATGCTTATGAGTGGAGTTTTTGTTAATTATTGTAGAGCGTTGGGAAATGAGGTGGGGCATTTTGATCTGTTCAATTTGCTACTCTTCGTTGTAGGTGTAGCTGCATGCTTTTATTGGGGCTATGCATTAAAAATTCTGTTCTTTGATAAGATAAGATTAGATATGCACTTGAATAAAAAGTTCCTTTTTCTCAAGTGTTTTCTTTTGATAATGTCATTCCCGTTAGTTGTAAATGTAGGAATCACGCTATCTAATGCACTCCAAGATAAAAAACTTGATGAACGTGAGTTAATAAGCGATGAAACGCTCTATGCGGATTATTATGGATCTGCTGATAGTATAGTTGTCAATACCAAGAGTAGAATTAGCGATGTTGACTCTTTCTTGATAGTTGCAAATGGTGGAGTTGTGTGTGATAGTAACTCTTTCATTGTTTACAGCGAGCCTTTTGAAAACAAGAAAGAGAATCCAAGCATATTGTGGAGTATGTATATCCATTACATGGATCCCGGTAATCAGCCCATGGCCCATAGTGCGCGCGGAAGGTTTGTTGCCGGATTGATAGCAGCATTAGGCATTGTATTGTTAAATGGAGTGTTGGTGTCGGTACTTGTTGGCTGGATAGATAAGCGCAAAGAAAGATGGTTAAAGGGCGAGATTATTTATAAGCTTGGATATTGGCGAAACCACGAGTTTAGGAAGAATCTATACTTGATAATTGGTGGAAATGATGTTGTTCCCGGAATAGTGAAACATATCCTTAACGGAACTAAAAACAGAGTGTTTATAATGACCGCCAGAGATGTGGAGTCTTTCCGCAGACAACTCTTTTCTGATTTAAATAATGATGAACAGGATAGAGTTGTAATACTATACGGAGACAGAACTTCGCGCGAGGATGTTGAGAAGTTGCCATGGCGCTACGCTTCTGAGTTATATGTTTTGGGCGAGGATTTTGATACTAATGAAGATGACTCATGTCACGATACATTCAATATTGCTTGTATTAAATTGGTGGTTGGAGCATGTAGCAGATTCAGAGCCGGTGTAGGAAAACTTACCTGTAGAGTGATGTTTGAGAATCAAACTACATTCTCGGTTATTCAAATTGCCGAAACAGATAGTAAGATAGTCAAAGACCTCATAGCATTCAAACCATTCAACTATTATGAGATGTGGGCACAGAAAGTTCTTGTGAACAGAGAGATGGATGAGAATAGTGCTGTAGGAGTATATAAGCCACTGGAGGGTTATAAGGGCATTAAAAAAGATTCCGATGATTTTGTACATCTGATTGTAGTAGGAATGTCAAGGATGGGTGTGGGAATGGCCATCGAAGCGGCTCATTTATGTCACTTCCCGAATTTCCCAACCAAAGGAGTTAAGACCAGAATTACATTTATTGATAGAAATGCAGAGCAGGAGATGAACTTCTTTATGGGGCGTTTTAAAGAGTTGTTTGCATTATCGGATTGGCGTTTTATTACAAAAGATTCCTCATCGGAGTGTAGATATAAATCGGGTTATCTTGGAGATAAGGTGACCGATGTTGAGTGGGAGTTTATTGCTGGTGGTGTTGAGATGCCGTGGATTCAATCTTATTTGCTGAGGAGTGTAGAAAATCCGAATGCAAAGGTATCAATAGCTGTATGTTTGCCTGAGAGTAATAAGGCAATTGCAGCTGCTATTTATTTGCCCGATGAGGTGTATGCAAGCAAGCAACTTCAACAGGTTTTAGTATATCAACGATATGGTGATGCAACCATTCAGAGCATAAATGAACATGTCAGATATAACAGCAAATTGATTGCTTTCGGTATGGCTGACTCGTGCTATGATGTAAAATTTATGAATGCTATAGAGAATGTTACTCTATTTTCTGATAAGATGTATGAGTTTACAAATACTATTTGTGAGAGAAATATTGTTCCTAAGGCTAAAACTCAGACAGATGTGATTCTCTTGAATATGGTGAATGATGTAAAAAGTATTACACATTACAAGAGTATTTGGAAGCAAAGTCCTGTTGTGGAGCTTAAGGATCTTGATAATATTGCAGATAAACAAGTGCAGGAGAATAAAAAGAGGGTGGTTGGAAAATCGCAGAGTGCGGCGATGTGGTCGAATATATATAATGCTTTAACAATTTGGTGTAAGTTAAGAAGTGTTTGTAGTGATGAAGAGTTGACACAGTTGCAATGCGGTGATTTTAACTTTACAAAAGAACATTTGGAGCAGATAGAATTAATGGCTCAGGTTGAGCATTACCGTTGGAATATGGAGCAACTTATTCTTCGTGTCAAGCCTTTGAACGAAGAACAACAAGGCAAATTTAAGGGCTACATAGAAAAGGGGTGGAAAGCAGATTTTGACTATTTCAAGAAAAAACTTAAGGGCGAGGGGCAACACCTTGATATATGCTCTTATGATTACTTAAATTATGTGGATCCGGATCCGATGATTTATGATAAGTGTTTTGTTGCAATAGCCCCATTACTCTATAAGGAGCTTAAGGATAAATGTTAATATGTCAGAGAAAGATATAATTGATGCTTTAATTGCTCATGATGAGTATGTTACGGAGCAGTTCTTCTTTAAGAACTGCCGTCCGCTTTTTATGAGTATTATTCGCAATGTGTTCACTTATAATGTGGATTATGATGAATTCGTTAATGAATTCTATCTGCATTTAATGGAGAATAATGCCTATCGTTTAAGGCAGTTCCAGGGACGCAGTACTATATATCAATGGTTGAAGGTTATTGCGATTCGTTATTTTATCGCGAAACGTGATGGCTTGATAGAAAATGAGAGTAATGACACTCTATTAGAGAGTATTGCACAAACTAAAGAGGGCGATTGCGAAAAGGCAATGATAGGTAAAATGGATATAGAGAATCTTTTAAGCCTGATGCCCAATAAACGCTATGTATATGTGATTAAACGATTGCTTCTTGAGGATGCAGAACCTAAGGTTGTTGCCGAGGAGTTAAATACGAGCGTTGATAATTTGTATAATATTAAAAAGCGTGCATTTGCAACATTAACAGCAATTGCACTTAGGGAGGTGGAGAGATATGAAAAAGAGATCGGCAAAAAATAGTATTCAGAGCGAGGTTTTGGCAGCATACCTTGATGGAAATGCTACAATGCAGGAGAGTCAAGAGATTCTTGATGCTCTGTGTAGTGATGCTGAGTTGAGAGAGATTATGCATATTTCTCAGATGGTGGATCTTGATATATCTGTTCGCCCAGAGGATATTGATTACATTCCAATGACCGCAATGGCTGCATGCAGTGAAGTTGCCTGTTCTGCATGTTGTAATGAGATGGCTCAGCCTAAAGGCAATTTATGCAGTTTTGAGTGTGAGAAGTTTATTCTTAAAAAGCTTGATATTGAGTTTGATGAAGATGAGTTGTTGAACCATGCACTGCAGTGCGGTTGGTTGAAGGACGATGGAACAGCTCTGCATAACATAGGAAGAGGTTTGGAGAAGATGGGCCTTGTTGTCACTCGTCAGTATAAATGTACCATTGCTGATATTATGCATGCCAAAAGTAATGGTGAAGAGGTAATTGTGGCCCTTGATGGTGGTGAGTTGTTGGGAAATCAACAGTATGAGGAGTGGGAGGATAATTTTGTAGGTAAGAATCCTGACCATTCAGTGGTTGTATTATCATGGAATATTGACGATATGACTATTTCTGTGTTTGATCCAAACTCTTTGAATGAGATTGATACATACTCTTTTGAGCAGTTTGAAGATGCATGGAATGACTCTAAGAATTATATGGTTACTGCAGGAGTGAGGGGTAAAAAAGAGTATCTTCCTAAACCAATTGATTTGTCGGATGTTGAGTTGCCTAATGATTTGATTGAGTTACGTGAGGCTATAGCAGAGAATGCTCACGATGTTTGGGCGGTTGAGCGCCAGGCTCAGGGTTGGGTTTATGGCGAAGAGCGTAACGATGATAAAAAGACCCACCCTTGTATGGTTTACTATTCGGAGCTTCCCGAGAGTGAAAAGAGGTTTGACCGTGAAATGGCCATGAATACCTTGAAACTGCTTCGCAAACTTGGTTATGATATTATAAAACGTAAAAATTAAATATTGAGCCTATGATTAAACCGTCAGAATTTATGCATCCCGAGGATGCAGCGGCTATTCGCCAATTAGAGAGTATTCCGGGTTTTCCTGCCTTGTGCAAACAGATTTTGGCGTTAGGTTATGAGAGGTGGAAGTATGGATTGAATATGGCATCGACCATACGCCTTTCAGAGGAGCAGTTGCCTGAGTTATACAGACATCTACCTCCAATTTGTGAGAAGTTGGGAATTCCTATTCCCGAGTTCTATTTGCAAATGAATCCAATGCCTAATGCTTATACCTCGGGAGATACTCGTGTATTTATCGTAGTTACATCGGGACTTGTCGAGATAATGGATGATGATGAGTTAGATGCAGTCATTGCACATGAGTGTGGTCATATTCTATGCAGACATGTTGTGTACAATATGGTGGCTCAGTACGTAAGATTGGGACTTGATTATATAGGTTTGATAGGTAAATTGGCAAAACCTGTCCAAATAGCATTGGATTATTGGAGCAGAAAGTCTGAGTTATCGTGCGACCGATGTGGAAGTATTGTAACCTCGCCCGAAACCGTGGCAAGAGTAATGGCCAGATTAGCGGGTGGACCTAAATCATTAACCAGTAAATTGGATATGAAGTTGTGGGCAGCTCAAGCTGATAAGTACGATGAGATTCGTAATGGAAATTTGTGGGATAAATCACTGCAGATTGCCTCGGTTTTAAACAGAACTCATCCATTTAGCGCAGTTCGTGTACGTGAAATTCTGAAGTGGGGTGATAGTGCTCAGTATAAGAATCTGATGCAGAATTTAAATGCTCAGAAGTCAGGCAAGAAGTGTCCGAAGTGTGGAAAAACAGTTGATGAGAATTGGGCTTTTTGTATGTATTGCGGAGAGAAATTGTAAAAATCAAAAAAATAAGAACTATGTTTTTCAACGAGAATGGAATATTGAGTCTCGACGAAATGGTCGAGAATAATGCATCCTTCAAGAATATAATGGAGGATGGAGTTGTAACTGAGGAGGAGATTAAGGCTCAGTCAGATAAAGTGGTTGCTTTGCTTCGTGATATTGAGGCAAAATATAGTGAGGAGCAGTTGGCCGAGATTAAGGATTTGCTTGTCGAGTCAAGTGTTTTGTACGCTATTTACAACTATTATTCAATTCAAAATATTAGATAACTGAGGATTATGGGAACATTTAATACAAAGAAAGTATTGTACGGATCTGCATATTTGATTCCTACAATTGCAGATAGAATTCAACAAGAGTTTATGTACGATGGCTATCAGGTGGCAATGGATGCTTTGAGTAGCGGAGGTTATGATATTTCCATTACCAAGGGAGGTTTGTTTAAAGCTGTTCTGGGGATGAAGACTGCTTTAAAGATTACTTTGACACCTGCTGATAATAGTATCTATTTCGAGGCAGGTGTTGGAATTTGGGGGCAGCAGGCTATCCCTACTGCAATATCTATGCTTATCTTCTTGCCTGTTCTTATTACACAGATTTGGGGAATTGTTGAACAGTCTAAGCTTGATGATAAGGCTTTAGAGATTGCCCAGGATGTGATTCGTTCAAGCGGAGCAAAAGTTGGTATGGGGGAAGGAGAATCCCCGGCAGGTGTTAGATTCTGCACAGCGTGTGGAACAAAGAATGTTGATACTGCCAAATTCTGCTGCGGTTGCGGTAAGCAATTGTAGTTGTTGGTAAAACAGATAGTTTTATGAACGGAATTCCTCGCCTAAATGACGGGGGATTCCTTTGATGTATTATATAACTTGGAGAGATATGTTAACAAAGCAGTTTGAATACATACGTAAATCCTTATGTGATTTAGGAGATAATATATACACTTCATGGTCCGCATGGATTGATGTATATTTAACAGAGAAGTTTTTGCCATTGGGGATATACATGGGAATTACATTTGTATTGTTTTTAGCGGCTTGGATTATTTTAGTGTATAAAGGCAAGTATAAAAAGATTTTTAATTGGTTGTCTCATCATATAACTATCTCTGCAGTAATAGTATGGTTATTAGGAGTTGTAATATACATTTTAGGTTTATATAGAGCAGAGTTAACTGCATTGGCGGTAGTGCCAAGGGCAATTATAGCATCGTTTAAAATGTTTGTTGTGGCGCACGATTTGGCGCGAGTATCATCAATTCTACAGAGCGATGCTTTGTATATGTCGTTCTTCTCGATAATACATTTCAGTGCGGCTTTGATAACCTTCATGTTTATTTTTAAGATGGTAGGTTTCAAAATCAAGGCCTCGTTCGATATAATAAAACACCGATTCTTTAAGGCTCAAAATGGTGTGGTACATCTGTTTTGGGGTATAAATGAGGCATCTATTTTGTTGGCTGAAAGTATCAAAGCTAAATACAAAACAGAAACGATAATCTTTATTGATATTGATAAAGATAGTGGAGACAGTGGAACAAAAAAGGTGGGATTGAGTAGTGTTGTAAATACTATAACCATAAAAAGTGGCGAGGCTTCACGTTTGGAGGAGTTGGGGGTTTTGATTGACCATTGCAGTAATGGCCCGGTTGCATTACCTAAAGAAACAGATATTTTTGGTGCTTTGAATTTGAAAAATATTGGCGCCATTGTGCGGAAATGCAGTAAATCCAATTTTTATTTTCTTTCCGATGATGAGGCAGAAAATATATCTGCAGCTCTTAATTTAGAACAGGATGTGCGATTAACCTCGATGGAAGAGAATTCTAGACCGGTTATCTATATTCATGCACGTAGAGATGCAAACAATGAGTTGTTTGATCACTATTCTCAGTATGCAGATAGTTCAAATCGTTTGAAGATTAAGATTGTTGATTCGGCATATTTATCAGTAATTGACCTGAAGCAGAATAATAGAGCTTTGCCTGTAAAATGTGTAGACTATGATAAGGAGACAGCTGTAGTAAACTCTGCCTTTACATCAATGGTTGTTGGTTTTAATGATACCGGTCAAGAGGCATTTAAGTTTCTATACGAGTTCTCTGCATTTATTGACAAAGATAAAAAGAAGAGTCCATTCAAATGTTATGCCATTGATGAGAAGATGAATAAGATGGCTGGACTTATAAGAAAGTCAATGCCTGCAATCAATGAAAATGAGTTGGAGCTAATTCAGACATCGGTAGATTCCGAAATTTTCTGGGATAAGGTTTATGAAATAATAGGCAAATTGAATTATGTGGTTATCACTTTGAATAATGATGATTTAGGGCTTTCGCTTGCTGTTAATCTGTTTAAATGTGCGTTAGCGCTTCGACCGGATAATCAGCAAATGCTCAAGATTGTTATTAGGTGTTATGACAATAGAAACGAAAAGCGAATGGCCGAGGTGATTTCAAATTTGAATAAATCGGTTGCAGGCGAGAATGTTGAGTTATTGCTTTTCGGAGAGATGAACAAAATATATAGCTATGAGGCAATCTTATCGGATCACCTACTAAAAGAGGCTAAAGAGTTTCATCGGGAATATGAAATATCGCTTTTATCAGAGGAAGACATAAAGAAAAAGAACATAAAGCCGGAAGATCTTACAGCTGAAAAGCAATGGGAAAACAGTTTCGGGAATAGTGTGATTCCATGTGTAATGGAAAGGAGAAAAATATCTCGTTACCATGCAATTTACGATATAAACCGCCAAATATCGCAGAATATATCAAATGTTTTACATTCTCCTACCAAGTTGATATTGATGGGATTAAACGGAAATGATTTAAAGGAGCAGTTAGATTTATATTACGATTATGTGAACACACGTGAATCAAAAGAGATCCAATACTATTGTAATGAAGAGTGTGCGACATTACTTTACAATATGGCATTGGTGGAGCATGAACGTTGGGTTGCATCGCATAAACTGATGGGATATACTTATGCTCCCCAAAACGATTTTGTCCGTAAGCACCATAAGTGTATGTGCGAAATGGAGAAACTTGATGAAGAGACCCAATCATACGACTGCAATGTAGTCGACACCACCATCAAGATTGCGTTTGAGAAGAATGGCGTTTAGTGAATTCATTATTTATTATTAAACCTGTTTATATTTACAGAGTTGTTAAGTGGTATGAAGGCAAGTCTAATTTTTTCGATTAATATATAAATTCAATCGATTATGATTAAGGCGGGTGATTTTATACATCCCGAGGATGTGGCGGCAATTAGACAATTGCAGAATATTCCAGGTTTTGTGGCGTTATCAAAGAAGGTGCTGGAGTTAGGGTATGAGAAGTATAGATATAGTTTGAATATGGCCTCGTCTATACGTTTGTCTCCAACTCAGTTGCCAAAGTTGTATAACCGATTACCTCCGATTTGCGAGAAGTTGGGTATGCCTGTCCCCGAGTTTTATTTGCAGATGAATCCGAAGCCCAATGCTGCCTCGTCCGGAATAAAAAAGAAGTATATTCGAATGACATCGGGTTTGTTGGAGTATATGAATGATGAGGAGATTGATGCTTTGTTGGCTCATGAGTGTGGACATCTTATTTGCGATCATAATGTGTATCGCTCCCTTATTGATTATCTATCAGATGGTAAAGATGAATCGGGTATTTTAGGTTCGTTGGCAAAACCCATTCAGTATGCTTTGTTGTCGTGGTACAGAATGTCGGAATTGTCATGTGACCGATGTGCAAGTCTAGTAACCTCGCCCGAAGTTGTAGCAAAAGTAATGGCTCGTTTTGCCGGTGGTCCATATAGGTTGACCAAGGATTTGAATATGGAGGAGTGGCTTGAGCAGGCAGAGAAGTATGAGGAGATTCGTAGCGGTTCTAATTGGGATAAGACTTTAACGAATTTGTATACATGGAAGAGGACTCATCCTTATGATTTGGTGCGTGTTCGTGAGGTGATGAAGTGGGGTAAGAGTGTACAGTATAAGAATCTGAAGGAGATTATCATGGCGCAAGAGTCGGGTAAGTATTGTTCTAAGTGTGGTCGGTCTGTGATTGCAAGTTGGGGCTATTGTAAGTATTGTGGTGAGAAGTTGTAAATTTGGAATATAGATTATGGATGCATTGGTGTGGGTGGCAGCGTTGATGCCGGTGGCGGTTTTGATTTTCTACATTTACCGCAAAGATAGAGCGAGTTCTGAGCCTGTTAAGGAGTTGTTGAAGGCTTTTGGACTTGGTATGTTGTCAATATTGGCATCGTTATTGGTATCGGTGCCGTTTGAGATGTTGGGACTCTATTCAATGGAGCCCTCGTCCGTAATAGGTGCAATTAGTTTGTCTTTCTTTGGTGCATCAATTCCCGAGGAACTTGCTAAGTTCTTTATGCTGTGGCTTTTGCTAAGGAAGAGCAAGTATTTCGATGAGAAGGTCGATGGAATTGTTTATGCCGTTTGCGTTTCAATGGGCTTTGCTGCAGTTGAGAATGTGATGTATTTGTTTGATAATTATGATTCGTGGTTACAGGTTGGAATTATGAGGGCTTTGTTTTCGATTCCCGGACATTTCTGTTTTGGCGTGCTGATGGGATATTACTATTCATTGGCGAGGTTTTATCCAAAGTCACCGAAGAAGAATAGGGCAATGATTTTGTTGGCTCCGATTATTGTTCACGGATTGTTTGATTCTATTTTGTTTGTGATTAATGTTACCCCTGCAATTAGTGGCTTATTGATGATTGTCTTCTTGGTGTTCTGTTTCAAGATGTGGCGCTATTGCAGCAAGAACATCAAGACCCATTTGGAGCGGGATAAAGAGGTGGTGTAAAATAGAGTGTTATGGCGAAGAGGTATGAGGTTTTTGTGAGTTATCGAAGGGATAACGGATTTGAGACTGCGAATTTGATTGCGGAGAAGTTGCGCAGAATGGGATATTCTGTCTTTTTCGATGTTGAGAGTTTGCGTTCGGGTAAGTTTAATGAGCAGTTGTATAAACATATAGAGCAGTGTACAGATTTTGTTGTAGTGCTGCCTGAAAATGGTTTGGACCGTTGTGTAAATCCTGATGATTGGGTTCGCAAAGAGGTGGTTCATGCCATGACAATGAATAAGAATGTTGTGCCTGTAATGTTGCGTAATTTCAGCTGGCCTAATCCAATGCCTGAAGGTATGGATGAGTTGAAGGATTTTCAAGCTGTTACAGCAACCGGTTACGAGACATTCGATTTGTCTATTCAACGTTTGGCAGGATATTTAAATAGTAAACCCGGCTCACGAATCCGTTCAATCATAAAGGTTTGGAGTGTGGCTATTGTGGCAATTCTGGTTGTGTTGGCAATTGTATTTGCAGTGTTGCGTTCATTGGCTATCCCTGTTTGTACACAGGTCGCCGATAAATTGGCAATGCAACTTGGTTATATGGATAATATTGTTGGGGCGAACAATTTTGTAAAGGAGTATTGGGATGAGTTCAGTATTGAATATCCCAAAGCCAAATCATTTTCAGAACAGGTTCTGACTAAGAGTGAAATTAACGGTGCTCTGGATTTGAAAGAGAAAGAGTTTGCCTCTTATGCTAAAGATGTTGAAAAGTATATGATAGATTTATCCGGATTTGAGCGTTTTTTAGTGTGGCTCCACGGAATAAATTATGCGGAACTTTTGGCATCGAACAATATGATGAACTCTGCCTTGGACGAGGCCTTAAATTTAGTTGCTTTGGCTCGTCATAATGTTTCAATGGGCGATGTTTCTCGTCTTGCCCAAGAGAGTTTTAAAGTGAACCTTCAGTGTCAAATTCATAGTTTGAACTTTTGCTATTACGGCTATTGTGCGGTTATCGCTTTGATGCCTGAAAAGGCTCAAGAGAATTTCCTGAAGATGGATGAGCATTTCAATCATACACCTCGTGCGGTTGGTTTGCATTTGCCCCAAGAGGATTATGAGCGTTTTGTCCAACAGGAAATGAATGCGATGGAGAGGTTATTTGGCTCATTAAATACCGAGTTAATTAAGGCTCAGGATACTTTGGCAATCGAGGAACAGAAGTATGCTGAGTTGGTTGAAAAAGTGAAAGGTGTTCACAACTCTATAATTCAGGCAACTCAGTTTGTCTCAAAGGATGGTCAATGGGATAAATGGGGTAAGATTAGAAGATTGACAACATATTTGAGCGGAGTTGTTGCGGATAGTGTTGAATCGGTAGCAGACGATAGTCCGGTAGTAATATTTCCCAATGAGGTTTATGGTGAGCTTTGTTTGCGCTTGAGCGATTATGAGAAAGCACATCCGGAGTCAGAGTTGTATGTGGCCTCGCTCAAAAAATATTATGAACAGGTTACTCGGAACAAGGAAGCTGGAGGTGGAGTTTTAATCTTTGCATTTGCGAATAGCGAGCATCACCAGGTTTTTCAGGTGGGTGATATTATTGTTGAGCTTAACGGCAGACCTGTGAATACCCTTGAGGATTTAAAGAGTATCTTTAAGGAGTTTGGCGATGGTCAAGTTAAATTCTGGCGAATGGAAGGTGGAAAGTTTCTTAAAAGGAGCTCTTCAACAATGGGCAATACCGACGTGCTCGGATTTTTGGATATAGTATTGTAGGAAAATATTTGGATACAGGTATGGAGATTTATGATTATAGCGCTTTTATAAGTTATAAGAGTGATGATGAGAAGTGGGCAAAGTGGCTGCAACAAAAGTTAGCAGACTATAGTATACCTACGCTTGTTTGTGAGAAACATCATAATAGAGCTAAAAAATTAAAGCCCTGTTTTCGTTACCATACAGATATTTCGCCTCAGGTTCTTAAGGATGAGATCTACGATAAGTTAAAGCGCTCGAAGTGTTTGATTGTTGTTTGTTCAAGAAAATCAACGCAATCTCAGTGGGTGGGCGAGGAGGTTCGTATTTTCTGCGAGGAACTTGGCCGTTATAACAAAGTTATTCCGTTCATTGTTGATGGAGAGCCATATAGTGGCGATGAGAATGAGTGTTTTCATCAGGTTATTCGTGAACTGTTCCCAAAGTCGAGTGATTTAAAGGTAAATCGAGAAATTTTAGGTGTTAATATACACGAAGAGGGTACCGGAAGTGGTTGGCTGAAACGTGCAAGAGCCGTAACTCAGGTGGTGTCGGCGCTTACTGATATCTCTTTTACTGAGTTGTGGGATTTAGTTGGTAAGCGTGCTCGACGTAAGCGCGCAATGCAATATAGTGTAATGGGGTTGGCGCTTTTGGCTCTTTTGCTTGTTGTTGATTTTTACAGAACTAAGCGATACTACTATGCCGATTATGTTGTTGAGCGAGGCATGCCTAAAGGTTTGTATGAATTGAGCCGTGCCGATAGAGAGTTTCTCCCCGGTCACTACGTATTCGAATGGAGTGAAGGGAAATTGAAGCGTGTAGTATGTTCAGATGCTCATGGACATCCAATATCTCCGGCATCAACCTTGTCGTACGATAGAGTTGCCATTATGGAGATTATCTATGCAAATGGCAAATTTGCCGGAATAATGAAATATAATGAAATGGAGCAGGAGATATGTAAAGAGACATATAGTTATATGTCGGATGAGTACGCATATATCGATCTTCTCAATACTGAAACAGGTAATTCTGCCTCGATGTTTAATTCTCAAACAAATCTGCGTGAAAATAATTATAATACAAAGTTTAATTTGACAACGTTCTGGTCTACAGGAAAGGCAAAGATTGGCAGATACGTGAATATTTATGATGAGTATGGTTATGTAAAAAGACAATTGTATAAAAAGCATAATGGCGAGTTAGCTTATCCGGGAGTAGATGCCAGTGGTGTGAGTGGAATAGAGTTTGTTAGAGATTCACTACATAGGGCTGTTGAGATTCATTATTTGGATAAGGATGAGAACTACACAGAAAATAGACGTGGAATAGCAAGTAGACGCTATAGGTATAATGAAAAGGGAATGACAGTAAGCGAGGAGTTTTTTAATATCGATGGCGATTTAGTTTTGAGCGAAGAGTGTTATGCAAAAGCCGAAATGGTGTATGATTATGAAAATGGAACCATGACGGAATACTACTACGATGATAAAGGAGAACCATGCCTAAATACCTCTTTCTACCATATGTCTGTAATAAGGCATATAGAGAACGGTATGGTGATTAAGTTTTGTGGGATAGATGGGAAGCCTATACCTATATGGAATAACATAGAGGGCGATGGAGGTTATGCGTATAAAGTGCTTAAGTATGATAATAATGGTTACGTGTCAGATTATATCTATTTAAATACAGATTCAATTCCAACATTTACCTCAAGAGGAGTTATGCACGTAAAGTTTAAAATAAAGGATGGATTGTTGTTATGGAGTAGAAACTTTGATGCAGAGGGTAATAAGATTAATGGCAAGGCTGGCTTTCATGAACAAAGAATGGAGTATGATGGAAATAATCTTGTGAGTGTTGCATATTATCATTATGACGGTCATAGAATAAATGTTAGTCCGTACAATATGTCAAAAATGACCTTCACCTATGATAAAGGCAGACTGTCTGAAAAGCGTTTTTATGATGCAAATGATATGCCGGTAATGTCGCCCGAGGCTATGAATACTTGTGGATTTAAATTGGAGTATGGAATAGAGCATAATAATCCGGTAAAGATAAGTTTCTTGGGTTCAGCTTATGGTTCTTTAATGCCTAATGCCAATAATTTTGCAGTGGCAACAATGGAGTATAATGAGGATGGTAATTGTAAAAAGATGACCACAATGGATGTAGATGAACAACCATGTATATCATTGTTAGGATATGCAACAGTTGTTCGTGAATTTACCAATGAGGGTTATCTCCATAAAGAGTTTTTCTATGATACTTTAATGAAGCCAATTGCAAATTATATGGGAGTGGCAGTAGTGGAGTATCAATATGATGAGCAGGGGAATGTTTCTGAAACATGTTGCTATGATACAAATGCACTTGTTGCCAAGAATGTTCATGGTTGGGCCAGACTTAAAAATGAGTATGAGAATGGAAGACCTATTGCTACTGCCTATTTTGGAGTTAAAGGAGAACCGATAATTCTTGATACAATGAATGCTCACTTATATAGAGCAAAATATAATGATAGGGGTATTTTAGTAGAGGGCTCATATTATGACTGTGACTCAAACAGAGTTATTTCAAAGTTTGGATATTGGCGTAATGTTCAGGTAAAAGATGAGCGAGGCCTTTTGCTTGAAGAGACTTTCTATGATACCAATGACAAACTTATAACAAATGATTATGGTGTTGCCAAAGGAGTTATTGAATATAATGATTGGGGGTTGGTAACCAAGATAGCAACCTATGATGAAAATGGAGATTTAGTTATCAATAGGGCTCCCGGTGCCGGTTATGCTTATCGTATTGATGAATATAATGATCAAGGAGTTCAAGTGTCATCACATTTCTTTGGAGAGGATAGTGAACCTATAAAATCTTATATGGGAATGCATAAGATTGTTAATAAGGTTAATAGTAATGGAGCATCGGAAGTTATGAGTTTACATGATGAGAATGGTGACTTATGTAGTGGAATGATTCCTGGCGTAAATATGGAAGGTGCTGTTATGGTTAACATATACAATGATAATAATGATAATATTTATAGTGCAGTATATGATGAGTCATTAGATGAAATAATGTCTGCTTATCCTGTTTTGAAAAACGGAAAAGTTGAGCAACTTGTAATGAGAAGTATGAGCTTGGAACAACTATTGGTTCGATATGCGAATGGAAGTGCAGATCGTTTGTATTTCAGTGATGACTTTTTGTCAATATACGATGATGCCAAAGTTGAACGTGTAAAACAATTAAATAAAACTCTGGACTCATTGAATGAAATTGTAGATGCAAAATTTGGTGAATACATAAAAGAGTTGCAGTAATTAAATATTTCAGTGATAGATTTCAACAGTTTGTTTACTCTTTACGTATAAAAACTATAAAGAGAGATTTATGAAGAATTTGAATTATGTACCGCAACCAATGGACACAACGGATGTTCAGTTGCCTGAAGAGTTGAATGTACTTGTCGAGGAGATGGCTAAAAATGTCCACGAAGTGTGGGCACAATCAAGAATAGATCAGGGGTGGAGTTATGGCAGTGAGCGTAATGATGTGTTGAAACACCATCCGTGTCTAATTCCTTATGAGCAGCTTCCTGAGGTTGAAAAGGCATACGATCGTGATACTGCATTAGGTACATTGAAGTTGATTTGCAAATTGGGTTTTAAGATTTCAAGGTAGTCAATTACTTTATACAACTTCAGCATAATGTGGTTGTTCTAACGAATAAGTTAGGCAACCACTTTTTTTATATCCTTACTGATAGATTGCTCATCTGTTTTTACTCTCTAACAATAGAATAATAAATAGTAAAGGTTGGAATTGATAACTTAAACTGAAAGATTATGGAAGTAAAAATTGAAACAACGGTTACAAAAGATGTGAAGATTACTACGTCAGATAATAAGAGCAAGCCTTTCGAGAAGGTTGCTCCAAAGCAGATTGGAGTTCTTGATATGGTTATTGCATTTGACACTACAGGGTCAATGGCTGCATATATCGATGCTGTGCGTCAGGAGGTATCGGACTTGATTCCTCGCCTATTTAAAGATAATGAAAACCTTAGACTTGGCGTAGTTGCTTTTGGAGATTATTGCGATATGCTAAATGCGCAGGAGTTTGGCGATGCTTACCAGTGTCTTATGCCAACTAATAGTGAGAATGAGATAATTAAGTTTGTTCGCGAATCAAAGGATACCCATGGGGGCGATGGTGATGAGTTTTATGAGTTGGTTATTAAGAAGATTGTAGAGGAGACTCCGTGGAGAGAGGGCTCTACTCGTGCCATACTTTTAATCTCGGATGCAGACCCTCATCCGGTAGGGTATACATACGAAAATTATGTTGTGAATAATCAGATTGATTGGCGTAAAGAGGCTCAAAGAGCTGCTGCAATGAAGATAAAGATTGATACGGTTACCATTACCGATGCACCTTGGTATAAAGAGTTGTCGCAAATGACAAATGGAATAAGTGTACCATTTTCAAGCGGACACAAGACTGCAAGACTTGTCGAGGCGGCAACAATGGCTCGTGGTTCAATAAAGTCGCGAATGGCGTTCGATAAACTCTATGCAGAGTGTAAAGATGAGGAGTGCAGTAAGATAATGGCATCGTACAAGGTTGAAAGAGATAGTTGTGATGAATATGAGTAGAATGAAATTTAATTATGCCAATGGTAATATGGCTATAGTCAATATGGAAACCGGAAAGGTTAGAGTATTCTCAGAGGGATGCAGATTGTTGGTAGATGATTGCGAGATTGATTATGATGCAATTGAGCAACAGTGTGTTAACGGAATTCATAATGCAAGAGCAAAGGCAATTAGATATGCCGGATTGGGACAGTGGTCAGATTTCAATGATGGATTATGTGCCATTTCGTGGATGCTATACCCCGATGGACAATATTTTGCGGATAGCGATGGATATGGAATGGAGGATAATGATGAGGAGGTGGTATATGCAATCATCGATACCGACCTTAATATCATAGAGCCATTTCGCCCAGTCAAAAATGTTGAAGCATATCTCAAAGAGGTAGGGAAAAATGTTAATTATCATAAAAATATAGAGATATCACAATGGAAACAAAAGTAAAGACAAAAACAAACGCAAAACGCACGGCGATAAAAGTCAGCCTCGTTGCAGTTATTTCACTTCTATTGCTTATCCCTTTGGTAATGATTAAGGGGGTGATTGAAGAGCGCGAAGATACTAAAAATGCTGTTGTCAAGGAGGTTGCAGCCTCTTATGCCCAACCTCAAATCATTTCTGCTCCTTATATGGTGTCTTATGTAGTTGAAACCAAAACAGTCGACAAGGAGATTGAGCCAAGTGGCAAACAGACCTATGTGGAGGATTATACTTCCTATTGTTCGCTACTCGATTATACCGCAGATGTTGAAACTGATATATTGCATCGCTCTATTTATGATGTGATTGTCTACAACTCCAAGGTTAAAATTTCGGGAAAAATACTACTCACTGAAAAATCTGTCATTGCAAGGGATAATGAGTTTCGCTTTAAGGTGACAGACATTAAGGGGTTTTGCAATCCATCGCAACTGATTTTTGGCGGTCAATCCTTTGAAATTAGTTGTAAGTCGAATGAGTTTGTTGCGGAAGTTGTATTTCCAAAGGGAGCAAAGGTTGGAGATGTTATTGATTTTTCCTTTACCTTTAATTTGAAAGGTACGGAATCACTCTTCTTCAATCCATCATATTGGGGAACTACGTTACTAGCTATAAATTCATCATATCCTCATCCAAGTTTTCAAGGGGAGATACTGCCAAATACCAGAGAGGTCAAGGATGATGGATTCAATGCTACTTGGAGTGTGTCAAGCTTAAATAGTTCGAAATATGATGATATGGGTGTTAAGTTCGTTGATCCTGCTAACCCTTATCAACAGTCTATGCGCTCAGCAAAGTATGGAATGCTGATCATTATTCTTGTCTTCGTTGCAGGCTTGTTCGTGGAGTTCTTGACTCGCAAGGAGATTAATCCTATCCAATATGCTGTAATAGGTCTTTCGCTTGTGTTATTCTACTCGTTGTTAGTTGCATTCTCCGAGTTTATAGCATTCGGAGTGGCGTACATAATTGCCACCTTGATGACAACGGGTGCACTGATGTTCTACTTCAGGGCTATCTTGAAGAGCCGTAGTGCATATATACTTGGAGGATTTGTGGCATTTGTCTATACTCTGAACTATATGCTACTTCAAATGGAGACTTATGCACTGCTCGCAGGCTCGTTAGTGCTGTTTTTACTTCTCAGTGTGGTTATGTACCTTACTGCAAATAATAACGATAACAATCAATTAGTTAAAACTGAATAAACTATGAAACAAATTACTAAAATTTTCCAGATACTGCTCGGTGTAGTAGCGCTAATCTTTACCTTTTTAATTGCAGTAGGTAGATGGGCATGGCGCAAAATAGGTAAATGCGGGACGAAAAAGGTTCGCAAAGCTGTGGGTGTAACTATAATTTTGATTGTTACAGGAATTGTGGGTGTTATTGGATATGTTGTGTATGACGATATGTTCGGTCGTGATTATTATGATCGGGAACTATCTGAAAATGTGGTACTTCGTTCCTTTGCTGACAACAAGTGGAAGGTGTATAATAAATTGACTCAAAGCTATACCACAGACAGAATTGATTGGCTTTCAGAAGATGAGCACGAGGACTCGTTAGCAGTTTATGCTCAAAATAATAGGCGAGGTTTCATAAATGTATACACCGGTGAAATTGTTATCAATGCCAACGACAATAATTACAGCAGGGCATGGGTCTTTAATGAGGGGCTTGCAGCAGTTGTTAAGGATGAAAAGATTGGTTTTATTGATGCCCGGAACAGGGTGGTAATACCATTTAACTATGACTATACTATTGACCATGACATGCCTGATATGGCCTACGTTTTTCATGCCGGGTATTGTGCTGTACCTAATGCCGATGGAATGATAGGATTGATTGATAAATCGGGTAATTGGGCACTTGAACCAATTTATGATGAGGTGTGGATACCTAAAGATAATGGTTATCGAGTAGTTATACTTGATGGTAAATATGGCTTGCTGAACTCTGACTTGAAGCTTGTTTATGAACCTGTTTATGAATTTATAAGCAATTATGCAGAGTCGGACAGATTTGTATTGATGAAAGATGGCAGAATGTGGCAAGAGGATACTAATGGCAATGTTGTTGTGCCGTTTATGTATGAGTCCATTGAGAATCTGAATTATGCGTATGATGTTGACGAAGAAGGTGATGCCCTGTACATTATGTCGCACTATTCAATGTATTTGATAGCGCAGAGATATGGTATTCTGGACAGAAATACCGGAGAACCCATTACGTTGGCAATATATGACTATGTAAAGATGATCTCGCCCAATGTATTCCAAGTTACCCCAAGTGACTCCTATGGAAAATATTTGATTGATACCGAAGGTAACATCGTTGAACCGTAATAATAGTTTTTAGGGGATTTTGTTGTGGGTTTCGCAAAAAATCACTAACCTTGCACTCGAATTGCGGTAGTAGCTCAGTTGGTAGAGCATCAGCTTCCCAAGCTGAGGGTCGCGGGTTCGAGTCCCGTTTACCGCTCGGGTAAATGATATAGCGAGTTTGAGTATTCAGACTCGCTTTTTTTGTCGTCATAATTTTACAATGGGACTCGAACCTGCGACCAGACAAACCCAACGCGCAAGTCCGCGTAGCGGACTCGAGTCCCGTTTACCGCTCACTCCCCTATACAGCTGCGTTTTTGGAATTGTTGGATAAGTCAGATTATTCAATAGCATTGTTGTTTAATGGGTTGTGTAATATTGTAAGAAAAAACACTAACAATCATCAAAATATCTGGAGTTTAAATTTCGGGATTGGTGGTAATTATGTTTCAATACCGGCCTTGTTTCACAAATACCATATTTACTACATTATTAGAACCAAAGTGTATGATGATTGCAACATAACAAAAGCCTAGAACAGAAGAGGTATAATGTTAAGCAAACGGTAGTAATTACACAAACTGAAATTTTTAAAGATGAAGTTGCAGAAAATAATAATGATTTTTTGATAGATTGGGTAATAAGATAGACGTATTAAGTCTTCCTGATGATAAATTTGTAGTTTTTGTGGTGCAGAATGAAAACAATTATAAACTAAAATCTATTGTCCGGATTCTTTCTGGGAGGGTAAAGTAAAGGTCAAATTAGTTGACGATAAGTTCGATATTGACAAAAACGGTAATTGTATTGAATAGGGTTAATCACAAAATTCTCTTTGAGAAATAGTGATGTTACTATCCCTGTTTAATATATATCAGGGCTCGTGAAGTTTGGTATGAAGGAATAATTTCTTCGTTGCGTAAAATGATAATGGTTTCATTTTCTGTGTCGTAACACCAAACGCCATGACTAATTAACTCTTTATCAAGATAATCTTTACATTGGTTAAACTCTTCTATTGTTGGTAATCTAAACTTTAAGCCGTAAATACAATTAATATTCTTTAACCATACCAGAGTCTCCTCGCTATTTGTTTTGCAATATACTTTATTATCATATCTTATTTTATGGTTTAGAATAGATTTACGAATTTCATTGTTTGTAATAATACAACTAACATTTGCTAATTCAATAGGCTGACCTAAGCAACCGTTTTTATTAAATTGTAAAGGTTTTAGTTGTGATAGTTCAATTGGAATTTGTAATGCAAGTCTAACACCTAATCGAGGACTCTTAAAATTGTGTTTATGCATATTTCGGTTTCTTATATGACAATTTTGAGAGTCGCTATTATAATTACCTCCACGATGAACTTTGCATTCTCCCCATTTATATATAATAGGATTTGCAAATATAGTCAAGGAGTCGTTGGGAAAATATTGATCATAATAATCTTCACACCACTCTTCTACATTGCCACTCATGTCAAATAAGCCATATCCATTGGGTAATAATTTTCCTACATTTTGACATTTCTTATCTGAATTATCTCCATACCATGCAACCTTTCTTATATTTTGGTTCCCGCTGTATGATTTTGTATTGATGTTTTTGTCACCTCCTAATGCTGCATACTCCCATTCAGCCTCGCTTGGAAGTCGATATGTCAGTCCTGTAGTGGCATTAAGTTTTGCAATAAATAGTTGGCAGTCATCCCAGGAAATATTGTTTACTGGCAAGCTATCACCCTTAGGATTGCTTGGATTATCTTTCATGATAACCTTCCATTGTGCTTGAGTAATTTCGTATTTGCCAATTATATAGTCGTCAATGTAAACAATATGTTTTGGTGTTGCATTTTCAAGGGGACCAAATGCATTTTCTTGATTTATTCCCATTGCAAATGTGTCGCCATGAATGTATTGCATCTCAATAGGAATATAACCATTGTTAGTCTCGGATAATCCATAACCTGAATGTGTGTGTAAAATGATACTTAATATTAGTAAAATGAATAAAATTGCAATGAGAGGGTATATTGTATTTCTGTGTTTTTGAAGCAACTTTGACACTATGGATTTTCTAATGATTGTAATATTAGGACGAATTCTATCTTTTATTAAGGTATTTACAGAACTTTCAAAAAGCGCACCTCGATGAATCTCTGATATTTGAATAGATTCTATGTGTTTATGTATGTGGCTGGGTAGGTCTTGGGGATTGTATGTAAAGTTACTATTTGGATTTACAGGAATAATTGTAATACCAAGATTGATAGCTGTCTCTAACTCTTGTCTTAATATATCATTAGGATTATTACACTTAGTAAAGATTTCGTCGCCAAGTATAAGTATTAATATACTTGTATTTCTCAAAGCTTGATCTATAACCTGCTTATAGTCGCCATCTTTAATGTTATTGTAGTCCAAAAATACTTCTTTGAAACCTCGATGTCTCAATGCGTAACTTAAACTTCTGGCAAAGTCGACATCTTTATGTCGATAACTTATAAATATATTTTTTCTCATATGAATGTTACTCTTAACATAGCTTGATTTACAACCACTCCTCTTTGTAAGGGTGGCGGATGTATTCAGGGTGGGGCAGAGAATTCAAAGCTTTGGCCGGAACACCTCCAACCACGGCATTCTGTTGCACACTCTTTACAACAACAGCACCTGCGCCAATACATGCTCCGGAACCAATCTCAATATTATCAACTATAATTGAACCGGGACCAAGATAGACATTATTACCAATTTTAGCTGCTTGCTGAGTATTAGCACCAATACTTGTAAGTTGGCTGAAATGTGAATTGTTACCGATAACTGCAGTTGGATTAATTACAATGCCAAAACAGTGTTGTATATACATTCCATAGCCAATCTTAGTTTTAGCCGGAATAAAGAGTCCGCATTTTATCTTCATACGGTTAAGCATATAGCGTGTAAGTGGCTTTGCCCAACCTTTGTGTTGACTTAATCTGTACCACAATGAGAATTGCATAGATGTGCGAGTAAAACTACTTAACCATATTCTAAAAATAGAATCCTTGCGTCCATTATGACGATAATTGTCAGATTTAATCAGTTTTACGCAATCGGAATAATTTTCAGGAATAGGAATTCTAACCTCAGAACCATCTATCAAATATGTTTCAAATCTCATGATTGTTTAATGTTTTAACAATGCAAATTTAGCTATAATCCCTCTTTGTCCAAAACTTTTCTCCCTTTTCCTCTTCTCTCGGCTGCGGTTAACCACACTTCGTGTGCTTCTACTCCTCGCGGCTCAGCATAACCCAAGTAAACTTGGCTTCTGCTCTCACCTTGCACTTATGTTCGCCATTGCTGCGCAATGCCGCAAAATCGGCTGCGGTTCGGCATAATCCAAGTAAACTTGGCTTCTGCTCTCACCTTGCACGATTTTTCCTAATTCGCAAACACTCCGTGTTTCCGCAAAATCGGCGGCGCTTCGGCATAATCCAAGTAAACTTGGCTTCTGCTCTCACCTTGCACTTATGTTCGCCATTGCTGCGCAATGCCGCAAAATCGGCTGCGGTTCGGCATAATCCAAGTAAACTTGGCTTCTGCTCTCACCTTGCACGATTTTTCCTAATTCGCAAACACTCCGTGTTTCCGCAAAATCGGCGGCGCTTCGGCATAATCCAAGTAAACTTGGCTTCTGCTCTCACCTTGCACGATTTTTCCTAATTCCTAATTCCTAATTCCTAATAAACTCCTCACTGTTCACTCCTAACTCCTAACTTTTCACTCCTAATTAGAAAAAAAACTATACCTTTGCTCAATTGAATAAGATTACTTTTAAAGTTATGCAAGAGAAACAGGTTTTATGGAATGCGAATTTTGTGAAGATGTGTGTTGGCAACTTCATAATATTCTTTGCTTTCTATTTGTTAATGCCTTTGTTGCCGTTATATCTTAGTGATGAGTTTAATGCTGATAAACACTTAATAGGCTTGGTACTGTCGGGCTATACAATGGTTGCCTTGGTCACCAGACTTTTTAGTGGATATTTGGTAGATAATTTTCCAAGAAAGGTTGTGCTGATGACATGTCATTTGCTATTTTCTATTCTCTTTTTGGGATATTTCATAACAGGTTCGCTATTGATATTTGCAATAATTCGTACTATGCACGGAGCACCTTTTGGAGCCGTTACTGTGGCAAATAGCACTGTAGCGATTGATGTGCTTCATCCTGCAAGGCGAGCAGAGGGTATAGGTTATTACGGTTTGGGCAACAACATTGCAATGGCTACTGCTCCGGTGGCTGCTATGTTTATGTATGATGCACATGTTGAATTTGAGTACATCTTTTTAACTGCCTTTTTGGTGGCATTTTCAGGTTTTGTACTGGTTACCACGATAAAGTTGAGTTGTGCTTCAATGGGCGAGGCCTCGCCCGAGAATGAACTAAGGGCAGAGTGTGGCAAACGCAAACGTGCACCGTTACGTCTAAATCAATTATTTTTGCGTAATGGATGGCGTCATGGAGTTATGTTGGCGTTCTTTGCAATATCGTATGGAATTTTAATGACCTATTTGGCCATATATGGAAAAGAGGAGTTGGGTATTACGAGTGGAACCGGAGCCTTCTACTTGATTATGGCAGCAGGATTGGTCTTGTCACGATTGGTGGGAGGTCGCACTTTGAGAAAAGGTAAAATTGCACAAAATGTTGCAGTAGGAGTGGTGTTGGCAATGCTTGGATATCTTATCTTTGTGGGTATAAAGAGTAATGTTGGTTACTACGGGGCTGCTTTGATTATAGGATTGGGTAATGGTCATCTATTCCCGGGATTGCAGACAATGTTTATCAATCTGGCGCCTCACTCTCGGCGTGGAACTGCTAATTCTACATTTCTAACCTCGTGGGATGTTGGAATTGGATGTGGAGTTATTTTGGGAGGTTTTCTGGCCGATGGCTATGGTTACAATGTTGCCTTTTGGGGTGCTTTTGTGGCAAACTTGATAGGAGTGATATACTACTTCGCCAAGGTGAAAGCGGCATATGAACGATTAAAGTTAAGATGATGAAATTTACAGATAGAGTCAAAATGTGGTTTGTTGCAGCAAGGCCTAAAACTTTAACAGCATCGGTATCGCCAGTTATTGTCGGAATTGCTTTGGCCTATAGCAAGGGAGTGGTTAATGTTACACTCTCAATACTGCTTTTGGCTGTTGCTTTATTTGCGCAAATAGCCTCGAACTATGCCAATGACTATTTCGATTTCATAAAAGGAGTTGATACTAATAAGCGAAGAGGTCCGGAAAGAGCTGTTGCAATGGGGTGGATAACCCCGAAAGCCATGTTAAATGCAACAATAATAACAACAGCGGTGGCAGCCATTTGTGGAGTTATTCTAATATGGCAAACCTCGTGGTGGTTACTTCTGGTTGGCATTCTGGTGATACTTGGAATTTATGCCTATTCTGCCGGCCCATATCCTTTGTCTGCCAATGGATTGGGCGATGTTGCAGTAATGTTGTTCTACGGCATAGTACCGGTTTGTGGAACAATATATGTTTTAACAGGCGATTTAACCATGCGTGGATTTCTTTTGTCACTCTCAATGGGATTCGTGGCCACAAATGTTTTGGTTGTCAACAATTATCGAGACTACGAGAGTGATATGGCGGTAAATAAACGCACCTCAATTGTGAAGTATGGCGAGGGTTTTGGAATTATGTTATACATTTTCTGTGCTGCTTGTGCTTTAATCACAGCGGTTCTTGCAATATGTATAACCGATTCCGTAGGCGAGGATATGGTTGCTCAAACCGATAATTTCTTGGCTACAATCGGAGTTGAAAGTGGGTCTGTAGTTGATATATACAAATCCAACAAATTCTGGTTGGTAATTTTTGTAATAGAGTTTGCTCTGTTGCAATTTGTTGCATGGCAGAAGTTAAGAAAGGGTAAGGCCGAAGAGTTAAACGATCTTTTAGCCTTAACTGCTCGTAATGTATTCTTGTGGGCAATATTTTTAGCAATAATATTGGTAATGTAGATATTATGATTGAGATAAAAGGAGTAACAAAAAGTTACGGAGATTTGCAGGTTTTGAAAGGCGTTGATTTGGTGATTCCTGATAACAAAGTGGTCGCTATTGTAGGTGCCAGCGGTGCCGGTAAAAGTACCTTGTTGCATATATTGGGAACTTTAGACACTCCGGATAGTGGCTATGTAAGTTACGACGGAGTAAATGTAACTGCTCTTAAAAACAATAAATTATCCCATTTTAGAAATAAAAATGTGGGATTTGTTTTTCAGTTTCACCATCTATTGCCCGAGTTTACCGCATGGGAGAATGTTGCAATTCCAGCTTGGATTTCGGGGCGAGGACGCAATGAGGGAGAGCAGGCTGCACGTGCACTGTTAAAGCGCATGGGACTCGAAAACAGGGCAGAGCATAGGCCAAGCGAATTGTCGGGAGGAGAGCAACAAAGAGTTGCTGTTGCGCGTGCCTTGGTTAATAATCCCAAAGTTGTGCTTGCCGATGAGCCATCTGGAAATCTGGATTCCGATACGAAGAGAGAGCTTCATGAATTGTTTTTCCGTCTGCGTGATGAGTTGGGACAAACATTTGTGATTGTTACCCACGATAATGAGTTGGCTCAGAGTGCGGATATATGTCTGAAAATGCGCGATGGAATAATTGCAAATAATTTGTGATTTGAAACAATTTACACTAATTTCGCAGACGATTTTTGAAAATTAATTTTTATAGCAATGAAATACACAGAAGAGATTGACAAAGTGAGCTATTGCTTTGGTTTGAGCATAGCAAGTAATTTGATGCAGGCCGGAGTTAAAAAGATCAATATCGAGGCTTTTACCGATGCTTTGACAACTGCTTATGCAGGTCAGATGCCTGATATTACTCCTGAGCAGGCAAATAAGATTCTTCAGGACTACTTTACAAATATGCAGGCTGAGAAGGGTGCAGAGGCTTTGGAGCGTGGATTGAAATTCTTGGAGGAGAATAAGAGCAATGAGGGTGTAGTTGTACTTCCTAGCGGATTGCAGTATAAAGTTCTTACTGAGGGTAACGGAGCGAAACCTACAGCAAAACAGACCGTATCATGTCACTATGAGGGTCGTTTGATTGATGGTACTGTATTTGATTCATCATATCGTCGTGGTGAGCCAGCTGAGTTCCCTGTAAACGGAGTGATCGCAGGATGGGTTGAGGCATTGCAATTGATGCCTGTTGGTTCAAAGTGGCAGTTGTATATTCCAAGCGAGTTGGCATACGGTCCACACGGAGCCGGAGCTTCAATTGGTCCAAACGAGACTTTGATTTTCGATGTAGAGTTATTAGGAATTAAATAATTAAGTCATACAATGAAGAAGTTTTTAGTGATGGCTGCTATGGCTGTAGCAGCAGTAGGATGTACTTGTGAGCCTAAGGGAGTTGCTGTAGATGCAATGAAGACTAAGCAAGATAGTGCAGAGTATTATATGGGTTATAGCATGGGAATGCAGATGAAGTCATTAGGTATTGCATCTGAAAATCCAAATTATTCAGCAATTGCTGAGGGTTTTAAGGCTGCAATAGATGGCGCCCAGGTAGACCAAATGACAATGAGCATATTTATGAATACATATATTCAGAATATGCGCGAGAAAGCAGCTTTGGAGGCTGAGGTTGCTGAGAAGCAATATTTTGATGAGTTGGTTAAGTCAAACGACAGTATCAAGGAGTTGAGCGATGGTATCTACTATAAAGTAATCACTATGGGTGATGGAGAGAAACCAGGTGAGACCGATGTTGTTACTGTTCACTACCGTGGAACATTGACTGATGGAACTCAGTTCGATTCGTCATACGATCGTGGTCAAACAATTGATTTCCCATTGAACCGTGTAATTAAGGGTTGGGGTATTGCATTACAACAGATGCCAGTAGGTTCAAAGTGGGTAATCTATATTCCTAGCAAATTGGCTTACGGACCACAGGGTAATGGCCCAATCGGACCAAACCAGACCTTGATCTTCGAGGTTGAGATGTTTGATTTCAAATCAGCAGACGAGGTATGAATTACGAAGTAACCGGTAAGTTAATTCTTAAAGAGGATATTCAGCAGGTAACAGCATCTTTTCAAAAGAGAGATTTTGTTATTGAGGTTGAGAATGAGCGTAATCCGCAATGGAATGACTTTATCAAGGTTCAATTGACTCAGGATAGATGCGATTTGTTACAGAATGTATCTGAGGGTGAATTGATTAAGGTACATTTCAATTTGCGTGGACGTAAGTGGGAGAAGGATGGTAAAGTCTCTTATTTTACAAACCTTGAGGGTTGGAGAATAGAGAAGGTTACTGTTGAGAATGAAGTACCTGCAATGCCTGAGTATAAGGTAGAGGATATTCCTCCAATTGAGGAGTCAAATGATGATCTTCCATTCTAATTGATGGAGATATAATTCATAAGTGGAGATTTGTTTCGGCAAATCTCCACTTTTTTGTTGGATAACTGTAAATAATTCACTTCTTCAGTGTTTTGTATTGATTTTTGTTTATTTTTGTGAAATTATAACCATTAAAAAATTGATTATGAAATTGCAGCAATTTCTTCCCAAAGGTGTGTTGATAATCTTGTTGGCTTTATGCCTTTCATGTTCATCAAATCAGCAACCATCACGACAAATCTTTACTGTTGGTGAACCGGCAGAGATAGTAGGAATAAGTAGTGAGCGTTTGGAGCGCGTTGATTCCATTTGTAAATTGTGGATTGAGAATGGAACCTTGCCACATGCTACAGCAATGGTTGTGCGCAAGGGGCAGGTTGTTTTCCATGAGGCGTATGGATGGCGAGATATGGATAAGAAGATTCCTATGCAGAAGGATGATATTTTCCGTAATGCTTCGCAATCAAAGGCGATAACAAGTGTTGCCCTTATGACTCTTTATGAGCAGGGAAAGTTTGGTTTGGATGATCCTATATCAATATATATTCCGGAGTTTAAAAATCCACAGGTATTGGATAAGATGGAGGCAGATGGAAGAACTTATACATCGCATCCGGCTCGACGTGAAATTACATTTAGAGATTTGTTGACTCACCGTTCAGGAATCAGTTATTCTACATTGTGGGGACATCCAACATACACTTTGTGTAAAGATTTAAATATTCCGAATATTACCAGTACAGATTCAATAACAATTGGCGATGCAGTTAAGTTGTATGCTAAGGTGCCACTTGAGGCTGAGCCAGGAGAGCGCTGGATATATGGTTGGAATCTTGATATTGCAGGTTATTTGATTGAAATCCTATCTGGAATGTCATTTGATGAGTATTTAAGAACTACCATTTTTGAGCCATTAGGAATGAAAGATACCTACTTCTTCCTACCCGATGATAAGGCTGACAGGTTAGTTACAATTTATAATAAGCGAGGTCCAAAAGGTAAGATTGTACGCTGTGATAATGAGTTTTATCAAACATATCCTATTACCGGAGCAAAGACATACTTCTCCGGAGGAGGTGGATTGTGTGGAACAATAGAGGATTATGCTAAGTTCTGTCAAATGATGCTTAATGGAGGTTCGTTTAATGGTCATCAGATTTTGGGAAGAAAGACTGTTGAGTTAATGACCAAAAATCAAATGGGAACCGGTGATGAAGGTTGGGGCTGGAGCCTTGGTTTTGAGGTTGTAGGTAAAAATAAGGAGTATGAGACTCTTGCATCGGCTGGTTCATATTTCTGGAGTGGAATGTTTAAAACATTCTATCATATAGATCCAAAAGAGGATATGGCAATTCTATTCTATTTCAATGCTTTGGATTTCTATGATCCGGGATTGTTTGAGAAGTTTAAATTGATGGTATACCAAACAGTTATTGACTGATTATCTATGCGATTATGAAACGAATTTTGTTGCTGCTGTGTGGAGTGCTATCTGTGATGATGGTGAAGGCGCAAGATTTGGGTGTTACATACAGGAATGAGGTGTTTCAATTTAAAGAGGATGTATGTAAACTTACTATAAGTATTAATTATTGGGACAGAGAGATATGGACCTATTGGTATGATACCAATGGGAATGTTGTGCGTTACTTTGCTCAGAAATTTAAAGGTGATAAGCAACACGTAAGTAATGAGATGGTTACGCTTACTCCCGAGGGTAAGTTCTTGACCTCCTCTTATGTTACATTCAACAATGGCGTGCAGACCGATATTAAGCGTGATACATGTAAGGAGTATAATGGAGGTGCTGTAATCGAGATTCCTCGCCCGAAATTGGAATATGTATATTATCAGGTCCCGGGTAAAAAAGATAAGCGAGGCAATTGGTTACAGGTTTCAAGATCATACGGAAAGTATAATGAGATTATTTCACGTGAGATAGCGTATCACTCTTCAATGCCAAATGCAGTAAAGGCAGAGTTTGATGATATTGCTAGTATCAATAATAGTGTCAAGAAATACTATGAACATAAAGCCGAGTTAGAGGCTCAAAAAAGAGCAGAGGAGGAGAAGTATCAAAGAGCGTTTGGATTTGCACTTATATTTTTGATTACTCTTTTCGTGCTGTTCTTGCTTACTATTAAAGATATTAGACGAAATAGTAGTAAATCATACCTGCTTATGATGCTATTTGAACTTCTCTTCGGTTTGTTATGGTTGCCACTCGGAATGGCTTTAGATAATACGAGTAGAGTATTGCTTGTTGTAGGGGTTGCTCTTGCTCTAATTTCCTTTGTAACAATGATTTGGTGGCTTAAGAAGGGCTTGAAAGGGGTGTTTTGGGGAATAGAGTACAATGGATTTATTGTTTTCTGTAGATTGTGTGTATATATGATGCTTATGTTATTCTTACCGGGTTTAATTTAGCATTATATTGCGTTATGTGAAAAAATTGTTGATATGAAAGAGTGAAATTAAATTAAAAATTGTAAATTTGTGAGATTTGAATTAATTAACGAATTTATTAAACCTTAAAATATTGATATTTATGGAACAAGATGAGTTGATCAAGTATGTTACCGAAAAGGCTAACAAATGGCTATCACCTGCTTATGATGCTGAGACACAGGCAGAAATTAAGAGAATGCTTGAGAATGAGGATAAAACCGATTTGATTGAGGCATTCTATAAGGATTTGGAGTTTGGTACCGGTGGATTGCGTGGTATCATGGGTGTAGGTAGCAATCGTATGAATATCTATACTGTTGGAGCTGCAACACAAGGTTTGGCAAACTATTTGAACAAGAATTTTAAGGATCTTGAGCAAATCTCTGTTTGTATTGGTTACGATTGTCGTAACAATAGTGATTTGTTTGCAAAGATATCTGCAGATATCTTCTCAGCCAACGGAATTAAGGTTTACTTATTCGAGGATATGCGTCCAACTCCTGAAATGTCATTCGCTATTCGTCACTTAGGATGTCAGAGCGGTATTATTTTGACTGCATCGCACAATCCAAAGGAGTATAACGGATATAAGGCTTATTGGGAGGATGGTGCTCAGGTATTGGCTCCACACGATAAGGGAATCATTGAGGAGGTTAATAAGATTGCTTCTGCTGCCGATATTAAGTTCCAGGGAAATCCAGAGTTGATTCAGATTATTGGCGAGGATGTTGATAGTGTATACTTGGATATGGTTCATGGAATCTCTATCGATCCAGAGGTTATTGAGCGTCAAAAGGATTTGAGCATTGTATATACTCCTATTCACGGAACAGGAATGAAGTTGGTTCCACGTGCATTGAAGCAGTGGGGATTTGAGAATGTTCACTGTGTAGAGGAGCAGATGGTTAAGAGTGGAGATTTCCCAACAGTTATCTCTCCAAACCCAGAGAATGCCGAGGCTTTGTCTATGGCTATCAATTTGGCTAAGAGCATTGATGCTGATATCGTAATGGCAACTGACCCTGATGCAGACCGTGTAGGTATGGCATGTAAGGATGATAAGGGAGAGTGGGTACTTATCAACGGAAACCAGACTGCTTTGATCTTCTTGTACTACATTATCAAGAATAGAATTGCTACAGGTAAGATGCAGCCAACAGACTTCTGCGTTAAGACTATCGTTACCACAGAGTTGATTAAGGCTGTAGCAGACAAGAATAATATTGAGATGCGCGATTGTTACACCGGATTCAAGTGGATTGCACGTGAGATTCGTTTGAGCGAGGGTAAGCAGCAGTACATTGGAGGTGGTGAGGAGAGCTACGGTTTCCTTGCTGAGGACTTTGTCCGCGATAAAGATGCTGTCTCTGCATGTACTTTGTTGGCTGAGATTTGTGCATGGGCTAAGGATCAGGGCAAGACTTTGTACGATGTTTTGATGGAGATTTACGTTGAGTATGGCTTCTCTAAGGAGGTTACAGTTAACGTAGTAAAACCAGGTAAGAGTGGAGCAGACGAGATTAAGGCAATGATGAAGGAGTTCCAGGCTAATCCACCAAAGGAGATTGGTGGTTCTAAAGTTGCTTTAGTGAAAGATTACACATGTTTGAAGGCTACCGATGCTGAGGGTAATGTTACCGATATCGTAATGCCGGAGACAAGTAATGCATTGCAATTCTTTACCGAGGATGGAACTAAGATCTCTGTTCGTCCATCAGGAACCGAGCCTAAGATTAAGTTCTATATCGAGGTTAAGGGTGAGATGTGTTGTGCAAAGGCATTTGACGAGGCTAATGCTGCTGCTCTTCAGAAGATTGAGGCTGTTAAGCAATCATTGGGAATTTAATAGATTAGATATTATATTAAAATCTCTACATAAAGCAGACCGAACTTTTATTCGGTCTGCTTATTTTTTTGTAATTTTGTGCCATTATGAATTTCAGTATTATATATGTTGCAGCGGTGTTGGTGTTCATGCTATGGGCATTGATTACCGATAAGTTGCGCCCGGGACTTATTTTGTTTACGGCGGTCGTACTTTTTTTAGGAGCAGGAATTGTGACCCCTAAAGAGGCATTAGAGGGTTTTTCAAATAAGGGGATGATTACAGTTGCCTTGCTATATTTGGTATCGGAGGGAGTAAGATTAAGCGGAGTGTTGGAGCGTATAACCTATAGAATGCTTCCTAAGTCAAAACCGGGTGAGAAGGTCTCTTTGACTAAAGCATTGTGTAGCTTTTTGCCGATTACCTCATTTGTCTCTGCTTTTTTAAATAATACACCGGTAGTTGTAATCTTTGCTCCGATGATTAAAAACTGGGCACAGAAGATGCAACTTCCACCTACAAAATTCCTTATCCCACTTAGTTACGCAACCATATTAGGAGGAATTTGTACTTTGATCGGTACGAGTACGAATCTTGTTGTTAATGGTTTGGTAGTTGACGGAATTGCTGAGGGTATTGTGAAGAATGGTCATCCTTTGTCTATGTTTGAATTGGGTAGAGTGGGTATCTTTATAGCTTTGACAGGTCTCTTCTACTTAATAATGGTAAGTAGATATTTGTTGCCAAGCAAGCGTGTTGCCGATATTGAGAATAGTGATAACTCAAATCCCGATTATGTTAGAGTTGAGGCAATGTTGAGTACCCGTTTCCCCGGTCTTGGTAAAACATTACGTGAGTTTGATTTCTATAGACACTATGGTGCTAATGTACGTGCGGTTCGTCGAGGTGGTGAGATTATGAAGGATGATTGGATGAACACCCCTTTAACTACTCAGGATACCTTAATTCTTGATGCCGATAAGACATTTATCCCTACATGGGGAGAGAGCCGTGTCTTTTGGATGTTGAATGTTGTTGGAGCAGAGCCACAGTTAGGAAAGAAGAAACGTTATTTGGCAGTTATATTGACCTGCTTGATGATTATTGGTGCTACTGTGGGTGAGTTGCCATTTGTTCGGGAGATGGGCTTTAAAATCAAATTGGATATGTTCTTCTTTGCTGCAGTGACAGCAGTCATTATGGCGTGGACAGGAATGTTCAGTCCAAGAAAATATACCAAACTTATATCATGGGATGTGCTTATTACAATTGCCTGCGCTTTTGGAATAAGTAAGGCTATGATTAATAGTGGTTTTGCTGATATGATTGGTGGTTATATCATTGATTTGGCAGAACACGCTAAAAATAGCGATAATGGAATATACATTATTATGGCGGCTCTATACTTGATTACAAATCTATTTACCGAGCTTATTACCAACAATGCAGCAGCGGCTTTGTCGTTTCCGTTGGCTGTAAGTATCAGTAGTAATTTGGGAATTGACCCAACTCCATTCTTTATCTGTATCTGTGTTGCTGCAAGTGCCTCTTTCTCTACACCGATTGGTTATCAGACCAACTTGATTGTGCAGGGTATTGGAGGATATAAATTTACCGATTTTGTAAAAGTCGGTTTGCCAATGAATATCATTCTCTTCCTAATGAGTGTCTTCCTAATCCCACTCCTTTACTAATAAGGAATATTTATTAAGCAAATACAATAAATTAGCGGTCCTGAAATTGATTTTCAGCACCGCTAATTCCTAATTCCTAATTCCTAATTCTCTCTCTATCTTATCTCTGCTCCAAGTTGGTGTTTGTATGCTCCGATAAGTTTGTTCATTGTCTTGTCGATTACCTTGTCGGTCAAGGTCTTCTCCTCGTCAAGCAGAGTGAAGCTTACAGCGTACGACTTCTTGTCTGCACCAAGTTTCTCTCCCTCGTAAACATCGAAGAGTGTTACATCCTTAAGAATATCCTTCTCGGTTCTAAGAGCAATATCCTTAACCTCCTTGAAAGTTACCTTCTTGTCCAATAGAAGAGCCAAGTCTCGCTTTACTGCTGGGAACTTAGCCATTGGAGTATAGGTAACCTTGTGGTTCTTCATAAGCTTTAGAATATTCTCCCACTGGAACTCTGCATAGTAAACTGGTTGCTCAACATCGGCAAGTTTAAGAGCTTTCTTAGCTAATACTCCGAAGTGAAGAATGGTTTGTTGACCAACTGCATAGGTTAGTCCCTCGCTGAATATATCAAGTTGAGTGTCTGATATTTTTAATGACTCTTGCTTGATTCCCAAACGTTTCATTACCATTTCGCAATATCCCTTCAAGTTGTAGAAGTCGCTCTTAACCTCTTTGCCATTCCATGAAAGAAGAGATTTGTTACCTGTAATGAAGATTGCAAGTTTCTCCTCCTCTTTGTACTGCTTTTGTGGATTATCGCAATTCTCCTTCTTATTATAGGTATACTCCTTACCGAATTCGAATAGACGCAAGTCTGCGTTTTTGCGGTTAATGTTGTATGCAATACTCTCCAAACCTCCGAATAGCAAGCTCTGACGCATTGCGCCAAGGTCTGAGCTAAGTGGGTTGAATAGTTTTACGGTTCTCTCAGGGTTAAAGCACTCGAAGTTTTCAAAGTAGCTTGCCTTTGTCAATGAGTTGTTCATAATCTCATTGAAGCCGTTTGCAGCCAACATATCCGAGATCATATCTCTCAATTTGTAAGCATCCGGTTTCTCTGTGTAGCTTAATGTAGAGTTAACCTTATTTGGTACCTCAACATTATTGAATCCGTAGATACGAAGAATATCCTCGATTACATCAGCTTCGCGAGTAACATCGACACGGTAGGGTGGTACGTTCAATAACAAATCATCGCCCTCCTCGCTAACAATCTTAATCTCTAATGCTGTTAAGATGTTCTTGATTGTGTCGTGTCCGATTGCCTTTCCAATCAAACGGTCAATGTGTGAATATTTAACCTTTACCTCAAAATCCTTCATTGGCTCTGGATAGATATCAATAATGTCCGATGTGATTTGACCTCCGGCAATCTCTTTAATAAGCAAGGCTGCACGTTTGATAGCATAGATACATGCGTTTGGATCGGTGCCACGTTCAAAACGGAACGATGCATCGGTATTCAAACCGAATCTGCGAGCAGTCTTTCTTACAAATACTGGGTCAAAGCTTGCGCTCTCAAGGAATACGTTGGTTGTTTTTTCGCTGATTCCGCTCTTCAAACCTCCAAATACTCCGGCAATACACATTGGCTCCTCGGCATTACAAATCATAAGGTCGTCTTGATGAAGCTTTCTTTCAACTCCGTCAAGTGTTACAAATGGAGTTCCTGCAGGGAAACTCTTTACAACAACCTTATCTCCTATAATCTCATCTTTATCAAATGAGTGTAGAGGTTGTCCCAACTCAAACAGAATGAAGTTTGTAATATCGACAATGTTATTGATTGGACGTACTCCAATTGATTTCAAACGGGTCTGCAACCACTCTGGAGACTCCTTTACGGTGATTCCCTCAATGCTGATTCCGCAGTAACGGCGGCAAGCCTCAGGACGCTCAACTGTGATTGTTGTCTTTGAGGTGTTGTTATCAACCTTGAACTCTTCAATTGATGGTAATTTGTAGTCAATCTCACGACTTTGCTTCAAATATGCTGCCAAGTCACGTGCAACTCCTACTACCGATGCTCCGTCGATACGGTTTGGAGTAATGTCAATCTCGATGGTGTAGTCCGATGTTACATTGTAGTACTCGGATGCAGGTATTCCTATCTGAACATCATTTGGTAGAACAATGATTCCGTCGTGGCTTGAACCAACGCCAATCTCATCCTCGGCACAAATCATTCCGAATGACTCAACTCCACGAATCTTTGATTTCTTGATCTCAAAGCTCTCGTCGCCATCGTAAAGGGTAGTTCCGACTGTAGCAACTACTACGGTTTGTCCTGCAGCTACGTTTGGAGCTCCGCAGACAATCTGTGTAGGTGTGCCATCGCCCAAATCTACTGTCGTTATGTGTAGGTGGTCTGAGTTTGGATGCTCTACGCAGGTCAATACCTTACCTATTACCAATCCCTTCAAACCTCCTTTGATTGATTCGAATTTCTCATAGCCGCCAACTTCCAAACCTATCTGGGTAAGGATTTGACAGACCTCCTCAACATTTAAGTCTATGTCTATGTACTCTTTTAACCAGCCTAATGATACTTTCATGTTTTATATAGTTAATCAATAAAATTCATACTAATGTCAAGTGCAGTAACAGAGTGGGTTAGTGCGCCTACGCTAATGAAGTCAACACCGCACTCAGCAACCTCTTTCAAGCGAGGAATGCTCATGTTGCCCGATGCCTCGGTCTTTGCGGCACCATTGATAATTTTTACTGCCTCGGTCATCTCTGCATTGTTCATGTTGTCAAGCATGATGATATCTGCCTTTGCTGCCAATGCCTCGCGAACCTCGTCAAGATTTGTTGTCTCAACCTCAATCTTAATACTTGCAGGAATCTTTGAGCGAACAGCCTTAACTGCTGCTGTTATTCCTCCGGCTGCCTTTATGTGGTTGTCTTTAATCATTGACATATCAAACAATCCCATTCTGTGGTTTGTTCCTCCTCCTTGCTTAACAGCCAATTTATCCAAAACTCTTAGTCCGGGAGCTGTTTTACGGGTGTCAAGTAACTGAGTGTTGTAACCCTCAAGCTCCTTTACATATTTCCATGTCTCTGTTGCAATTCCTCCCATTCTTTGAAGAATATTCAAAGAGAGACGCTCGCCAAGAAGTAGTGTTCTGTAGCTTGCCTCAATGCGAAGAATAATGTCGCCTTTCTTTACATGGTCACCATCTTTAACGTATGGAATCCAGGTAACATCGCTCTCAAATCTGTCGTATACTCGTTTTGCTACATCCAATCCAGAGATTACTCCATCGGCTTTCATTTTTAACTCTGCTGCAGCTCTGCGCTGAGCAGGGATAATTGATTCTGTGGTAACGTCGCCAGTTGCGATATCCTCTTCAATTGCTAAATCAATTAGCTTCTCGATAAGTTGATTCTCAAACATACTCTTTTTATCTTCTTCTGTTGTATCTATTGCTATCTCTCTTAGTGCACAGCCCTTCTGTTGAATGGTGTGGCACAAATATTTGTCGTTGCTTTCAGGGTAATCCTCACGATAGTGTCCTCCGCGACTCTCCCTGCGGTTCAATGCTCCGGTCATAATCAACTCTGCAACACAAATCAAGTTGAGTGACATGAGGTTGTAGTACTCTTTATCATCGGTGAAGTGCGCTTTTAGTGAATTTAGTACGCTTAAACCTGCCTTAAGCCCCTCTTCGTTTCTGATGATTCCTGCCACTTCGGTCATCAATCTAGAGACCGTTGCTTTCAAGATGTTGTATTCGTTGCTGTGCTCTTTATTGATTGTGTACTCAGTTGCGAATACCGGAATGTCAAGTGGTGCTACGTTCTGTGTGGCGGCTTTAACTGCACGTTTACCAAATACCAAACACTCAATCAAGGAGTTCGATGCCAATCGGTTTGCTCCCATAATGCCGGTCGATGCCAACTCTCCGCATACAAACAGATTCTCAATGTTGGTACGTCCGTCGCAGTCGGTTCTAACTCCTCCTACAGTATAGTGTGCAGCCGGAGCAACCGGAATCTTATCGCACATATCTATTCCCAACTCTTTGCACTTTGCATAGATGGTAGGGAAGCGGTGCATTACCAATGTTGGTGGCAGGTGCTTCAAAGATAGCCACATGTGCTCTTCGCCGCTCTTTTGCATTTCGCGGAAGATTGATTGGGCTACTATGTCGCGTGGTGCAAGTTCTGCCAACTCGTGGATTGGAACCATGAATCTCTCACCTTTGTGGTTCAATAGGTGTGCTCCTTCACCACGAACAGCCTCGCTTACCAAAAATGCCTCTTCGCCTTTGGTGTATATTGCCGATGGGTGGAATTGTATAAACTCCATATCGCAAATCTCGCATCCTGCATTGTAGGCGAGGGCTAATCCGTCGCCAATTGTGGTACGTGGATTTGTTGTGCGTTTGTATAGTGCCGAAGTTCCTCCCATTGTCAGGAATGTGTTTGTTCCGAAGAATAACTCTTCTGAACATGTGGTTTCATTCCAGCCTCGAACTCCATAACAGTGGTTGTTTTCGGTAAGCAATCCAATAATTGAGTGGTTTTCAAAGATCTCGATGTAGGGATCGTTTTTTACCTTCTCAATCATGAATAGCGACACCATTCTGCCTGTTGCATCGCCACCCGCATGAAGAATTCTGTGGTGGTGATGACCTCCCTCCAGTCCAAGTGCCAAACTGCCGTTTTGCATGTCAAAACGCATGCCCTCTGCAATCAGCTCCTTGATTCGTGCGGGACCCTCGTTTACAAGAATGTTTACTGCGGGGTAATCGCACAAACCTCGCCCGGCAATAATTGTATCATCGAAATGGTACGATGGTGCATCCTCTTCATCGGTAACTGCTGCAATTCCGCCTTGGGCAAAGTAGGAGTTACTCTCGGTGAGCACCGTTTTTGTCAGTAGTGCAACACGACCGTGCTTAGCCGCCTCGTGCGCTGCGTAAAGACCTGCCAATCCGCTTCCGACAATGATAAAATCGTAGTACCTCATTTGTGTTTTTCTAAATTGGTGCGAAATTACCAAATTTCATTGTTTTTACGAAGTGTTAACACAATAAAATTCGAGGTGTTGCCCTTATTTATTTGGATATAGCCAAATTCCGTAGCTGAACATATCGCTCCATGGTTGAGGCATGCTCTGGTTGTCGCGATACCACTGGCCAATATTAGTAAATGGGGTAAGTATTACCTTAACCTCGGAACCCTTATAGTATGCGCTTGTTTGGTAAACCGGACCAAGAATATTCTGCGATGGTTTAGCGCACTTTTCGGGAACTTTGTTTATGTCAATGCGAATATCACGCTCCAAATTCAAATCGTCGTTGTTCAAATGGCCGTTCCAAACCATATCGACAGAGTAAATCATAGGTCCACGTGCGAATGCGTATGGAATTTCTGTTGTTGGCTCTTCGGTATACATAATCTCGCCGCCCGGTAGGGTGTATGAGTTATATTTGCTGTGGTTTTCGCGCATAATCCACTTCTCCTCCATTGGGAAGTATATCTCAATTTTATCGCCTTTTTGCCACTTCTTATTGAGTGTCAAATACTCTCCGGGTTTAACATTCTCAACCTCTTTCCCGTTTAATTTAACCTGTGGAGCCTTACACCATGCAGGAATTCTTAAATTCAAGCTCTTCGTAATTGTTTTTGGCGAGGTTACATCGATGCAGATATTCTCTGATTCAGGGTAGTTTCCTGTAATATGGAACGCAAAGTCAGTTCCGTTGTATTTTGATGACAAATATTGGTTGATGTAGAACTCTTTGCCATTCTCTGCATATAAGAATGTTGGCAAAAGTGAGATTATTCTGTGGCCGCTGGCGGTACAGCAGTCAGGACCGTGGAAATATCCGTCGGGTTTACTTCCGTTAGGAGCAGTGTGATAACGGCATACACCGGTGTGAGCATCTTGTGCGGCAAAGACATGGTTAATCATTAGTCGCTCCATTGCATCGGCATATTTTGTGTCGGCAGTAAGTTCAAGCAAATCTTGAGTAAGCTGCATCCAAGACATTGTTGCACAGGTCTCAACAATATTTCCTGATAGAGGTTTAACATGGCCGTGCTCATAGTGCTCTGCAACACTTACACCTCCGGTAATATACATTTGGCGATTGTAAATATCGTTCCATGCACCCTTTACTTTTCTCAAATAAGATTGGTCGCCTGTGATTCTATATAAGCGAAGGAATCCTAAGAAATTCATGTGGAATGTGTGTGAGTGTACGTATGGTTGCAACTTATCAACTCCTAAATTTCCATCAGCCACCGAGTCCAAACGAGAGTATGAATCCCATCCGCTCCATTTGTCAATGTTGTTGACAACCCATAAGCTCCAATCCAGATATTTTTTCTTTTTGGTTATCTCGTATAGGCGTGCAACAGGGTCGCAGAGTAGTGAGCCCTCCCATGAGTAGTGAACAGAGTGTCCTGCAAAATCAGAGTATCCTGCCAACACCTTGTGTCTGTTCTCGGGCGCTCTTAGGTTTGATGGCCAGAATTCGCACTTCCCGGGACCGAAGTGTGCCAAATAGTAGTCGGCAAGCTTCTCTGCTGCCTTAAGTGCGTCGGTATTGCCGGTCTCTTCATAGACAGTCATGAAGGCGTGGAATACAAAGTACAATTCATATGCGTCCATGCCTCTTGTTGGTCTAGATTCTGAACGGTAACTTGCTGCAGTTGCTCCAACATAGCCACTTGGTTCTTGAGAGTTAATCATCTTTGCAAGAATCTCTTGAGCTTTCTTCATCAACTCCGAGTCCTCGCCCTGAATAGCAGATAGATATGCAGACTCAATCCACTTTCCGTGTTGCTCTGCCTGTGTCCAGGTCCATTCTGTATGCTGGCGTTTCACAATAAAGTCAACATATTGATCAATAGGAAAATCCTTGAGGTAACGATTACGATTCAAGTCAATTCGTTCACCGTAAAACCCCTCTATGTCATCGACAGTAGAGACAGGGACAGGTTTCTCTAACAAGCCAATCTTTTGTGTTGATTGCGCTACGCTGCTGAATGTCATTACTCCACTTGTAATTGCAAGTGTAAGTAAACTGATAATCTTTTTCATATCCGTCAGTTTTGTGATTACTCTTAAAAAATTTCCTTAGATTACAAAGATAGTTAAAATTTCGCTTTTCACTATTTTATTGCTATTTTTGTGCTTTCAAATTGATAAAAGTAATTAGATAGTAGAATTATGATTCAACCTGATAACGTTATAACATTAAGTTATACTTTAAGAACAGAGCAGGATGGACCTGTAGTTGAGGCAACTCCTGAGGAGCAACCATTGGTATTTGTATCTGGTCATCAGCAGACATTACCTCTTTTTGAGGCAAATATTTTGTTAAAGAAGGCCGGTGATGAGTACTCATTTAAGATTGTCGCTGAGAGTGCTTACGGTGAGAGAAATGAGGAGATGGTAGTTGAGTTGGAGAAGGAGATTTTCTCTTCTCTTGAGGATAGTGATTTGGTTGTGGGTAGTGAGATTCCTATGGCCGATAGTATGGGACGCCACTTGATGGGTAAAATTGTTGAGGTTAAGGATAGTGCCATTGTAATGGATTTCAACCACCCATTGGCTGGAAAGGATTTGTATTTCTCAGGAAAGATTATTGATGTGCGTCCTGCAACCGAGGAGGAGTTAGCTGCTCTTCATAAGCACTCTTGTGGTGGAAACTGTGGCGGTTGTAGTGGCGGATGCGGTCATGATCACTCTGATTGCGGTGATGATTGCGGAGGTTGCTGCGGACATTAATTGAATTGGATTATGGCAGGAAACTCTTTTGGTAAGTTGTTTACTCTGACAGGTTTCGGAGAGTCACATGGTGAAGCTGTAGGTGGTGTTATTGATGGCTGTCCTGCAGGTTTACTGTTGGATGTGCAGGCTATTCAGGCGGAGCTTAATCGCCGTCGTCCTGGACAATCCAAGATTGCAACTCCCAGGAACGAGGCTGACAAGGTTGAGATTCTTTCAGGAGTTTTTGAAGGAGTTACTACCGGTATGCCTATTGCATTTGTTGTTAGAAACGAGAACCAAAAGAGTAAAGATTACTCAAACATAAAATCAACTTATCGCCCGTCGCATGCCGACTATACATGGAGTACCAAGTATGGTATTCGTGATTATCGTGGTGGAGGTCGCTCTTCTGCGCGTGAACATATTGCCAGGGTTGTTGGTGGAGCTGTGGCAAAGCAGATATTGGCAACTTATGGAATATCAATAACTGCCTATACTACTCAGATAGGTAGTGTTGTATGGAATGACAATGGCTTAGTTCCTTTGTTTGAGAAGATAGAGCAGAGTATTGTGCGATGTCCCGATTCTGAGAAGTCGGATGAGATGGTTGCTATAATAGAGCAGGTTAGAGGTGAGTGCGATAGTGTTGGTGGTGTTGTAAAGTGTGTAGTTCAAGGAGTTCCTGTTGGACTTGGAGAGCCGGTTTTTGATCGATGTCAAGCACTTTTGGCTCATGCTATGTTGAGTATAAACGCTGCGAAGGGATTTGAATATGGCATGGGTTTTGGGGCTGCTGCAATGCGCGGTAGTGAGCACAACGATGCTTTTGTTGTTAAAGATGGCATAGTTGGAACAGAAACAAACCGTTCAGGCGGTATTCAAGGTGGAGTGACTAATGGCGAGGATATCTACTTCAGAGTTGCATTTAAGCCTGTGGCGACAATTGCCCGGGAGCAGAAGAGTGTGGATTCTGATGGTAATGCTATCCTCTTTACTGCCCATGGAAGACACGATCCTTGTGTTGTACCTCGTGCGGTACCGGTTGTCGAGGCTATGACAGCTATGGTTTTGGTTGATTTGCTTTTGCAGACCAAAGCAAATAAGCTTTAAAAAATTTGTGTAGATGAAATTGAATCCCTATTTTTGGGGTTTGAAAATAGATAGAAGTAGAAACTTTTAAAAATTAAATAGAAATGGCAAGTATTAAAGGTTTGAAGAAGGATGTAGATTGTTTGGCAAGCGCAGTAATTTCTGACTGCATCAACTATGCAATCTATGCACAGAGACATGATGACGAGGTATCTGAGTTGGTAAACGATATTATCTCTTACAGAAATGATATCCGCGCTCGTATCGCTGACGGAAAGAGAGTTGCAAAGGCTGAGAAGAAGGCTTTCTATACAACTATCGGTCGTGATATGATGGCTAAGACCGATGAGTGCTTCGCTAAGTTGAGCGAGTTAGTAAAGGCTTAACCTTGCGGTATTACGCTTAATGGAATAAGAGGGTGGCTTTTCCGGTCGCCCTCGTTTCGTTGATTGTCTATGGAGTTTATTGAGGTTCAAGGCCATAAGATTGAGGTTAGGTTGGGTAGAAAGTATCGCAATCTATCTTTAAGAATGGCTCCCGGTAAGGGTGTATGGGTCAATGTTCCTTTGGGATATTCTGCCTCGCAAGTAACCGATTTTATCAAGAAACATATTGAGTGGATTGATAATAATCTGGAGAAATTTGAGGCGCAGAAACTAGAGAAACAATACTCTATAGGCGATAAGATAAAAACCAGATTGTACTCCGTAGAACTGGTAGAGCATACCGGGGCAGGATTCGCAAGTCGAAAAGTTGGTCGCGAGATTAAACTCTATGTGCCCTCGCTCGTAAAACAGGAGGTTCTGAATAAGGTTGTTACCGATTTTATTGCAAAGGTGATGAAACTTGAGTGTCAGGAGTTGTTGCCTATGCGTGTGAAGGAACTTGCTGAGCGCTACGGATTTAAATATAGAAAGTTGAGTTTTCGTAACAACTCTACAAATTGGGGAAGTTGTTCTGCGGAAAATAATATTAGTCTGAATGTAAGGTTGATGTTGACGCGCAATGAGGTGATTGATTATGTCATTCTTCATGAGTTGTGTCATACAAAAGTCAGGAACCACTCGGATCAATTCTGGAGTTTGGTAGAGAGTGTATGTCCTGATTATAAGACTTTGCGTAAAGAGTTGAAAATGATAAGGTGATGGATTATCAAGAGAGTGTTAAACAGATAAGGGAGATTTTGGCCGGAGTCAAATACCCGGGTTCGCCTAAGAGCGTTGTTCAGCTCGATATGGTGAAAAATATAAAGGTTGACGAGAGTGGTGTTGCCTTAAAATTGGTATTCCCAAAGAAGGGCGATCCATTCGAGAAGAGTATTGTAAACAAATGTAGTGCAGTATTGGGCGAGGCCGGTTATTCGGTATCGGTTTCTGTTCTTTATGCACAAGATATGGAGCGCCCGGAGTCGCTTGAGAATGTAAAGAATATTATTGCAATCTCGTCGGGTAAAGGTGGAGTAGGAAAGTCAACTGTATCTGCAAACCTGGCAGTTGCTTTGGCAAAGCAGGGTTATAAGGTAGGACTTGTAGATGCCGATATATATGGTCCGTCAATTCCAAAGATGTTTGGATGCGAAGATGGTCGTCCATACATGGTTGAGGTGGATGGTAAGGAACTTATAGAGCCAATCGAGGCATACGGAGTGAAGTTGCTCTCTATTGGATTCTTTGTTGATCCTGCTTCAGCGACAGTATGGCGTGGCCCTATGGCATCGGGAGCGTTGAAGCAGCTTCTTGAGCAGGGACATTGGGGAGAGTTGGATTTCTTGTTGATTGATTTGCCACCGGGAACAAGTGACATTCACTTGACTTTGGTGCAAACTGTAGCATTGACAGGTGCTGTTGTGGTAAGTACTCCACAGAAGGTTGCTTTGGCCGATGCAATCAAGGGAATCAATATGTTTGAGTCTCCGGGAATCTCTGTTCCTGTGTTGGGATTGGTAGAGAATATGGCATGGTTTACCCCTGCGGAACTTCCTGAAAATCGCTATTACATTTTTGGTAAAGAGGGTTGTGCGGAGTTGGCAAAGGAGCGTGGTATTCAGTTGTTGGGACAAATTCCAATTGTTCAGTCAATTTGCGATGGAGGCGATGCGGGACATCCTGTTGCCGACGATATCAACTCAATAACCGGTAATGCTTTTGCGCACTTGGCAATCAGTTTGGTTAATCGCATTGAGGGCGGAGTTGAAGAGACTCACAGAGTAAGAGTTAAGAAGTAGTGCTATATGAAGAGTTGGACTATAAATGGACTCGACGATATAAAGAGAGTTGCCCGGGAGTTTATTGATTATACTCAGGGCAAATCTCTCTTTGCTCTTCGTGGTTCAATGGGAGTTGGTAAAACAACCTTTGTAAAGGCTGTAGCTGAGTGTCTCGGTAGTGTTGATGATGTAACCTCGCCCACATTTGCAATTGTAAACGAGTATATGTTGGCCGATGGCGATTCCATATACCACTTCGATTTTTATCGCTTAAAGGAGCCGAGCGAGGCCTTGGATTTTGGATGCGAGGAGTATTTTTATAGCGGTTGTCGATGCTTTATGGAGTGGCCGGAGTTGCTTGGAGAGTATCTTCCTGAGGATATTACCGAGTGTCGCTTTACCGAGTTGCCAGACGGACGAAGAGAGTTGGTCGTTGAGTGATATTGTAAAGTGTCTGATACTGTAGGCTTTATGTTTTGTGGTGTTTTGGCAGGAAAAATATTACGAAAAAAAGTCTTGAAAAAGTTTGGAGTTTCAAATATATTGTCTAATTTTGCAATCGCAATCGCGGGGTGGAGCAGTTGGTAGCTCGTTAGGCTCATAACCTAAAGGTCGTCCGTTCGAGTCGGGCCCCCGCTACAAAATAGATGCGGAATTCTCGTGCAAGTGAGAGCAGAAGCAAGCTTGCTTGATTATGCCGAGCGTAGCCGAGAATGCCGAGTTTATGAAATAAACGCGGAAATAGCTCAGTTGGTAGAGCACAACCTTGCCAAGGTTGGGGTCGCGAGTTCGAGCCTCGTTTTCCGCTCCAGTAGTTCTTAAGATTTTTTATTGCGGAAATAGCTCAGTTGGTAGAGCACAACCTTGCCAAGGTTGGGGTCGCGAGTTCGAGCCTCGTTTTCCGCTCGTTAGAGAAAGAGTCAGAGAAATCTGGCTCTTTTTTTTGTGTGAAATTTTTGGCTCGAACTCGCGACCCATAGACCAAAGCGCGTCAGGCCGCGAAGCGGGCTCGAGCCTCGTTTTCCGCTCGTTAGAGAAAGAGTCAGAGAAATCTGGCTCTTTTTTTTTTGTCTGAAATTTTTGGCTCGAACTCGCGACCCATAGACCAAAGCGCGTCAGGCCGCGAAGCGGGCTCGAGCCTCGTTTTCCGCTCAAAGTCCAAAAGTTTTGAGGACAAAATCAAGCAAAGAGGCTGCCTAACATTATTCTTTGTTAGACAGCCTCTTCTTAGTAAAATCACTCTATATTTAATTAAGCATTCTATTTATCCACATTGCGAACAGCTTGTCAGTTACCGAATAAACCTTATTGATTTCAGTAACAATATCTCGCTCCAAAAGTTTCTTAATGGCCGCCTGAACAGAGCTTGCTGACGAAAGAGCGTGTCGCTTGATAAATTGCGCTGATGTAATTTGTGTTGCCTCTCCATCTTTGGCAATAGCATATAGCAGAGCCTTCTGTTTTTCAGGAATGTTCGATAGAATTTCTCGGAATATGGTATCGTTATATGCTACCATATTAGCGATTGCACCATCTATAATCTCTCGTGTACACTCCTCATTGTCGGTTGTATCTGCAAAGGACTCATTAAAAGTTCGCTGGATGTAGTATGTGTGTCCTTTGAATAGGTCATACACCCACTTGACATTTTCTGCAGAGATATACTTATTTCGTCTCTCAAAATGCTCCATAACAAATGGTACATATATCTCAGGGACAATCGCTCTCAACTCTAAAATGTCAGCACTATTATAGAATGGACGAGCCGAGGATGTAAACATCTCCTGCATCATATGACGCTCGCTACCAGCAAAGATGAAGTTGCTATTTTTGAGTTTCTGAATATGTGTACGCAGCAGAGCCTCGATATTCTTTTCAGGATACTTGGCAATCTGTTGAAACTCATCAATAGCCACTATACAAGGTTTGTCGGCATTCGCCAAGTAGCGGAATATCTCCTCCAATGTATATTCAGGTTTCTCAATATCTCCCAACTCTAAATTTAATGTCGGCAAGTTGGTTATAGGATCAAAACCAAATTTGCCATTTATCGATTTGATGGTCTGTATAAATAGGTTGGCCATCTTATGACTGCGTGGGAGCAAAGTGTCATAGATAGTGCGACCGAGCAGGTATGTAAACTCTCGAAGACTCGATGTGTGGAGTATGTCTATAAAGAATGTATAGTACTCGTTAGCGATTTCAGGTTTGTCGTAGCAAAACTGAATAAGTCCAGTCTTGCCCATACGGCGAGGTGATATAACAACAAGATTATTCCCATTGGTGATTGATTTAATCAAACGAGCAGACTCATTTACTCTGTCGCAAAAATACTCAGGCTCAATCTTACCCGTAACAATAAAAGGATTCTTAACTTTTGCCATAATACCACGAATTTTATTGGCAAATATAATTATTCATTTTGAATTATGCAAATTAAATAATACAAAAACTCACCATGTCCGAATGGGTAATAGTCAGCATTATAATTAGTCATTTACCGCCAATTTTCGCTTTGCAGCCACCCTCTGACGAATATGTGCCATCTTCCGTGTGGAGATGTACTTTCGTTTGATGCCACACAAGTCGTCATACTCTTTCAGTGTTAGTTTGTCCAAATCGTCCATCTCCAATAGGATGTCAGGGTGCAGTTGGCGGTAATAATATGCCCCCGATCGGACCGATTTGCCTGTGCAACAATTGTGTATAGCCGATGTGTTTTCGTGAGTCAATTCAGCGGCACAATGCAACGACCGAACAATCGCCACCAACACCCTTGCACCATTGAAAATAAGTACCTTGCACGGCCTTTTGAATTTACTCCTTCTCATTTGCTTGCGGTTTAATAGTTAGACTATTAATAGAGTAGGAGTATTTTCGTTTTTTGGTTGGCAGCTACTTGCTTGTCCTAATCAACTTCGCAAAGTTTGCACCTATTGCAATCTATTTATCATCAGCTATCATCGTTTATCACTGTTTATCAAATATTTGGGCCGTATTTGAGCCTCAACTTTGTAAAACTTTTATTATCAATAACTTTGACATTCTGCATCGGCAAGTAGAATTGCATACCAATAACAAACGATGATAAAACATTTTACCAAAAGCTGCTCACTTTGAGTGCTTTTTTTGTGTATAGTGATTAAACCATTTATCTCTGTTTATCATCGTTACGCAATATTCTTTCGCCCTATTTCACCCTCAACCGAAAATTCGGAGTTACAAACCTTATAAAT